>NZ_JAWJWL010000016.1:0-171438 GCF_034721475.1 Burkholderia alba | reverse complement strand
TACAAGGCGGGGGTCGGCACCTTCACCGAACTGCTGAACGCGCAGACGGCGCTGACCGATGCGCAGAAGCAGCGCGTACTGGCCGTCTCGAAGTGGCGCACCGCCCGGCTCAAGCTCGCGGCGAGCCTCGGCAATCTGGGGTTGTGGGAAGAAAATTAATTGGAGTGCAGCTACATCTTCGTTTGAATTTGTTCACCCAACCAGTATTCGGAGCAATCCTGCGCCAGGCGTGTCTACCGCAGCCGGGGAGGTCGAGTCAGCTCGAGAGCCCACCGACAACCGGTTAAACTCCCCCGATGTCCACCCTTCTCACCTACGGCGCCCTGTTCGCCGTGTCGCTCATCGCGGCGACCCTGTTCCCCCTGCAATCCGAAGCGCTGCTGGCCGGCCTGCTGATCGCCGGCAAGGAGCCCGCCTGGCTGCTGATCGCGGTGGCGAGCATCGGCAACGTCGTCGGCTCGACGATCAACTGGGTGCTCGGCCGCTTCATCGAACACTTCCGCGAGCGGCGCTGGTTTCCGATCAAGCCCGCGGCGCTCGCCCGGGCCGAGCGCTGGTACGGCCGCTACGGGCGATGGACGCTGCTGCTCAGCTGGGCGCCCGTGATCGGCGACCCGCTGACGATGATCGCCGGCGTGATGCGCGAGCCGCTGCCGAGTTTCCTGTTCATCGTCGCGATCGCGAAGACCGCCCGCTATCTGGTGATCGGCTGGCTGGTGCTGCACTGATGCGCGCGGCGGCGGCGCGCCGGCTAGGACTTGCCGCCGTCGCCCGCCAGATCGATCGCCGCCGCCGAACTCGCCAGCGTGCGCAGCTGGAATTTCTGGATCTTGCCGGTCGCCGTCTTCGGCAGTTCGCCGAAGCGCACGACCCTCGGCAGCTTGAAGCTCGCCAGCAGCAGCCGGCAATGCGCGATGATCTCCGCCTCGGTCGCCTGCATGCCGTCGCGCAGCTCGACGAACGCGCACGGCACCTCCCCCCACTTCGGATCCGGCAGCGCGACCACGGCCGCCACCGCGACGGCCGGATGCCGGTACAGCGCGTCCTCCACCTCGATGCTCGAGATGTTCTCGCCGCCCGAGATGATGATGTCCTTGCGGCGGTCCTTGATCCGGATGTAGCCGTCCGCCATCAGCACGCCCAGGTCGCCGGTATGGAACCAGCCGCCGTGAAAAGCCTCGTCCGTCGCGTGCGGATTCTTCAGGTAGCCCTTCATGCAGAGGTTGCCTCGGAACATGATCTCGCCGAGCGTCTCGCCGTCGGCCGGCACGGGCGCTAGCGTATCCGGATCGAGCACGGTCGCGCCCGCCTGCAGGTGATAGCGCACGCCCTGCCGCGCGTTGAGTCGCGCCGCCTCGTCGTCGCCGAGCGCATCCCACTGCGCCTGCTTCGCGCAAACCGACGCGGGTCCGTAAGTCTCCGTCAGTCCATAGACATGGGTCAGCTCGAAGCCGATCTCCTTCATCTTCGCGATCACGGCCGGCGCGGGCGCGGCCCCGGCGACCTGCGCATGCACCGTGTGCGCGATCCCCTCGCGCCACGCGGCGGGCGCGTTCGCGATCGCGCTCTGGACGATCGGCGCGCCGCTGTAGTGCGTGACGCCCTCGGTCCGGATCAGCTCGAACACGCGCTGCGCATCGAACTTGCGCAGGCACACGTTGACCCCGCCGCGCGCCGCCACCGCCCACGGAAAGCACCAGCCGTTGCAATGAAACATCGGCAGCGTCCACAGGTAGACCGCGTGCTTCGGCATGTCCCATTCGAGGATATTGCTGAGCGCCGCCAGATACGCGCCGCGATGGTGATAGACCACCCCCTTCGGTTCGCCCGTCGTGCCCGACGTGTAGTTCAGCGCGATCGCCTCCCATTCGTCGGCGGGCGGCGTCCACGCGAATTCGGGATCGCCGCCGAGCAGAAACGCCTCGTAGTCGGTCGCGCCGCGAAACCGGACCGGATCGGCCGGCAGCAGATCGTCGACGCTCACGATCCGCAGTTCAGGCAGTTCAAGCGCCGCGCGCTGCGCGAGTTCGCCGTATTCGGTATCGACGATCAGCAGCTTCGCCTCGCCGTGACGCAGCATGAACAGGATCGACGGCACGTCGAGCCGGGTATTCAGCGCGTTCAGCACCGCGCCCGCCATCGGCACGCCGAAGTGCGCGTCGATCATCGCCGGGATGTTGGGCAGCAGCGCCGCGACGGTGTCGCCGCGCCCGATGCCGGCCCGCCGCAGCGCGCTCGCGAGCCGCCGGGCGCGCGCATAGGTTTCGCGCCAGGTGCGCCGCACGTCGCCGTGCACGACCGCCGGCCGCTCGCCGTACACCTCCGCCGCGCGCGCGATGAAATCGATCGGCGTGAGCGGCACGTAGTTGGCGTCGCGCCGGTCCAGCCCTTCGTCGAATCCCTGCGTCATGATGCGTCTCCCGCGGGGCGGGGCGCCCCGTTGTTTTTCAAATATGATTCAATGCGCCGTAGCCTACCCGCGGCCATTGTGGGCCGTCTGTCATCGAAACGACAGACTCGCCCCCCGCGACTTCGTGTAATCCCTATCCTCGCAAACCCTGTCTCATGTCCGACGCAGCCCAAGCCTCGCCGTCCCCGCCTTCGTGCACGCCCGCCGAACGGATCGCCGCCGCCGCGCTGCCCGCGCTGTTCGCGCAATGCGGCTGGTTCAACGCGCTCGCGCCCGAACACCGGGCGCTCGTCGTCGCGCAATCGCATGCCGAGTACCGCGAGGCCGGCGACTGGGTCGCGCGCCGGCAGGCGCCGTCCGACTACTGGATCGGCGTGAGCCAGGGGCTCGTCAAGCTCTCGATCTACAACGCGTCGGGGCGGGGCTGCACGCTGTCCGGCGTCCCGTCCGGCGGCTGGTTCGGCGAAGGCAGCTCGATCAAGCGGGAACTGCGCAAATACGACGTGATCGCGATCCAGCGCTCGCTGATACTTTACGTGCCGACCGCCACCTTCCACACGCTGCTCGACAGCAGCCTGCCGTTCTCCGGCTTCGTGATTCGTCAGTTGAACAACCGGATGGGCGAATTCATCGCGTCGATCCAGAACAGCCGCCTGCTCGACGTCGATGCCCGGGTCGCGCAGTCGCTCGCCCAGCTGTTCAATCCGGCGCTGTACCCCGACACCGGCGCGACGCTCGCGATCTCGCAGGAGGAGCTGGGCATGCTGGTCGGCGTGTCGCGCCAGCGGATTAATCAAGCGCTGCAGAATCTCGAACGTCTCGGCGTGCTGCGGATCGCCTATAACCAAATCACGGTCGTCGATCCGGCACGGCTCGCCGCGGTCGGCATGGAACAGATCTGACGCGCGCGGCCCGATCCGGCCCGCCGCGAACGCTACCTGACAATTCCGCCATTTTGGCGTCAGCCATTCGCCCGGGGCGGTTCTCTATCATGCGAAGCCATTCCTCGTGAGGCGCCGCCCGCCTCCCCACCACACCTGCCGCCTCCATGTGGATTGTCAATCTCGCGCTCCGGCGCCCCTACACGTTCATCGTGATGGCCATCATGATCCTGCTGGCCACGCCGCTCGCGTTGACGCGCACGCCGACCGACGTGCTGCCGTCGATCGACATCCCCGTCATCAGCGTGATCTGGAATTACACCGGCCTGTCCGCGAAGGAGATGAGCGACCGGATCACGTCGGTCCATGAGCGCACGCTGACCACCACCGTCAGCAACATCCAGCACATCGAATCGCAGACGCTGCCCGGCATCGCGATCGTCAAGGTGTTCCTGCAGCCGGGCGCGAACACCCAGACCGCGATCGCGCAGACCGTGTCGTCCGCCCAGGCGATCGTCCGGCAGATGCCGCAGGGCGCGACGCCGCCGCTCATCATCAGCTACTCGGCGTCGAGCATCCCGGTGATCCAGCTCGGGCTGTCCAGTCCGTCGCTGTCCGAGCAGTCGCTCGCCGACATCGCGATGAACTTCCTGCGGCCGCAGCTGATCACGATCCCCGGCGCGCAGGTGCCCTATCCGTACGGCGGGCGAACCCGGGTGATCTCGGTCGATCTCGACACGCAGGCGCTGATGTCGAAGGGCATGACGCCCGCCGACATCGTCAACGCGGTCAACGCGCAGAACCTGGTGCTGCCGACCGGCACCGCGAAGATCGGCCAGACCGAATACCAGATCGGCACCAATGCGTCGCCCGACACCATCGCGGAGCTGAACCGCATCCCGATCCAGACCGTCAACGGCACCACCCTCTATCTGGGCGACGTCGCGCACGTGCGCGACGGCTTCACCCCGCAGACCAACATCGTGCGCAAGGACGGGCAGCGCGGCGTGCTGGTATCGGTGCTGAAGAACGGCGACGCGTCGACCCTGCAGGTCGTCAACTCGCTGAAGGCGCTGCTGCCGTCCGTCGAGAGCACGCTGCCCGAGGACCTGAAGATCACCCCGCTGTTCGACCAGTCGGTATTCGTCGACGCCGCGATCCAGGGGGTGATCCACGAAGCGCTGATCGCCGCGCTGCTGACCGCGATGATGATCCTGCTGTTCCTCGGCAACTGGCGCAGCACGCTGATCATCGCGATCTCGATCCCGCTGTCGATCTTCACGTCGCTGCTCGTGCTGTCGGCGCTCGGCGAGACCATCAACATCATGACGCTGGGCGGGCTCGCGCTCGCGGTCGGGATCCTGGTCGACGACGCGACCGTGACCATCGAGAACATCGAGCGCCACCTGCACCTCGGCACCGGCCTGCGCGAGTCGATTCTGGAGGGCGCGGGCGAGATCGCGGTGCCGGCGCTGGTGTCGACGCTCTGCATCTGCATCGTGTTCGTGCCGATGTTCTTCCTGACGGGCGTCGCGCGCTACCTGTTCGTGCCGCTCGCCGAAGCGGTGGTGTTCGCGATGCTCGCGTCCTACGTGCTGTCGCGCACGCTCGTGCCGACGCTCGCGATGCTGCTGTTCCGCGAAGCGCAGACCCACGACACCGATGCGCGCGCGTCGCGCTTCGCGCGCCTCCATCACGGCTTCAATCACGCGTTCGAGCGGTTGCGCGCGTCGTACATCGTGCTGCTGAGCGTGCTGCTGGTGCGGCGGCGCTTCTACGCATCGCTGTTCGCCGGCTTCTGCGTGCTGTCGACGGGCCTCGTGTTCGTGCTCGGCCGCGACTTCTTCCCGAGCGTCGATTCCGGCAACATCCGCCTGCACATGCGCGCGCCGACCGGCTTCCGGATCGAGGAGACCGCGCGCCTCGCCGACCAGGTCGAGCAAGTGGTGCGCGAGGTGGTGCCCCCGGGCGAGCTCGGCACGATCGTCGACAACCTCGGGCTGCCCGTCAGCGGCATCAACCTGTCGTACAGCAACGCCGGCACGATCGGCTCGCTCGACGGCGAGATCATGATCGCGCTGAAGCCGGGCCACCGGCCCGCGCAGGGTTACGTGGAGCACCTGCGCGCGCTGCTGCCCGCGCGCTTCCCGGGCGTCGAATTCTTCTTCCAGCCGTCCGACATCGTCACGCAGATCCTCAACTTCGGCCAGCCCGCCGCGATCGACGTGCAGATCCAGGGCGCCGATCTCGCGAGCAACATGGCGATCGCGAGCCGCCTGATGAAGCAAATCCGCGCGATTCCCGGCGCGGTCGACGCGCACGTCCTGCAGCGCAACGACCAGCCGCTGCTGACGGCCGACATGGACCGCACGCGAATGCAGCAGCTCAACCTGTCCGCGCAGAACGTCGCGCAGAACATGCTGATCTCCCTGTCCGGCAGCACGCAGACGACCCCCGCGTTCTGGGTGAATCCGGCCACCGGCGTGCAGTACCCGCTGACGATCCAGACGCCGCAGTACCAGGTCGCGTCGGTCGGCGACCTGCTCGGCACGCCGGTGTCGGCCGGCGGCCGCGCGGGCACGCCGTACCAGTTGCTCGCGAATCTGGTCCAGATCCGGCAGGCGGTCGTGCCGGCCGTCGTCAGTCACTACAACATTCGCCCGGTGACCGACCTGTACGTGAGCGTCGAGGGCCGCGATCTCGGCTCGGTCGCGTCCGCGATCGGCCGGCTGGTCGACGACGAGCGCGCGACGCTGCCGCGCGGCACCGAGATCGTGATGCGCGGCCAGGTCGAAACCATGCGCTCGTCGTACTTCGGCCTCGGCGCCGGGGTCGCGATGGCCATCGTCCTCGTGTATCTGCTGATTGTCGTGAACTTCCAGTCGTGGCTCGATCCGCTCATCATCATCAGCGCGATGCCCGCCGCGCTCGCGGGCATCGCGTGGATGCTGTTCATCACCGGCACCCACCTGAGCGTGCCCGCGCTGACGGGCGCGATCATGACGGTCGGCGTCGCCACCGCGAACAGCATCCTGGTGGTCGCGTTCGCGCGGCAGCGGCTCGATGCCGGCGCCCCGCCGCTGACGGCCGCGCTGGAGGCGGGCGCGACCCGGATCCGCCCGGTGCTGATGACCGCGCTGGCGATGATCATCGGCATGATCCCGATGGCGCTCGGGCTCGGCGAGGGCGCCGAGCAGAACGCCCCGCTCGGCCGCGCGGTGATCGGCGGCCTGCTGTTCGCGACCGTTTCGACCTTGCTGTTCGTGCCGCTCGTGTTCGCCGGCGTCCACAATCGTCTGGCGAAACGCCGGGCGGGCCTGGCCGCTTCATCCTGACAGACTGAATCCGCATTGACCGGTTGACCCCATGGAAGAGAAACATCACAGCTCCGTCGGCATTCACGTAGAGGGATCGGGCCTCGATCTCCCCCCGCGCGCGCAGGTCTGGAAACGCGCGCGGATCGTGCTGATCGTGATCGGCCTGCTGCTCGCGGCGCTCGGACTGCGCACCGTGATCGCCAATCTGACGAACGGCAACCGGCTCGATGCGCTGACCGCGCAGAACGCACGCCAGTACGTCTCCATCGTGCTGCCGTCCAAGGCGGGCGGCGACAGCCGGCTCGCACTGCCCGGCACGCTGCGCGGCTACGTCGAGGCGCCGATCTACGCGCGCGCGAGCGGCTACGTGCAGCGCTGGGCCACCGATATCGGCACGCACGTCAAGCAGGGGCAGCTGCTCGCCGTGCTGGAGACGCCCGAGCTGGACCAGGAGCTGGCGCAGGCGGTCGCCCAGCGGCAGCAGGTGGCGTCGACGCTCGCGCTCGCGAAAACCTCGTTCGACCGCGCGCAGCAGCTGCGCCAGCGCGACGCGGTGTCGCAACAGGAGCTCGACGACCGTCAGGGCGCGTACAGCCAGGGGGTCGCGAACCTCGCCGCCGCCGATGCGAACGTGCGCCGCCTCACCGAGCTGAAATCGTTCCAGAAGATCGTCGCGCCGATCGACGGCGTGGTGACGCAACGCAACATCGACGTCGGCGATCTCGTCAACGCGGGCAACAGCGGCACCGGCCGCGCGCTGTTCACGGTCGTGCAGGCCGACCAGCTGCGTCTCTACGTGCAGGTGCCGCAGGCCTACGCGCAGCAGGTGAAGCTCGGCCAGCATGTCGGCGTCACGCAATCCGAGCTGCCCGGCCAGCGCTTCGACGGCACCATCACCCACACCGCGCAGGCGATCGACGTCGCCACCCGCACGCTGCAGATCGAGATCACGCTGCCCAATCCCGACGGCCGCCTGCTGCCCGGCGCGTACGTGAAGGCGACGCTGCCGATGGCGCCCGCCGGCAACCTGACGATCCCGGCCAATACGCTGCTGTTCCGCGCGGAAGGGCCGAACGTCGCGGTGGTCGAGGCCAACGGGCAGATCCGGCTGCATCCGGTCACGATCGCGCGCACGCTCGGCCAGACGCTGGAGATCGACAGCGGCGTCGCCGCCGGCGACCGCATCGTGCTGAACCCGAGCGACTCGCTCGCGAACGGCGACGAAGTGATCGTCGCGCAGCCGCGCAAGCCGGTGGCGGCGGCCTCCGGCGCGGCGGCGGGAGGCCGGCCGTGAGCGCGGCGCGTGCGCCGCGCTTCGGCGTGCTCGCGGCCGTCGCGGCCGTCGCGCTGCTGGCGGGCTGCGCGGTCGGCCCCGACTACCGGCGGCCCGCGGTCGACACGCCCGCCGCGTGGCAGCGCGATCCGGCCGACGGCTACTGGCATCCGGCCGCGCCCGCGCGCGCATCGCTCGATCCGGACTGGTGGAGGACGTTCGGCGATCCGCTGCTCAACGCGCTGGAGACGCAGGCGCTCGCGAACAACCAGAGCGTCAAGGTGATCGCGGCCCGCTACGACCAGGCGCGCGCGACGCTCGCGTCGGCCGCGTCCGCGCAGTTGCCGAGCGTCGGCCTCGCGGCCGGCGCGAGCCGCTCGAAGATTTCCGCCGACCGGCCTCAGACCAACTACGCGACGCAGAACGCATCGACCGTGCAGAACGACGTGCAGATCGGCGCCAGCGTCAGCTACGAGCTGGACCTGTTCGGCCGGATCCGCCGCACCGTCGAAGCGGCTCGGGCGACGACGCAGCAAGCGCGGGACGACCTCGCGAACGCCCGGCTCGTGATGACCGCCAGCCTCGCGACCAGCTATCTCGCGCTGCGCGCCGCCGATGCGGAAATCGACGTGCTGAACCGCTCCGTCGTGCTGCAGCAGAAGGCGCTCGATTTCGTGACCGCGCAGCACGACCTCGGCGCGGTGTCCGGCCTCAACCTGCTGCAGCAGAAAGCGCAGCTCGACGCGACCCGGACCGAAGCCCAGTTGCTGCTCAACCAGCGGGCGCAGTACGAACATGCGATCGCGACGCTGGTCGGCACGCCCGCGCCGTCGTTCTCGATCGCGCCGAAAGTCGTGGCCCTGCCCGCCCCCGTGTTGCCGACCGGGCTGCCGAGCGATCTGCTGCAGCGGCGGCCCGACGTGGCGTCGGCCGAACGCGCGATGGCCGCGGCCAACGCGCAGATCGGCGTCGCCCGCGCCGCGTACTTCCCGCGCATCACGCTGGCGCCCGACATCGGCTGGGACGCGACCCGTTTCGCGAGCCTGTTCAGCGTGCCGAGCCTGCTGTGGTCGGTCGGCGCGTCGGTCAGCCAGCCGCTGTTCGAGGGCGGCCGGCTGGCGGCCGGCGTCGACTTCGCGCAGGCCGGCTACGCGGCGGCGCAGGCCAATTACCGGCAAACCGTGCTGAGCGCGTTCGAGGAGGTGCAGAATGCGGTGACGGGCCTGTCCGTGCTGGACGAAGCCGAGCGCCGCGCGCTGGCGGCCGTCGGCGACGCGCGCCAGTTGGCCGGACTCGCGCAGGACCGCTACGCGGGCGGGCTCGCCGCCTATATCGACGTCATCAGCGCGCAACAGCAGCTCTTGACGAGCGAGCGCCAGGAGGTGCAGATTCGCGGCCAGCGGGCCGCGCTGGTGGTCTATCTGGCGAAGGCGCTGGGCGGCGGCTGGAGCGCCGCGGAAGTCGACGCGGCCGGCGGCCCCGGCACCGCGGGCACGGTCCCCGCCGCGCCGGCCTCGTAGCCGCGCAACAGGAAACGGACATGAAAGTACTGATTGTCGAAGACGAAGCGAAAGTGGTCGACTACCTGAAAAGCGGGCTGTCCGAGGAAGGCTGGGTCGTCGACACCGCGACGGACGGCGAGGAAGCCGCGTGGAAGGCCGTCGAGTACGACTACGACGTCGTGGTGCTCGACGTGATGCTGCCGAAGATCGACGGCTTCGGCGTGCTGCGGGCGCTGCGGGCGCAAAAGGACACGCCCGTCATCATGCTGACCGCGCGCGACCGGGTCGACGACCGCGTGCGCGGCCTGCGCGGCGGCGCGGACGACTACCTCACCAAGCCGTTCTCGTTCCTCGAACTGATCGAGCGCCTGCGCGCGCTGACGCGCCGCGCCCGCGTGCAGGAATCCACGCTGATCTCGATCGGCGACCTGCGGGTCGACCTGATCAGCCGCCGCGCGATGCGCAACGGCATCCGGCTCGATCTGACCGCGCAGGAATTCCAGCTGCTCGGCGTGCTCGCGCGGCGGCGCGGCGAAGTGCTGTCGAAGACCACCATCACCGAGCTGGTCTGGGACGTCAATTTCGACAGCAACGCGAACGTCGTCGAGACCGCGATCAAGCGGCTGCGCGCGAAGCTCGACGGCCCGTTCACCGACAAGCTCCTCCACACGATCCGCGGCATGGGCTACGTGCTCGAAGTGCGCGAGGACACCGACCCCGAACCGAGACGATCATGAAACGCTCGATCTCCCTGCGCCTGTCGGCGATGTTCGGCATCACGTCGTTCCTGGTGTTCACGCTGATCGGCGTCGGCATGTTCGCCGTCATGGAGCGGCAGCTGTTCGCCGAGCTGCGCGCGACGCTCGATACCCGCGCGAAGGTCGCCGAGATGATCCTGTCGCACGCGACGACGGCCGCGCGCTGGCACATCACCCAGGACAAGCTCGCCGACCTCGAACCGCCGAACGGCTCGACCCGCTACCAGGTCGACAGCGCCGACCCCGCGTTCCGCTTCGGCAAGCCGCTGATCGGCACGCCGTCGGGGCCGCCCGCCGGCGCGTTCCAGATGCTGCACCTGACCGACAGCGGCTACGACGCGATGACCAAGACCGTCGTGCTGCCCGCGAGCGGCGAGCGCCCCGAGCTGAAGCTGATCGTGTCGGCCACCTGCGAACGGACGCAGAAGATGCTGCAGCACATCGGCATGACGCTCGCCGCGCTGATCGCGGGCGCGACGCTGATCTCGCTCCTGCTGAGCCGGGCCGTCACGCGCTTCGGGCTCGAGCCGCTGGCGCGGCTGTCGCGGGAAGCCGCCGAACTCAGCCCCGCGAACCGGCGGCAGCGCCTGCAGACCGATGCGCTGCCGCGCGAGCTGCACGATCTCGCGACGTCGTTCAACGGCGCGCTGGAGCGCATCGAGCATGCGTACGAGCGGCTCGAATCGTTCAACGCCGACGTCGCGCACGAGCTGCGCACGCCGGTCAGCATCCTGATCGGCCAGACCCAGGTCGCGCTGACGACGCGCGACCGCTCCGCCGAACGGATGCGCCAGACGCTGCAGTCGAATCTCGAGGAATTCGAGCGGCTGCGCGTGATCGTCAACGACATGCTGTTCCTCTCGCGCAGCGATCGCGGCGAACGCGCGACCGATCTGACCGACGTGTCGCTCGCGGCGGAAGTCGCGCGGATGCTCGACTTCCTCGAGATGTCGTTCGACGATGCGCAGTTGCGCGCCGAGCTGTCGGGCGACGCGCGCGCCCCCGTCGACCCGTCGCTGTTCGGCCGCGCGATGACGAATCTGCTGATCAACGCGATCCAGCACTCGCGCCCGGGCGACACGATCCGGGTGAGGATCGCGCCGCGCGGCGAACAGGTTGAAGTCGCGGTCGCGAATCCGGGCGAACCGATCGAGCCGGCCGCGCGCGCGCATATTTTCGAGCGCTTCTACCGGCTCGAGGAAGCCCGCGCGAACAGCCGGGAAAACCACGGCCTCGGGCTGTCGATCGTGAAGGCGGTGGCCGAGATGCACGGCGGGACGGTGTTCGTCACGTGCAGCGGCGGAATGAACACGCTCGGTTTCTCGGTGGCGGCCCCCTCGTCGGGCGTCGTGACGCGCGCCGCGCCGCCTCCGGCGAACGCGCAGGAACGCGCGGCGGTGTTGCGCGCGGACTGAGAAAAGGGGGCAACCGGCGCGGAAGGTTCGCACCGGGCGCCTTTCTCGGCCGCGCGGGCAACCAGCGCCGCCCTTCCCCCGAGCCGCCGCGGCGCCTCGGGGCAATCCCGCCGCGCCATGCGGGACGAAGCCCATGCGGCCCGCCGCGCGAGCGGTTATCATGACCCGGCATCGCCCAACCGGCGCTCGCCGCCCCCCTTCCGAGAGTCCGCACGCGTGACCATGTCCCCCTCCGCCCCGTCCACGCCGCGCTTCTGGCGTGATCCCGCGCTGCCGTTCATCGAAGCGCGCTCGGTCGACGACGGCCGCCGGATCGGCTATGCGAAGCACACCCACGAGACCTTTTCGATCGGCGCGGTACTGGGCGGACGCAGCACCTACCTCAACGGCGCCACGCGCGAAGCGGTGGGCGCCGGCGCGGTCGTCCTCGTCAATCCCGCCCAGGTGCACGCATGCAATCCGCACGGCGACGATGTCTGGCGCTACCGGATGCTGTACGTCGATACCGGCTGGCTGACCGGGCTGCAGCACGCGCTGGGATTCGACGCGAACCACGACTTCCGCGCGTGCTCGGTCACGCTGTCCACGCAGGCCGATCTGTACGGCGCGCTGAACCGCTTCTACCGGCTGCTGGTTGCGCCGGACGCCGACGCGCTGCGCAAGCAGAGCGCCGCCGTGGCGTTCTTCACGGCGCTGCAGCGCCGGATCGATCCGGCGCCCGCGATCCGGCAGCCGGAGGCGCAGGCGAAGCTCGCGCGCGCCGCCGACTACATCGACGCGCACCGCACGCAGGCGCTCACGCTCGACGACATCTGCGCGGCCGCCGGGCTGTCGCCGTCCTATCTGATCCGCGCGTTCAAGGCGCGTTACGGCATGACGCCGCATGCGTATCTGGTCGATCGCCGGATCCAGTACGGACGCACGCAGCTGAAGCTCGGCCGGCCGATCGCCGACGTCGCGCTCGACGCGGGTTTCGCCGATCAGGCGCATTTCCAGCGCGCATTCCGCAAGGTCGTCGCGGCCACGCCGGGCCAGTACCGAGGCTGACGCCGCCGCGCCGCGCGAGCTACGCGTCGAGCAGATAGAACGCGCTCGCCGCGAGCAGCGCCGCCATCGCGCGATTGAACAGGCGGACGCGCCGCGCGTCGCGCAGATACCGGGTCAGGCAGACGCCCGCCACCGCCCAGCTCGCGACCGAGCCGTAACACACCACCAGGTAGACCGCCGCGAACCGCCAGACGAGCGCGGTGTCGCCGTTCGCCGCGAACGCGCTCATGCCCGCCACCGATGCGAGCCATGCCTTGGGATTGAGCCACTGCATCGCCGCGCCGCGCCACGCCGACGGCCCCGCCGCCGCGCGCTCGACGCCGAGCCGTCCGTCGTCGAGCGCGAGCCGGTATGCCAGGTACAACAGGAAGGCCGCGCCCGACCATTGGATCGCGGCCGTCAGGAACGGCCAGCGATGCAGCGCCGCGTGCAGGCCCAGGCCGATCAGCAGGAACAGCGCGACAAAGCCCAGCGTCGCGCCGGCGACGTGGCGCAGGCTGGCCGAGAGCCCGTATTGCGCGCCCGCGCTCAATGCGACGAGATTGACGGGGCCGGGAGAGATCGATGCGGCCAGCGCGAAGGCGGCCATCGACAGCAACACGTTCATTCGGGATTCCTCTTGCGCTCGTTCTGATCGAGCGTTCGAGGATAGGGAGTGGACGGTCGCGGGTATTGAAGAAAACGACCCTGCTCGCGGGATGAAACGGCGAACGGGACGTATCGCGGGTTCTCCGGCCACGCGGGCCGGGGCCGGGGCCAGCGAGCGGGCCCCATCGGTTCCGGCCCGCCGCGCGGGATTCGCCCCGCGCCGTTCGCGCTACTGCGCTGCTAGGCGGCCGCCATCGCCGCCGATTTCACCACGCCGGGCCACTCCGCGACATACGCCGGCGTCCCCGCCGGCGCGGCATCGACCACCGGCTCGAGCCGCGCGACGCCGATCGGCAGCACACCCGCCCACACCGGCAACCCCAGATCCGCTTCGTCGTCCTTCGGCCCGCCGGTGCGAACCTTCGACGCGGCTTCGTCGAGCGCGATGCGCATCACCGTGGTCGCGGCCAGTTCGTTCGCGTTGCCGGGCCGCACCTCGCGGCTGCGCCCCGGCGCGACCCGCTCGACGAACGCGTCAAGCGCGGCGGCCTTGTGCGTCTCGGACACGACCTCGAACGCGCCGTAGATCACCGCCGACCGGTAGTTCATCGAGTGATGGAACGCCGAGCGCGCGAGCACCAGACCGTCGAGATGCGTGACCGTCACGCAAACCTGCGCGCCGGTCGCCGCGAGCTTCAGCATGCGGCTGCCGTTCGAGCCGTGGATGTACAGATGATCGCCCTCGCGCCAGCACGCGGTCGGGATGCAGTGCACGCCGTGCTCGTCGGCGAACGCCAGATGGCACAGATAAGTGTCGTCGAGAATCGCGTACAGCGTGTCGCGATCGTAGTGCGCGCGCTGGGCGACGCGGCGCACCCGGGTGCGGGCGCTCGGCGCGACGGTATCGTCGATCGGGGTCGTGGTCATGGTGCGGCTCCTGCCGGATGTGGGGTCAACGAAACTGCGGCACTGAAACGATAAGAAAACTATGGCACCATGCATAGACCCATGACGTGTCGATTTCTTGGAGCCATGATGGACTACGGCGTGCTGCTGGCCAACTTCGAGCGGACCTCCGCGCACGACGCCGTCGCGCGCGCTTCGCAGCAGCACCGGCTCTACGCGTGCCTGCGGGCGGCGATCCTGAACGGCACGCTCGAACCCGGCACTTATCTGCTGCCGTCGCGCGCGCTGGCCGAGGCGCTGCGGATCGCGCGCAACTCCGTGCTGTATGCCTACGAGCGCCTTGCCGCCGAGGGTTTCGTCGTCGGCCGCCGGCAGGGCACGATGGTCACGCACGTCGGGCTGCCGAGCGCCGCCGCTGCCGCCGAGACGCGCGCGGCGCCCGTGCTGTCGCACCGGGTCGCGAACCTGCGGCACGCGGGCGACGGCATGGAGGATCCGCTGCCGTTCCTGCCGGGCCAGCCCGCGCTCGATCAGTTTCCGCTGACCCAATGGCGGCGCTGCGTCGAGCGCGCGTGGCGCCATCTCGGTCCGGCCCAGCTCGGCTACACGCCGGTCGAAGGCAATCTGCGGCTGCGCCAGGCCGTCGCCGAATACCTGCGGGTGTCGCGCGGCATGACCTGCGACGCGAGTCAGGTGTTCATCACCGACGGCACGCAGAACGGCCTCGACCTGTGCGCTCGCGCGCTCGCCGACGCGGGCGACACCGCGTGGATCGAGAACCCCGGCTACAACGGCGCGCGCGCGGCCTTCCAGGCCGCCGACCTGCGGCTCGCGCCGATTCCGGTCGACGCCGACGGCCTCGCGCCGCAGCCGGAACACTGGCGCGACCAGCCGCCGACATTGATCTACATCACGCCGTCGCATCAGTACCCGCTCGGCGCGGTGATGAGCCTCGAGCGGCGGCTCGCCCTGGTCCAGCAGGCGCGCGCGGCGGGCGCCTGGATCCTCGAGGACGACTACGACAGCGAATTCCGCTACCAGGGCGCGCCGCTGTCCGCGCTGCAGGGCCTGAGCGACGACGCGCCGGTCGTGTATCTCGGCACGTTCAGCAAGGTGATGTTCCCCGCGCTGCGGATCGGCTTCGTCGTCACGCCCGCCTCGCTCGCCCCGGCGCTGCGCCGGACCGCGAGCGCGCTGTCGCTGCGCGGGCGGCTCGCCGAACAGCTGGCGCTCGCCGATTTCATCGAGGCCGGCCATTTCACCCGGCACCTGCGCCGCATGCGGCCGCTGTACGCGGCACGGCGCGACGCGCTGCAGCACGCATTGCAGCGGCATCTGGCGGAGCAGGTCACGGTGTCGGGCGGCGCGGGCGGGATGCACCTGTCGGCGCGGCTCGACGCGCCCGTGGCCGACACCGACGTCAGCGTGGCCGCCCGCGCGCGCGGGCTGGTGATCCGGCCGCTGTCGCGCCTGTGCCTGCCGGGCACCGATGCCGCGCCGTACAACGGCTTCCTGCTCGGCTACGGCGGCGTGCCCGCGGAGCGGATGGACGCCGCCGTGCTGCAGCTGCGCGCCGCGATCGACGAGGCCCGCCGCGCCGCGCGCTGATGAGGCCGCCCGGCGCGCTGCCGAAACGTCCGCTTTCGTCTAAGCTAGCGCTCGTGCCATCCGCCGGGCATCAGGGCGGCCCATCCCACTTTTTCGAAGTCCATCCATGCATATCGATCTGACTGGCAAGACCGCGCTCGTGACCGCCTCCACGGGCGGCATCGGCCTCGCAATCGCGGAGGGGCTCGCCCGCGCGGGCGCCCATCTCATCCTCAACGGCCGCAGCGACGAATCGGTCAAGCACGCGCTCGCGCATCTGCGCGTCGCCGCGCCCGGCGCGAGCGCGACCGGCGTCGCGGCCGACCTGTCCGACGCGGCGGGCGCGCAGCGGCTGATCGACGCCGCCCCGTCCGCCGACATCCTCGTCAACAACGCGGGCATCTACGGCATGAAACCCTTCTTCGACATCGACGACGCCGAATGGGAGCACTACTTCCAGGTCAATGTGATGTCCGGCGTGCGGCTCGCGCGGCACTACATGAAGGGCATGCTCGCGCGCGACTGGGGGCGTGTCGTGTTCATCTCGTCGGAGTCCGGGCTCAACATCCCGGCCGACATGATCCAGTACGGCTTCACCAAGACCGCGCAACTGTCGATCTCGCGCGGGCTCGCGAAGCTCGCGGCGGGCAGCCGCGTCACGGTGAATTCGGTGCTGCCCGGCCCGACGATGTCGGACGGCGTGAAGGCCATGCTGAAGGACACCGCCGAGCAGCAGGGCAAGACGGTCGATCAGGTCGCGGTCGAATTCGTGCGCGCGCATCGGGCCAGCTCGATCATCCAGCGGCCGGCGAGCGTCGAGGAAGTCGCGAACCTGGTGGTCTACACCTGCTCGCAGCAGGCTTCCGCGACGACGGGCGCCGCGCTGCGCGTCGACGGCGGCGTGGTCGACACGATCGCCTGATGCGTCACGCGGCGGCATCCGCGCCGTGATTCGCCGCGCCGTGCCGCGAGCAGGCTATCTGGCCGCTCCGGTATCGGCGCGCAGCAGGCCCTTGCGGTCCGCGTCCATGCAGGTCGCGAAGCCCCGGCGGATCACGAGGCCGCGCTTGTCGAACACGACATAGTAAGGACGCCGTTCTTCGCCCCGGTGCAGTATGTAGTTGTAGCAAACGCCGGTGCCGTCGCGAACCATCCAGACGCTGTTGGGATTGCCGCCCGCCTTGACGACCTGCGCCTGCGTCGCCCCCGGCTGCGACGCGGCCTTCGGCACCGGCAGCCGCGCATACGAGAACGTGCCGAAGACACTGAACCATGAACATCCCGTCATCAGGATGCTGGCGGCAAACGGAAGAGCAAGCGCGGTTCGGATCGTCGGGAGTTGCATGCCGGATAGCTGAATGGCGCGATGCCGTTGCAGGGTAAAAACCGCATGCTAATCGACGTTCCCCCCCTGTTTGTTTAAATTTGTGAAAACAACCACGAAAAAAATGCGCGTCCTCCGCGCCGGGCGCGACTAAAACGCGGCAATCGGGCCGATTGTTCACGTCATGCGCGCTCCGTTTCACCCCGCTTCTGTTGCGAAAGCCCGGCATTAACTCGCGTTAATGCCGCAATCGCGAGCGATCAACCGGCTTGGCCGCGCGCGGGCGCGGCCGGTGCTCACCCCGTCGCGCCGATACCCTCACCCATCGGAGATAAACGAGGCAATTACCCGTATCGGGTATGCAATAGCCCGGCGGCGCCCGCCCCGGCAGCGCATGCCGTACCGCGACCGCCCAAGTTCGCGACGACGATGCGGCGGGCCCGATCGATGCATGAGACGACATTCGCGCGCCGAATGCGCAAGACGACCGATTGCTTGCATCGAGTACGCGCCGGCCGGGACGGCTCGGGCCAAGCGGCGCAAGCCGCGCCGCCGCCGAGCGAGTCCGCCGCCGCGATGCCGCGATCCGCGTCCACGCTTGAAACCGGGATCGCGCATCGGCGCACGCGGCGGGCCGAATGACCCGCGACGGCATCGGCCGCGATCAGTCGACCCACTCCGCCCACAGCACGGTGAGCACGGTCATCAGCGCGGGGCCGATGAACAGGCCGAGCAGGCCGAAGGTTTCCGCGCCGCCCAGGATGCCGAACAGCACGAGCAGGAACGGCAGTCGCGCGGAGCTGCCGATCAGCACCGGCCGCACGAAATGTTCGGCGATGAACACGACGACGAAGCCGAACGCGGCCAGACCGATCGCCCATCCGGCCATGCCCTGCGCAAACAGCCACAGCGCGGCGCCGCAGAACACCAGCGGCGCGCAGAACGGCAGCATCGCGGCCACCGCCGTCACGAGGCCGAGCAGCGCCGCGTGCGGTACGCCCGCGACCGCATACGCGACCCCGAGCAGCGCGCCCTCGCCGAGCCCGACGACGACGAGGCCCGTCACCGTGCCGTGCACGGCGGCCACCATGCGCTGGATCAACGCGGCGCCGTCGGCGCCGAACGCGCGCTGCACGCCTTTCAGCAACGCGCCGGACAGGCGCGGGCCGGCTTGGAAGATCACGAACAGCGTGACCAGCATGAACCCGAACAGCACGGCCGCGTGCGCGACCCGCGAGCCGAAGTGCCGGGTGAACGCCAGAAAGGTCTCGCCGTTCACACCCTTGACCGCCGTCGACGCATGCAGCGGCTTCGCGAGATTCGCCTGCCACCATGCGTCCACCTGCTGCGCGCCGAACGGCAGGTGACTGACGGCGTCCGGCACCGGAATGCCGTTCTGCTGCACGCCGCGCACCCATTCGAACAGTTCGTGGGTCTGTCCGGCCGCCTGCACCAGCCCGATCACGACCGGCACCACCAGCAGCAACGCGACCGCCGCGGTGAGCGCGGCCGCGATCAGCGTCTTGCGGCCCGCGAACCACGGCTGCGCTTCGATACGATGCAGCGCGGGCCACAGCGCGATCGCGATCACGCAAGCCCACACGATCGCGGGAATGAAATCGGCGATCACCCACAACGCCAGCGCGACGAGCAGCGCGTACAGCACGCCCAGTGCGATCGTCTGAGTTTTCGGGCGACCGGACGGATCCGGGGAAACAGGCGCGGTATGGGCCATGGAATCTCTGAACGAAAAGTGAGGCGGAGCCGGCGCGCGCTCGGCGCGAGTGCGGCCGGCGTCATCGCGGCAGGGCCTGGCGCCGCTTCCGGCGCGGCGCCCGGCAGGCGCGGGCTCAGGCGAGCGACTTGGACATGAATACCCGGCTTGTACCCGGCGGATCGCACGGCACCTCGCCGAAACGGTGCCAGCCGAATTTCTCGTAGAACCCCGGCGCCTGGAAACTGATGGTGTACAGCACGCCCGACTTGCAGCCGCGCGCGCGTCCTTCCGCCTCGGCGAGGCGCAGCAGCTCGGCACCGGTGCCCGTGCCGCGCAGCGCGTCCGGCAGGTAAAGCAGATCGATGAACAGCAGCCCGAGCGACGTCCGGCCGGTCAGCCCGCCGAGCACCTCGCCGGTCGCCGGATCTTTCGCCAGCACGGCAAGCGGACGCTGATCGTCGACCCCGGTCCGCTCGACGTTGAATGCGCTAAGACCTTCCGAGATCAGGTCGACGGCCGTGTCGTCGAGCCGGTCGGTCGTGACGAAGGTAACAGGCGGCATAGGGCCCCCGGAAGTGGCGATGCGCCATGTTACCGCGCCTCGCCCCCCGCAACGGGGCGAAGCGCTTCAACGGCCGCCACGGCTCGGCGCCGCCGCGCGGCGCGAGGTCACTGCGTCGCGCGGCGCAGCTTCGCGACCTCGGCCGCCTCGATCGTCGCGCCGCGATTGTTCCAACCGGTCCGGATGAAGGTCAGCACATCGGCGATCTGCCGGTCCGTCAGCACGTTCGCGAATTTCGGCATCGGATAGGCGGACGGCAACCCCTGGATCACCAGATCCTCGGTGCCGTTCAGCGTCACGTTGATCAGCGACGCCGGATTGGCTTCCAGCACGTTCGGATTGCCCGCGAGCGGCGCGAGCAGCGGCGCGAACGCACGGCCGTCGGTCCCGTGGCAATGCATGCAGTACGCGCCGTACACCGTCGCGCCCGCATTGCCCGACGGCCGCAGCAGCGCCGCCTGCGTCGCCTTCGGATCGTACTGATAGGGCGGCGCGCCCGTGCCGCCCGCCGGCGGCAGCGCCTTCAGGTAGCGCGCGATCGCGCTCAGGTCGTCGTCCGTCATCGCCTGCATGCTGTGGTTGATCACGCTCGTCATCGAGCCGAACGCCGTCGCATGCTGGTTCGCGCCGGTTTTCAGGAACAGCGCGACGTCGGCCTCGCTCCAGCGGCCGAGCCCGACGTTGTGCTCGCCCGTCAGGTTCGACGCGAACCAGTGGTCGATCAGCGCGCCGGACAGGAACGCCGGCCCGCTTTCGTCGAGCGCCTTCTCCTGGAAGCCGACTCCGCGCGGCGTGTGGCACGACCCGCAGTGTCCGAGGCCCTGCACCAGATAGGCGCCCCGATTCCACGCGGCATCCCGGTCCGGCTTGTCCTGGTAGATCGCGGTGTCGAGAAACACCGCGTTCCAGATCTTGAGCGGCCAGCGCATGTTGAGCGGCCACGGGATGTCGGACGCGCGGTTCGGCGCCTTGACCGGCTCGACGCCGTGCATGAAGTACGCGTACAGCGCCTTCACGTCGTCGTCCTTCACCTTCGCGTACGACGGATACGGCATCGCCGGATACAGGTTGTGGCCGTCCTTCGCCACGCCCGCGCGCAGCGCCTTGCCGAACTCCGCCTCCGTGTAGCCGCCGATCCCGGTGTCGCGATCGGGCGTGATGTTGGTCGTGTAGATCGCGCCCATCGGCGTGACCATCTTCAGGCCGCCCGCGAACGGCTGGCCGTGCGGCGCCGTGTGGCACGCGATGCAGTCGCCCGCCTTCGCGAGATAGGCGCCGCGCGCAACCAGCGCGGCATCGTCGGGCGCCGCGGCGAGCGCCGCGCTCGACACGCACGCGGCCGCCAGCGCCGCACCCAGCGCCCGGACGGCGCGCCCCGCTTTTTTCAGATCGATCATCGGCATCCTCGCGTCAGGCCTGTTGAGCGGTTTGCAATTGGCTGCCCACCGGCATCTGCCGCAGCCGCTTGCCGGTGGCCGCGTAGATCGCGTTCGCGACCGCCGCCGCGAGCGCCGCCGTGCCGGGTTCGCCGATACCGCCCGGCGCTTCGGCGCTCTTCACGATGTGCACGTCGATCGACGGCGTCTGGTCGATCCGCAGCATCCGGTAGTCGGTGAAGTTGGTCTGCTCGACCCGGCCGTCCTTGATCGTGATCTCGCCGTACAGCGCGGCGGTGATCCCGAAGATGATCCCGCCCTGCACCTGCGCCTCGATGGTGTCGGGGTTCACCACCATCCCGCAATCGACCGCGCACACCACCCGCTTGACCGTCACGTCGCCGTTGTCGATCGCCACGTCGGCGACCATCGAGAAGAAGCTGCCGAACGCGTGCATCACCGATACGCCGCGCCCCTGCCCCTTCGGCATCGACGCGCCCCAGCCGGCGGCCCGGGTCGCGGTATCGAGCACGTTCAGCGCGCGCGGCGACTTGCCGAGCAGCGCGCGCCGGTACGCGACCGGATCGGCCTTCGCCTGGGCCGCCAGTTCGTCGATGAAGCTCTCGACGACGAACGTGCCGCGCGTCGGACCGACGCCGCGCCAGAACGCGGTCGGCACGTGGCGCGGCTCCTGCCGCACGTATTCGACGCGCTGGTTCGGCAGGTCGTAGGGCAGTTCCGCCGCCACCTCGACCGCGTCCGGATCGATGCCGTCCTTGAACGCGGGCGGCGCGAAGCGCGCCATGATCGACGAGCCGACGATCCGATGCTGCCATGCGACCGGCTTGCCGTTCGCGTCGAGCCCGGCGGAGATGCGGTCGTAGTAGTACGGGCGATACATGTCGTGCTGGATGTCCTCCTCGCGCGTCCACACCACCTTCACCGGCGCGCTCACCTGCTTGCCGATCTTGAGCGCCTGCTCGACCATGTCGGTCTCGAGACGCCGCCCGAACCCGCCGCCCAGCAGGTGATTGTTGACGGCGATCTTCCCGGCCGGCAGCCCCGTGACCCGCTGCGCGACGTCGACCACGCGCGTCGGCACCTGCGTGCCGACCCAGATGTCGCAACCGTCGGGGCGCACGTGCACCGTGCAGTTGACGGGTTCCATCGTCGCGTGCGCGAGAAACGGCTGCTGATACACCGCGTCCACCCGCGTCTTCGCGCCCGAGAACGCCTTCGCGACGTCGCCTTCCTTGCGGGCGACCGCGCCTTCGCGCTCGGCCGCCTTCGCGAGATCCGCGACGATGTCCTGCATCGACACCTTCGCGCCCGCACCTTCGTTCCACTTGATCACGAGCGCCGACGCGCCGCGCTTCGCCGCCCACGTGTGATCGCCGACCACCGCCACCGCGTTGTCGACCCGCACGACCTGGCGCACGCCCGGCACCTGCTTCGCGACCGTGTCGTCGACGCTCGCCACCGTGCCGCCGAACACCGGGCTGTTGACGATCACCGCGTACAGCATGCCCGGCACGCGCACGTCGAGGCCGAACTGCGCGGTGCCGTCGACCTTCTCCGGCGAGTCGAGCCGCTTGACCGGCTTGCCGATCAGCGTGAAGTCCTCCGGCTTCTTCAAGACGACGTTCTGCGGCACCGGCAGCTTCGCGGCCGCGTCCGCCAGCTGCCCGTAGGCGAGCCGGCGGCCGCTCGCCGGATGCCGGACCTCGCCGCCCTGCGCGCTGCACGATGCGAGATCGACCTTCCACTGCTGCGCGGCCGCCGCGACCAGCAGCGTGCGCGCCGTCGCGCCCGCGCGCCGCATCGGCTCCCACGCGTAGCGGATCGACGTCGAGCCGCCGGTCAGTTGGCCGCCGAGCAGCGGATCGAGGAACAGTTTCTCGTTGGGCGGCGCGTGATCGAGCGTCACGCTCGACAGCGGTACTTCCAGTTCTTCCGCGATCAGCATCGGCAGCGACGTATAGACGCCCTGGCCCATCTCGACCTTCGGCATCACCAGCGTGACCCGGCCCGACCGGTCGATCTGCACGAACGCGTTCGGCGCGAACACGCCGGGCTGCGGCGTTTCGACCGCATCGCCGCCGATCACCGATTTGCGCGCGTCGTCGCCCGCCGCCGGCACGCTGAATGCGAGCAGAAAACCGCCGCCCGCCGCCGCGCCGAGCGTCATGCCGAATTTGAGGAACGTGCGCCGCGATACGCCCGCGGCGTCGGCGGCGTCCGCCACGGCCGCGCGGCCGGCCTCGATCAGTCCTTGCGACATGTCAGGCCCCCTTCGCGGCTTGCTTGATCGCCGCGCGCACGCGGTTGTAGGTGCCGCAGCGGCAGATGTTGCCCGCCATCGCCGCGTCGATGTCGGCGTCGGTCGGCGCCGGGTTCGACGCCAGCAGCGACGCCGCCGCCATCACCTGCCCGGACTGGCAATAGCCGCACTGCACGACGTCGAGCGCGCGCCACGCCTGCTGCACCTTCTGGCCGGCGGGCGTCGCGCCCACCGCCTCGATCGTCGTGATCTTCTTGTCGCCGACCGCCGCGACGGGCAGCACGCACGAACGCACGGCCACGCCGTCGAGATGCACGGTGCACGCGCCGCATTGCGCGATGCCGCAGCCGAATTTCGTGCCGGTCAGGCCGACCAGGTCGCGCAGGACCCAGAGAAGCGGCATGTCGCCGGGCGCGTCGACGTCATGCGTCGCGCCGTTGATATTGAGCGTTGTCATCGTGGGGCTCCGGGATTCGGTTGTTTTATATCGTTGCTGCACCTGCACTTGCATCTACATCTACGCCGGCTGATTCCTCATCCGCTGCCGCACCCGGAACCGGCGGCCGGCGCGCATCCGGTCGAGACGCGCCGGGCCGCCGCCCGCTCAGGCCGCCTTCGACGCGACCTTGTACCGCTCGAGCCAGTGCGCGTACGGCGCGGGCAAGGTCCACGCCGGCCGCTCGACGCCCAGTGCCTTCGCAGCGTAATACGGCCAGTGCGGGTCCGCCAGATGCGCGCGGCCGACCATCACGAGATCGAGCTGCCCGTCCTCAATCACGCGCTGCGCCAGCTCGGGGGTATCGATCCCCCATGCCGACGCCACCGGCAGCTGCGCCTCGCGGCGCACCCGCTCGGCGATCGGCGCGAGAAACGCCGGCCCCCAGGGAATCTGCGCGGACGGCGTCGAGAACCCGATCGTAACGCTCAGCAGATCTAAACCTTCCTGCTTGAAGCGCTTCGCGAGTTCGATCGACTCGGCGAGCGTGTCGTCATCCCGGCCATCGTACTCGATCACGCCGAAACGCGCCGTGAGCGGCAGATGCTCCGGCCAGACCTTGCGCACCGCCGCCAGCGTCTCGATCAGAAAGCGGCTGCGGTTGTCCGGCGAGCCGCCGTAGGCGTCGTCGCGCCGATTGGAGTGCGAGGAGAAGAAACTCTGGGCCAGATAGCCGTGCGCGAAATGCAGTTCGAGCCATTCGAAACCCGCGTCGCGCGCCCGCCGCGCGGCCGCGACGTAGTCGGCCTGCACCCGGGCGATGTCGTCGGTCGTCATCGCGCGCGGCAGCTTCGGCAGATGCGCGCCGAACGGCACGGCCGACGGCGCGAGCGTCGGCCAGCCGCGCGGATCGCCATCCGCGATATGGTCGTCGCCCTCCCACGGGCGGTTCGCGCTGGCCTTGCGGCCCGCATGCGCGAGCTGGATGCCCGGGACCGCGCCCGCCGCCTTGATCGCCGCGACCGACGGCGCGAACGCGGCCGCCTGCGCATCGTTCCACAGGCCGGTGCAGCCCGGCGTGATGCGGCCTTCCGGCGACACCGCGGTCGCCTCGGCGATCACGAGTCCCGCGCCGCCGCGCGCGATGCTCGCGAGATGGACCTGGTGCCAGTCGTTGACGACACCGTCGACGGCGACGTACTGGCACATGGGGGGCACCGCGATGCGATTGCGCAGCGTGACGTCTTTAAGCTTGAATGGTTCGAACAACGCGGACATCGTCAACTCCTTCCTGCAGTTTAGTCATCCGTAACGAAGCACGGCAATCCCGCCCCGTGCCAACGAGCGGCCGGGATCGGGATCGGGGGAAACGCCGGCGCCGCGCGCCGGCTCGGGTTCAGGCGTGACCCAGCAGCTTCAGCAGCGCTTCGGCGACCGGCTCCGACGACGCGGGGTTCTGCCCGGTGATCAGCAGGCCGTCAACCACGGCGTGCGGCGCCCAGTCGGCGCCGCGCGAATACTCGCCGCCGTTGGCTTTCAGCATGTCCTCGACGAGGAACGGCACGACGTCGGTCAACTCCACCGCCGCTTCCTCGCTGTTGGTGAAACCGGTCACGCGCTTGCCTCGGACGAGCGGCGCGCCCGCCGCGTCCTTCACGTGGCGCAGCACGCCCGGCGCGTGACAGACGGCCGCGACCGGCTTGCGGGCCGCGAGCGCCTGCTCGATCAGCGCGATCGAGTGCCGGTCCTCGGACAGATCCCACAGCGGACCGTGGCCGCCGGGGTAGAACACCGCATCGTAGTCGCCGATCGACACGTCGGCGAGCCGGCGGGTCGAGGCGAGCGCCGCTTTCGCGTGCGCATCGGCGTCGAAGCGGCGCGTCGCATCGGTCTGCGACGCGGGATCGCTGCTCTTCGGATCGAGCGGCGGCTGGCCACCCAGCGGCGACGCGAGCGTCAGCTCGGCGCCCGCATCCTTGAACACGTAGTACGGCGCGGCCAGTTCTTCGAGCCAGAAACCGGTTTTCCTGCCGGTGTCGCCGAGTTGGTCGTGCGAAGTGAGAACAACGAGGATCTTCATCGGTGCGGCTCCTTGTAAAGATGACGCGGGCAAACCGGTCCGCCGAACGGCGGACCGCTCAAAGGCTGGCTTCCAGCACGCGGCGGCTGACCTCGAGCGTCACGTCCCGGCGCTCGCCGAGCGCCGTCATCGCGTGCGTGTCGAGTTGCGCGATCAGGCCGTCGATCGCGTCCGCCGCCACGCCATAGTCCGGCAGACGCGTCTTGACGTCGAGGCTTTCGAAGAACGCGCGGGTACGGGCGATCGCCGCGTCGATCCGCGCATCCTCGGTGCCTTCGGTGAGATTCCATACGCGCTGCGCGTATTGCAGCAGCTTCGCGCGTTTCGCTTCGCGGCGCACGGTCAACATCGACGGCAGCACGATCGCGAGCGTGCGCGCATGGTCGATGTCGTAGCGCGCGGTCAGTTCGTGGCCGATCATGTGGGTCGCCCAGTCCTGCGGTACGCCCGCGCCGATCAGGCCGTTCAGCGCGAGCGTCGCGACCCACATCAGATTGGCCCGCACCGCGTAATCGTGCGGCTCGGCGAGCGCCTTCGGGCCGATCTCGATCAGCGTCTGCAGCAGACCCTCGGCGAACCGGTCCTGCGCACGGCCGTCGACGGGATAGGTCAGGTACTGCTCGACGATGTGCGTGAATGCGTCCACCACGCCGTTCGCGATCTGCCTCGGCGGCAGCGAATAGGTCTTGCTCGGATCGAGAATCGAGAAAAGCGGAAACGTATGCGCGCTGCGAAACGCGAGTTTCGCCTGGGTCGCACGCCGCGTGATCACGCCGCCGTTGTTCATTTCCGAGCCGGTCGCGGGCAAGGTCAGCACGCTGCCGAACGGCAGCGCGGCCGTCACGTTCGCGCCGTGCGCCTCGAGCATGCTCCACGGTTCGCCGTCGAAGCAGGCGGCCGCCGCGACGAACTTGGTGCCGTCGATGACCGAACCGCCGCCGACCGCGAGCAGGAAATCCAGCCGTTCCACCCGCACCTGCTCCACCGCCCGCATCAGCGTCTCGTACGACGGATTCGGCTCGATACCGCCGAACTCGCGCACCGTGCGCGCGCCGAGCGCCGAGCGCACTTCGGCGAGCGTGCCGTTCTTCTCGGCGCTCGCGCCGCCGTACAGCACCAGCACGCGCGCGTCCGCCGGCAGCAGATCGGCCAGCCGCTCGACCGTGTGTTCGCCGAACACGATGCGGGTGGGGTTGTAGTAATCGAAATTCTGCATCGGGATGCTCAATCTATTAGACCAGTCGTCTAGAGAGGGAATCAAAAAAACGCGACCGGGCGGCGGGCAGCCGCGAACCGTCGCGTCGGGAAAGTCAGGCGGCGACGGGCAGGCGCAACAGGTACCGGGTGGTGGCCATCGCCACGTCGAGCGGCGTGCCGTCGCGCCGGATTTTTTCGAGCAAGGTTGCGCCGAGCCACAGCTCGTACAGCATCGCAGCCATGTGTGGCGGATCGAAGTCGCCCGCGAGCGAGCCGTCGCCGACCCCTTCCGAGATACAGACGGCCAGCCGCTCGACGATCTGGCCGGTACCGCGTTTGAGCACCGCGCGCATCGTCTCCGACAGGTCGCATACTTCCGCGCCGAGCTTGACCGCGAGGCATTTGCCTTCCGGATCGTTGCCGACCTGCATCAGCTGCCAGTGGCTCCAGTAGCGCATCAGCCGCTCCGCCGCCGAACCGCCGCCGTGCACGAGCAGCGCGTCGAGGTGCGCGAGATAGTCGACGAAATACGATTCGAGCATCGCTTCGCCGAACACTTCCTTCGATCCGAAGTAGTGATAGAACGACCCCTTCGGGATCCCGGCCGCGGCGAGGATCTCGTTCAGGCCGACGCCCGTGAAACCCTTGCAGAGCATGATGGGCTTGGCGGTGTCGAGGATGTGCTGCCGCACGTCGGCGGCGGTGGTCGCGTTCATGGAAGCGGATCATAGCGCAGAATTAGACCGGTCGTCTAGTAACTTGAACGGCGGTCGCGGGCGAATCCGCATGCGCCCGGCCGTCCTGCCCGCGCGCGGCGGAACGCCCCGCCGGGCGCCGCTTGCTTCGCCCCGTCGACGGCGCATCGCACCGCCTCCGGTCCGTCGCGCACGCCCTCTGCGGCGAGGCAGACATCGCCCGTCAAAACCTGTATATTCATACAGCCTTGCGCACTTGCAACGCGTCGCTGGACAAGCGCCCGGAAACGCAGATAATCACCGCCTGCCGCCCCCGCTGTCCCGGCCGTTGCCGGCTGCGCGCATCGGCGGCAACCTGCGCGACGCGGGGTCCAGGCAGCGCATACGGAGAAGAGACAGTGAAACGAGCGGGATGCGGGTTGTGCGTATTGGCGTTCGCCGCGTCGGCGTATGCCGGCGACCACTATGTCGAAGTCTGGAATCCGCCGGAGGCGCGCGGCACCGCGCCGCGTACGCCCGCCACTACGCAGAAGAACCGGCGCAACGCGCCGCATGTCGTGCCGACGAACGTCCATCGTCCGGTCGCCCCGTCCGCGCCCCCGAAGCTCGCCGCCAAGCCGCGCGCGGTGCCCGCGCCGAACACGGCGCGACGCGACGGCGCCGGGCGCGCGGCGCCGGATCTGTCGGCCACGCCGCAGATTCCCCGGCAGATCACGCCGGAAGGCAACATCCTGCAGGTCGGGACCCGCGGCCACGGCATCGAGGTCACGCGCTGATGGAAGCGGAAAGCTACGAGGGCTACCAGATCTGGGGGCACGCGATCCTGCAGCAGGATGAAATCCTCCAGCCGGAGCGCTATGCGGCCAGCGGGACGATCACCCAGAACAACAAGCTCATCGAAGCGTCGAGCGTGCTGGGCGTGTTCGATACGGAGGACCAGGCGCGCCAGGCAGGGCTCGATTGGGCGCGCGCCTGGATCGATAGCCACGGTTGACTCACGAAGGTCGTGGTTCGGCCATCATCGGCGGACGCGGCAGGTCGTCGTTTCCGGTTACGGCCGGCCTCAGCCGGCGCGGCGCCGATCTCGGCAACGCATTCGGCAAGCACGCACCGCCCCACCGAACCGGCCCCCACTTCGTGCAATCGGCCCGCGCACCCTGTTCCGCTTCGCGGCCCGTTCGATCCCTTCAGCGTCTCGGCCAGCCACGCAGCCCCCCATCGCAAACGATGCGCCGGCCTTACGCTTCATCCCGTTTCCGCATCGCGGTCGGCCAGATCCACTCGGCGTCTCGCCCGGCCACGCACTCGACGTCGCGAACGATGCCCAGGCGTTGCCGTCCGGACCCGCTTCGCTGGGCGTCTCGCGCGATCCCTTCCGCGTCGCGACCGGCGACGCCATCTCCGTCACCAACGATGCCCGGACCTGACGGTCCAGGCCGTTTCCGCATCGCGGCCCGCTCCCTCCATCCTGCGTGACAACGACGCGCCCCGCCCTCCGTTCCCGATAAGTTTCCGGTCTGCGCCATGCGACTCGGCCCGGCATCCTGCCTCCGTCCGGAACGCAGAGCCGGCCGTCAGGCCGGCCTCGCCTCCGCGTCACGGCGCGCTCGTCACGATCGCGGTCACTCGCCTTCACCGCCTCCCCAAACGAAAACAGCCGGCACGAGGCCGGCTGCTCACTGCTTCACGACATCACGCGGCGCGCACGCCGCGTCGCATCAGAAGCGGTGGATCATGCCGACGCCGACAGCCGTCTGGCTGCGCGACGACGACGGCGACGAGTTGAAGCCGTCGCCGATCGACGCGGTCGCGTCGATGATCTTGCCGCCCGCGAGCGTCTTGCCGTTCGCGCGCTGGTAAGCCTCGACCGCGTACAGGCCGGTGCGCTTCGACAGGCTGTAGTACTGCGACAGCGAGAACTGGTGGTACTGCGCCGCGCTCGTCACGCCGTTCGACTGGGTCGCGCGCGTGTAGCTGTAGCCGCCCGCGAAGTCCCACGTAGCCGACGGCTTGAAGTGCAGCACCGCGCCGGCCGTGTTGAAGATCGCCGTGTTGCGGAACGCCGAGTTGCTACCCGGGATGTACTGGACGTTCGAGTACGACGCCGACACGTCCCACGCCGACGAGAACTGATAGCCCGCCGTCACGGCGATGCGCTGTTGCGCCTGCGCCGTGCGGTAGCCGCCGTTGATCGCCGTCACGGCCGTTTGCGCGCCGTTGCCGTCGGTGCCGAGACCGTTCTGCGTCGTCGAGTTCGCGCCCCACACGCCGCCGCCCGGCGTCGAGTTGTTCACGCGCTGGAACGCGGCCGCGATGCCCATCGGGCCGTTGATGTACTGGACGCCCGCGCTCCACGTCGAGCCCGCGTTCGTGCTGCCCGCGACGCCGCCGAACGAGTACGAACCGCCGAACGTGAAGCCGTAGTACTTCGGCGACATGTAGACGAGGGAGTTGTTCGCGCGATAGCTGGTGTCGAGCGAATCGATATCGCCCGGATGCGCGCCGAACGCGCCCGTCAGCCAGGTCGTCGGGCTGTACGGCGACAGCAGCGTGTAGTACGCCGTGTACTGACGGCCAGCCGTCAGCGTACCGTACGCCGGGTTCGTCAGGCCGACCCACGCTTGACGCGTGAAGATGCCGCCCGCGTACTGCGACGTGCCGTTCGCGGTGTTGACGCCCGCTTCCAACTGGAAAATCGCCTTCGAGCCGCCACCCAGATCTTCGCTGCCCTTCAGGCCGAAGCGGCTGCCCGCCCACACGCCCGTCGACATCTTGACGGCCGAACGGCCGCCCGTCGTCGAACCGACGGACGTGCTGCTGTTCTGATAGGTCAACCCGTTATCGACGATCCCGTAGAGGGTCACGCTGCTCTGAGCGTGGGCGGTAGTGGCGGCGGCAAGGGCCGTCAAGGCGAACGCTACGCGCTTTTTCATTGATTCTCCGTCCTCAAAAATTCTTTTGTGTGGTGTGGTTCCTGCACATGGGCGAGACCATGCGGGCGCCATTCTGACGGATTACCAGATATTTCAAAATGCTGAATAAAACGCCGTCTGATCGGCGCAACGCGCGCGCTGACGGAACAGTAATCTGTTAGGCGCCTGCGCTGTGGGCCTTGCCAGACTTGACGCCGGTTTGATGGAACCGGTCCCGGACAAACCCTGATTTACATTCCTGCAAACCTTCCATTCCTGATTAATTCTTCTTACATATTCATCACACCCACGGCCGCACCGCTCTCGCGACGGACTTGGCCGACGCGGCCGCTTCGCTCGATGCGCCCGTTCGTCGCGCGAGATTGAAGCGCCACGAACGACTGCCGGCGCGCACGAGCGCAAGCCGGCAGGCCGCCCGCTCCGCTCAAAGGGAATCGATGTCGCGGCGCCGTCGCCGCGTACGCAGTGCGCCGCGTACGCCGCACTCAAGAGAAGTGCCGGCCCGATGAACCGCCGGCCGCGGACGGACATGCGGCCATGCCGCGCCGCGCATGGACGTCCTCGCGTCGAGTCGCGTGAAAAGTCAGATCACGTTGAAGTGGTGCGTGCCGTCGCGATCGAGTTGCGCGACCAGCCCGTACTCCCAGTCGAGATACGCCTGCATCGCATCGGCGGCATTCTCCGTGCCTTCGTACGGACGCCGATAACGATCGACACGCGCCGACGCCAGCCGGGTTTCGCCGCGCTCGACCGGTAAGCCGGCCGCGATCCACGCGCGCGTTCCGCCTTCCAGCACATAGCGTTCGGCACCGGCCGGCAGCCATGCGCGCAGATCCTGCGCCGCGAACGCCGCCAATTGCCCGGTCGCGCACGTCACCACGTAGCGGCGCGCGGCGGGCACGCGCCGCAGCGCATCGCGCCACTGAGCACGCACCGCGAACCAGGCGCCCGGCACATGCCCGTTCACATACGCCGCGCTGGCCGTCACGTCGAGCACCGCGACGTCGCCGTCCGCGCCCGCCGCCGCGAGCCACCCGGCGAGCGTCGCGGGCGCGACCGGCGGCACCGCCTCGGCGGGCACCGGCGCCGGCACGGCGGTCGGACCGGTCGCGCTACGTTCCGCCGGCTCGACCGGGTCCAGCACATGCACGTCCCAGCCCATCTGCGCGAGCCACGATGCGCTCATGTCGGCACGCACGCCGTCGTCGTCGGCCAGCACGATGCGCGCGCCGCGCACCGGCGCATGATGATCGGTCTCCTGCACGAGCTGGCCGCCTGGCGCGAGCGCGAAACCGGGTACGTGGCCCGCCGCGTATTCGTCGGGCGTCCGCACGTCGAAGCAGTACAGCGTGCGTCCGGGCGACGCGAGCGACGGCAGATCGCGCCATGCGATCCGCGGCACGCCCGCGCGCGCGGCGACCCGCCGCGCCGCCCGTCGCGCGTCGTCGCGCACGGCCGCGCCGACCCGCTCGGGACAACGCCGCGCGGCGCCGTGTTCCAGCGCCTGCCCGGCCAGCGTCCAGCCGATCGTGCCGTTGCGCAGCGCCGCCACCGGATTCGGCAGCCCGGCATTGATCAGCGACTGCGTGCCGATGATGCTGCGGGTCCGCCCCGCGCAATTGACGATCACCCGCGTCGCCGGATCGGGCGCGAGTTCGCGCACCCGCAGCACCAGTTCGGCGCCCGGCATGCTCGTCGCGGTCGGGATGCTCATCGTTTGATATTCGTCGAAGCGGCGCGCGTCGACGATCACGACATCCGCCCGCGCATCGATCAACGCCTTCACCTGCTGCGCGGACAGCGACGGCGTGTGGCGCTTCGCATCGACCCACTCGCCGAACGCCTTGCTCGGCACGTTGACGTCGATGAACAACGCCCCGCCCGCCGCCGTCCAGCCCGCGAGCCCGCCCTCGAGCAGATGCACGCGCGTATAGCCGAGCGTCACGAGCACGGCGGCCGCGCGCGGCGCGAGATCCTCGCCGAGCGCTTCGCCGTAGAGCACGATCGTCGTGTCGAGCCGGGGTATGCGGGCCCACGCATGAAGCTCGAGCGTGGACAGCGGCGCATTCGCCGCCCAGAGCGGATGCCCGCGCGCGTACGGATCCTCCTCCCGCACGTCGAGCAGCGCGATTTCATCCCGGGCGAGCAGCGCCGCGCGGACAGCCTCGGCGGACAGGGTCGGAAAGCGGGCCGCGGCAGCGGGATCGATAGCGGCGAGAGTAAGCGGAGAAAGCGTCATGAGCGGCAAAAGGAACCGTGCGAAAGAAAGAAGGCATGCGGCGGCGCACACACACGGCGCGTACCGTCAGGATCAGGCAGGAGCGGCCTGGCCGTCGGGCGGCCAGACGGGCGGCGCGTAGCCCGACACGAAGCGCTGGCGGACGCCATCCGGGCGATAGATCGAACGCTCGACCGCGCCGATGTCCGCGCCGTACGCGTGAATGCTGATCGATACGCGGTCGGCAAACGCGTTGCTCACGGAATGGATGTCACCGATCGTGGGCGACACCGCTTCGACCTGCCCCGGTTCGAGCCGACGCGCGTCGCCCGCCGCGACCGGCCGCCCGTCGGCGGCCAGCGCGAACGGCTGCGACAGCTCGGCGCCGCGCAGCATCCCGATCAATCCCCAGACCGTATGGTCGTGCACCGGCGTGGCCTGCCCCGGCCCCCACACGAAGCTCGCGACCGAGAAGCGCCCGGCCGGATCGCGATGCAGCAGGAACTGCTGGTAACGGCCGGGATCCGGCCGGCCCCACGGCGCGGGCAGCCAGTCGTCCCGCGCGACCAGCGCGGCGAGCAGCGCGCGCCCGTCGCGCAGGATCCGTGCTTCGTCCGGCCGCGCGTCCATCAGCGCGGTGAATGCGGCGACGAACCGGCGCAACCGCTCCGACGATGCTTGCGCGCGCAACGACGACTCCGTCCCTTGGTCCAGCGTATTCATCCGACGTCTCCCCGCATTCGATCCAGCGCCATGATGCACCTCAAATCGACGGCGCGGGGACGCGATGCGGGGCCGGCCTGCGCGGACCGGCCCCGGAGCCCGATCGGACAACCGCGCCGTTGCGTTTCGCATCGCTCGCGGGCGGCCGGCGCCGGCACGCCGATGAATCCGGAGAAGCCGGCCCGCCCGCCCCACCTGCCCATCCGCCGGTTCGCGCACTCGCGCTTGCGTCCGCCCATCCCGCTGCCCATCCCCGATACGACACCCTCCGGTTCTGGCAAAATCAGGGCTTGCCCGCCCCTCCGTTCAAGCCAGCACCATGCCAGCCATCAGCGAACTTTTCATCTATCCGATCAAATCGTGCGGCGGCATCGCGCTGCAGCGCGCGCGACTGCTCGCGACCGGCCTCGAATACGACCGCCGCTGGATGGTGACCGATGCCGAAGGCGGAATGCTGACGCAGCGCGCGCATCCGCTCTTGGCCCGCATACGCGTCGCGATCGGCGAGCGCGACCTGATCGTCAACGCACCCGACATGCCCGAGCTGCGCACCCCGCTCGCGGCGTCCGATCTCCCCCGCGCCGAACCGATGGCCGCCACGGTATGGCACGACACGGTCGGCGCGCTCGACACCGGCGCGCACGCCGCCGCGTGGTTCAGCGAATACCTGCGCACGCCCGCCCGGCTCGCGCACTTCGCGCCCGCCGCACGGCGCGCGGTCAGCGCCAAATGGACGGGCCCGACCCCTTCGTACACGCAGTTCGCCGACGGCTTCCCGCTGCTCGTCATCGGCCAATCGTCGCTCGACGATCTCAATGCGCGGCTGCGGCGCAAGGGCGCGCCGGCGATTCCGATGGACCGTTTCCGGCCCAACCTGGTCGTGACGGGGATCGAAGCCTACGACGAGGATTTCGTCGACGAGATGGAGATCCGCGCCGGGTCGCACGACGTGCTGCTGCGTCTCGTGAAGCTGTGCGCGCGCTGCCCGATGCCGACCATCGACCAGCACACCGGCGCGCCGGACCCGGCGTGGCCGAACGAGCCGCTCGACACGATGAGCGTCTACCGCGACAACCCGAAGATGAACGGCGCGCTGACGTTCGGCAAGAACGGCATCGTCCTGAAGGGCGACGGCGCGGTCCTCGAAACCGGCCAGGCCGTGTCGGCGGAAATCGGCTTCGGCGACTGAGCGAACCCGGCGCGTCACGCATCGCGCATCGCGCGCCGCTCGCGGCGTTCAGGCCGCGTGCACCGGCAGCGTCACCCGCACCACCAGCCCGCCGCCCGGCGCATCCGCCAACGCCACCTTGCCGTGATGCACGCGCGCGATCTCGCGGACGATCGACAGGCCGAGCCCCGTCCCCTCGACGGTCTGCGTGAGCGCGCTGCGATAGAAGCGCTCGAACACCGCATCGCGCTCGTCCGCCGCGATGCCCGGCCCGTTGTCGATCACCTCGAGCCGCGCGGCGGCGCCGTCGCGGGCGATCCGCACCGTGACCACCGCGCGGTCGCCCGCGTAGCGGATCGCGTTGTCGATCAGGTTGCCGACCAGCTCCGCCAGCAAGTCCGCGCGCCCGGTCACCTCGACGTCCGCCTCGTGCTCGAAACCGAGATCGATCCCGCGCGCCCGCGCGACGGGCGACCAGTCGAGCGTCACGCTGCGCGCGACCTTGTGCAGCGCGATCGGCTTGCGTTCGATCGCATAGCCGCTGTCCGACTCGAGCCGCGACAGCGACAGCAGCTGCTGGACGATCTTCGCCGCCTGGCGCACCGCGCCGTTCACGCGGCGCAGATGCACGTTCACGCGCGCGCTCTCGTCGGGACGCAGCGCCAGCTCGACGCCCGCCTGCACCGCCGCGAGCGGTGTCTTCAACTGATGCGCGGCGTCGGCGAAGAAGCGCCGGCGCGCGACCTGCATCCGCTGCGTGCGCGCGATGTACTGGTTGATCGAGTCGACGAGCGGCGCGACCTCGCTCGGCATGCCGCCCGTGTCGAGCGGCGTCGGATCGTCGTCCGCGCGGGCGGCGACCTTCGCCGACAGCCGGTTGAGCGGCTGCAGGCCGCGCGTCACGCCGAACCAGACGATACCGAGCGCCAGCACCACCAGCAGCCCTTCCTGCAGCAGCGACCCCACCAGGATCTCGCGCGCGAGCGCCTGGCGCGCCTCGATGGTCTCGCCGACCATCACCCATACCACCCGCGTCTGCGCGCTCGGCACGTCGTGCACCGGCAGCCGCAGCGCGGCCATCCGCAGTTGCTCGCCGCGATACACGGCGTCGTAGAAACGCGTCGTGAACAGCTCCACGTAGGTCTGCTTCGGCAGCGGCAGATCGGGATAGCCGGTCACCGCGCGGCCGCCGTCCTCGCGGATCAGGTAGTAGATCTTGCCGCCGTCGTTCGATTCGAGCATCTCGAGCGCGAGATACGGCAGATCGACCTCGACGTCGCCGTGATTGAGACGCACGCCCTCGCGGATCGACTTGATCGACGACGCCAGCGTGCGGTCGAACGCGGTATGCGCGGCGCTCATCGCGCGCTGGTAGGTCAGCCACGAATCGAGCGCGAGCAACCCGAGCAGCGGCAGCAGCAGCCACAGCCCGACCTGCATCCGCAGATTGAGCCGCGTCATTCGGCCTTCGCCTCGAGCAGATAGCCGAGCCCGCGCAGCGTGACGATCACGACGCCGCTGTTCTCGAGCTTCTTGCGCAGCCGGTACACGTAGATCTCGATCGCGTCGGCATTCACCAGCTCGTCCAGCCCGAAGATTTTCTCGGACAGCGTGTCCTTGTTGATCGCGCGCCCGTTGCGCAGCACCAGCACCTCGAGCACCGAGCGCTCGCGCGGCGTCAGCGCGAGCACTTCATTGTTCAGACGAAAACTGCGGTCGACGCTGTCGTACGCGAGCGGCCCGCACTCGACGCGGGTGTGCTCATGGCCCAGGCTGCGGCGGATCAGCGCGCGGGCGCGCGCCTCCAGCTCGGTCAGCTCGAACGGCTTCGAGAGATAGTCGTCGGCGCCGAGGTCCAGCCCCTTCACGCGGTCCTCGACCGACCCGTGCGCGGTGAGGATCAGCACCGGCACCGGGTTGCGCCGCGCGCGCAGCCGGCGCAGCACCTCGAGCCCGTCGAGCTTCGGCAAGCCCAGATCGAGGATCACCAGCGCGTAGTCCTGCGTATGCAGCACGTGATCGGCGGCCTCGCCGTCCGCCATGTGATCGACCGTGAAGTGCGCGGCGCTGAGCGCATCGGTCAGCGATTGCGCGAGGATGGGATTGTCTTCGACGAGCAGCACGCGCATATACGACCTCGGGAAATCCATGAGGAAAAGACAGCTATTGTGACGCGAAATGAAAGCAGGCTGAAAGTGCCTCACACTTACCATCCGCCTCACTCATAAAAGAGCAGCAGCTTAACCGGAGGAAGACATGCAGTTTGCGTTGAAAGGCATTGCCGTTGTTCTGACTGTCGCTGCGAGCGCCGCCTGGGCTCAGGTTCCCGACGGTTATCCAGGTAACTACCAAGGCTTGATCGATGCCGCGAAGAAGGAAGGCAAGCTGATCGTCTACTCGACGACGGACACCGGTCTCGTGCGCCCGCTCATCAAGGATTTCGAAAGCCTGTACGGTGTGAAGGTCGAATACAACGACATGAACAGCACCGAGCTGTACAACCGCTACGTCAGCGAGAACGCGGCGAAGAGCACCAGCGCCGACGTGCTGTGGAGCTCGGCGATGGATCTGCAGGTGAAGCTCGTCAACGACGGCCTGATGGCGTCGTACGATTCGCCGGAAACGGCCAGCCTGCCGCAATGGGCGCAGTACCAGAAGCAGGCGTACGGCACCACCTACGAACCGCTCGCGATCGTCTACAACAAGCGGCTGATCCCCGACGCCGAAGTGCCGAAGACGCGCGCCGACCTGATCAAGCTGCTGCAGTCGCAGCCCGAGAAGTTCAAGGGCAAGGTCACCACCTACGACATCGAGAAGTCGGGCGTCGGTTTCAACTACCTGACGCAGGACGCGCACATGAACGAGAAGGCCACCTGGGAGCTGGTGCGCGCGATCGGCGCGACGGGGCCGAAGCTGCAGTCGAGCACCGGGGCGATGATGGAGCGCATCTCGTCGGGCGAGAACCTGATCGGCTACAACATCATCGGCTCGTATGCGTATGCGAAGGCGAAGAAGGACAAGTCGATCGGCTATGTGTTTCCGAAGGACTACACGCTCGTCGTGAGCCGGCTGGCCACCATCTCGAAGCAGGCGAAGAGCCCGAACGCGGCGAAGCTGTGGATCGACTACCTGCTGTCGAAGCGCGGCCAGGCGCTGATCGCGAATCAGTCGAACCTGTACTCGATCCGCGCGGACGTGACCGGCGAAACGTCGATGGCGGGGCTGACGAAGGAGCTCGGCGATTCGCTGAAGCCGATCCCGATCGGCTCGGGCCTGCTCGTCTACCTCGACCAGGCGAAACGCCTCGCGTTCCTCAAGCAATGGCAGCAGGCGATCAAACGCTGATCCGCCGCGCCTGAACGCCCGCGCGGCCGCGCGGGCGTCCTCCCCCCTTTCTCCGATTTCCATTCAGGCGGCCCGTGGGCCGCAGGGGCGAACTCATGCTTTCAACCAGCACCGGCGGGACCACTCCCGCCCTCCCGCGCGAGCGCAACCAGGCCGTGCCGACACTGCCGGTCAGCAGCCTGCGGCCGTTCGCCGGCATGCTGCGCTGGATCGTCATCGCGGTCCTGACCATCGCGGTGGCGCTGCCGCTCGGCTTCATCCTGTTCCAGAGCGTGCTGTCGGCGCCGTTCTTCGACGCGAACCGCACGCTCGGCCTCGACGGCTTCCGCTTCATTTTCAGCGACCCGGATTTCTGGTCGGCCCTGAAAAACTCGTTCGTCATCGCGAGCGGCATGCTGTTCATCTCGATCCCGTTCGGCGGAATCCTCGCCTTCCTGATGGCGCGCACCGACCTGCCCGGCCGCCGCTGGCTCGAACCGCTGCTGCTCACGCCGGTATTCGTGTCGCCGATGGTGCTCGCGTTCGGCTACGTCGTCGCGGCCGGCCCCGTCGGCTTTTATTCCGTGTGGTTCAAAGATCTGTTCGGCGTATCGGACGTGCCGTGGAACGTCTACTCCGTCTTCGCGATCACCGTGATCGTCGGCCTGACGCACGTGCCGCACGTCTACCTGTACTCGTCGGCGGCGCTGCGCAACCTCGGCTCGGACGTCGAGGAAGCCGCCCGCGTGTCGGGCGCGCGGCCGTTCCGCGTCGCGCTCGACGTGAGCCTGCCGATGACGATGCCCGCGCTGCTGTTCTCGGGCGTGCTGGTGTTCTTCCTCGGCTTCGAGGTGTTCGGGCTGCCGCTCGTGCTCGGCGATCCCGAAGGCCACCTGGTGCTCGCCACCTACCTGTACAAGCTGACCAACAAGCTCGGCGTGCCGTCGTATCACCTGATGGCCGCGGTCGCGGTGTGCATCATCGCGATCACGTTCCCGCTCGTACTGCTGCAGCGCCGCCTGCTGCGCACCGCGAACCGCTTCGTCACGGTGAAGGGCAAGGCCGGCCGCTCGACCGTGCTGCCGCTCGGCGCATGGCGCTGGGTCGCGCTCGCGATCGTCGCGCTGTGGCTCGCGCTCACCGTGGCGGTGCCGCTGTCCGGCATCGTGCTGCGCGCGTTCGTGACGAACTGGGGCGAAGGCGTGGCGATCGCCGACGTGCTGACGCTGTCCAACTTCACCGAACTGTTCGAGCAGGACAACCTGGTCCGCGCGATCGTCAACACGCTCGGCATCGGCGTGATCGGCGGCGCGCTGGCGATCGGCTTCTACTCGCTCGTCGCGTTCGCGGGCCATCGCCGCAACGACTGGGCGACCCGCCTGCTCGACTACATCGTGCTGCTGCCGCGCGCGGTGCCCGGCCTGCTCGCCGGCCTCGCGTTCCTGTGGATCTTCCTGTTCGTGCCGGGGCTGCGCGAGATCAAGAATTCGATGTGGAGCATCTGGATCGCGTACACAGTCGTGTGGCTCGCATACGGGATGCGGCTGATCCAGAGCGCGTTGCTGCAGGTCGGCCCCGAACTGGAGGAAGCCGGACGCAGCGTCGGCGGCACCCGCGCGCGCGTGTCGCTCGACGTCACGCTGCCGCTCGTGCGCTTCGGCCTGCTCGCCGCGTGGCTGCTGATCTTCATGATCTTCGAGCGCGAGTATTCGACGGCCGTGTACCTGCTGTCTCCCGGCACCGAGGTGATCGGCGCGCTGCTGGTGTCGCTGTGGGCGACGGGCGCCGTCGACCAGGTGGCCGCCCTTTCTGTCATCAACATCGCGATGGTCGGCGTCGGACTCGGCGTGGCCCTGCGTTTCGGAGTGAAACTTCATGGATAAGCTCAGCGTCGACAACCTCTTTCTCAGCTACGGCGCCAACCCGATCCTGAAGGGCGTGTCGTTCGAACTCAAGGCGGGCGAAGTCGTCTGCCTGCTCGGCGCGTCGGGCAGCGGCAAGACCACGCTGCTGCGCGCGGTCGCCGGCCTCGAACAGCCGTCGGACGGCGTGATCCGGCTCGACGATCAGGTGTTTTTCGACGGCGCGCGCCGCATCGACCTCCCGGTCGAACAACGCTCGCTCGGCCTCGTGTTCCAGTCGTACGCGCTGTGGCCGCACCGCACCGTCGCGGACAACGTCGGCTACGGCCTGAAGCTGCGCCGCGTCGCGGCCGCGGAGCAAAAGCGCCGCGTGCAGTCCGCGCTCGACCAGCTCGGCCTCGGCCATCTCTCGCAGCGCTATCCGCACCAGCTGTCGGGCGGCCAGCAGCAGCGCGTCGCGATCGCGCGCGCGCTGGTCTACAACCCGCCCGTGATCCTGCTCGACGAACCGCTGTCGAACCTCGACGCGAAGCTGCGCGAGGAAGCGCGCGCCTGGCTGCGCGAACTGATCGTGTCGCTCGGGCTGTCGGCGCTGTGCGTGACGCACGACCAGTCGGAAGCGATGGCGATGTCCGACCGCATCCTGCTGCTGCGCAACGGCCGCATCGAGCAGGAAGGTACGCCGTCGGAGCTGTATGGCGCGCCGCGCTCGCTGTACACCGCGGAATTCATGGGCAGCAACAACCGGATCGACGCGCGGGTCGCGTCGATCGACGGCGAACGCGTGACGCTGGCGGGCGACGGCTGGCAGTTGCAGGCGCTGGCGCGCGAAGCCCTGCAGCAAGGACAGGACGCGCAGGCCGTGATCCGGCTCGAACGCGTGCAGGTGGCGGACGGCCCGGGCGCGAACCGCCTGCAGGCCGACCTCGTGACATCGATGTATCTCGGCGACCGCTGGGAATACCTGTTCCATTGCGGCGACCTGCGCCTGCGGGCGTTCGGCCAGGTGCCGCGTCCGGCGGGCAAGCACTGGATCGAGTTCCCGGCGAACGACTGCTGGGCATTCGCGAAGGCGGGCTGAGCCCCCGTCGCGGGCCGGACCCTGGCAGCGCGGCGCGAAACACCGCGAATCGCACCGGACCGGCGCACCGGCGCACCGGCGCATCGGCATCGGATGACGCGGCAACGCGTGCGCCGCTGCCGGACGGCAGCACGCATCCGTGCCGGACCCGCGATCGCGGGTCCGGCACACCGCCCGGAACACACCGCCCTTCCGGCACCCGCCGGCCGGCGTCCGCCCTCACCCGGGGCCACGGCGCCCGACCGGCCCGCTTCGGGTTCGACGTCCGACGCGAGCAGTACCGCAAACCACCATAAACGATACGGAGACACCTTCAATGAACAAGACGCACCTGCTGGCGGCCACGGCGGCCGCGAGCCTGACGAGCCTGCTGACGCCGGCGGCTCACGCCCAATCGAGCGTCACGCTGTACGGGATCATGGACGCGGGCGTGGAATTCACCAATCACGCGGCCAAGGACGGCGGCAACGCGGTCCGAATGAAATCCGGCAACAAGAACACGTCGCGCTGGGGGCTGCGCGGCGTGGAAGATCTGGGCGGCGGGCTGAAAGCGGTGTTCCGCCTCGAAAGCGGCATCGATCTCGCGAACGGCGCGCTCGACGACGGTCCCGATTCGATCTTCGGCCGCCGCGCGACGGTCGGCCTGAAGGGCAAATGGGGCGAAGTGACGCTGGGCCGGAATTTCACGGTCACCTACGACTACATGCTGCAGTTCGACCCGATGGGCTACGCGCAGAACTACTCGTGGGCGACGTCGTCGACCGCCACCGGCGGCCGCAAGGACGGCCTCTTCACGCGCTCGTCGAACGCGGTGCGCTACGACGGCGAATTCAGCGGCTTCAAGTTCGGCGCGCTGTACGGGTTCGGCAATACGCCCGGCAGCCTGAAAACCAGCTCGAAGTACGACTTCGCGATCGGCTACGAAAGCGGGCCGTTCGCGGCCGTCGCCACGTTCGACCGCCAGAACGGCGCGAGCGACAGCGTCACGCCGGCCGATCCGGTCAAGTACATCCAGGGCATTCATGCCGGCGTCAGCTACGACTTCGGCAACCTGAAGACGATGGCGGGCTATCGCAATTACCGCCGCACGTTCAACACCACGGCCGCCACGCAACAGAGCGACATGTACTGGGTCGGCGGCTCGTACCAGTTCACGCCCGCCTTCTCGCTGATCGGCGCGGTGTATCACCAGAACATCAAGGGCGGCACCGACGCCGATCCGACGCTGTTCTCGCTGCGCGCGCAGTACGCGCTGTCCAAGCGGACGACGCTGTACGCGTCGGGGGCGTTCGCGATGGCGCAGCATGGACAGAAGGTCGGCGTGTCGCGCGATGTGGTGGGCTATGCGGATACGCAGGTCGGGTTGACGGCGGGAATTCAGCAGCGGTTTTGATGTGACGGGAGGTGCGCGACGTGGGCGGGTGCGATTGTCGCGCCCGGCTCATGCGCCGCGTCGACGCGCTCGGGGTCGGCGTGTTCCGGCTCGGGGCGACCCGATACCGGCGCATGCCACCCGCGCCGTAACCACGCAGTACCGGTGAAACGGGAGAACGCGGGATATCCGCGTTCGATTTGAATGCACGGCGGCCCGACGGTCGTCGTGCTTTTTTTATTGTTCAGAGAATCGAGCGGTGGGCGTGCTGGACGCCCGGCGCGCGATCCTCGTCCGCCGCACCGCCACGTCAGGCGCGAAGGTGTTTCGTCATGACCGGATTCCGTTTGGCCGCCCCCGTTCGAAGCGCGGCTTCGTCGGCAATCGTCTCGGCGAATTCGACGGCCGCCGGCATCTTGGCGTCGTACAGCATGACGAATTCCATGTCGGGCAACGCAGGCAAGCCTTCGGACGCGCCCAATTCGCGCAGCTCATCGCCGATCGCGTGACGCGGCACCGGAGCGATCGCGATGCCCGCTCGCGCGAATGCCCGAATGCCGGTGACGCTCGGGCTTTCGCATGCGATCCGATACGGCATGCCGGCCAACGCGAGCGCCTTGACGGCGGCCTCGCGGTACGGACACGGATCGGGGAAGCACGCGAGCGGGACATCGCCTTCGGGAAGCGGTTCGTGACGAGCGAATGCCCAGGCGAGCGACTCCCTCCACAACGTGACGCCACGGTCCAGGTGTGAACACCGGCTGCCGATCACGAGATCGAAATCGCCGTTTGCATACCGTCGAAACAAGCTGTCGCCAATGTCGACCTTCAAATCCAGCAGCAAACCACGGCGCGCCGCGCTGTAGCGGCGCATCACGTCCGGAAGCCAACCGCCCGCGAAATCCTCCGATGCGCCAATGCGCAGCTTGCCGCCGCATGCGCCGCCCGGCCCCAAGCGGACCCTCGCCTCCTCGCTCAGATTGAGCATGGCGCGCGCGTATCCAAGCAGCGTCCGACCGTGCTCCGTGAGCGCAACGCTGCGCGTATCCCGGATGAAAAGCGCGCGGCCGATCTGCTCTTCCAGACGCACAACCTGGGCGCTCACCGCGGATTGGCTGAGATTCAGTCGCCGGCCGGCGCCGGTGAAGCTCAACACATCGGCAACGGCTACGAACGTATGGAGCAACGCGGTGTCGAGGGGATGGCTCATTGATCACAATTTAGGGTTAATTCAATCAATTAATATCATTTCCAAATTATAGATCGACTCGATACGCTGCGAACCGCAGTAGGCGAGCGCGCATCCCGCGCGTCGCCGTCACTTCTGACAAGGACCGGTTCCATGACACGCGTGCTCTATATCGAAGGCTCACCCAACAAGGGGTATTCGGCATCCATCGAAGTGTGCAATGCCTTTCTCGATGCCTACCGGCGGGAACATCCCGATCATGAGATACAAAAGCTCGATCTGTGGGACATGGCGATACCCGAATTCGGCGAAGACGCCCTCGCCGCGAAGTACGCCGGGCTGAACGGAACGGCGTTGACGCCGGCGCAGGCGGCGGCGTGGCGCAATATCGAAGCGCTCGCGGCGCCGTTTCACGAGGCGGACAAGTTGTTGTTCGGCGTGCCGCTGTGGAATTTCAGCATCCCGTATCGGCTCAAGCATCTGATCGACGTGATCTCGCAGAAGGACGTGCTTTTTACGTTCGATAGCTCAGGGTTCAATGGGATGCTGCGAGAGAAAAAAGCGGCGGTTGTGTATGCGCGGGGGCTCAGTTATCACTCGCCGGGGTCGTTTACGCCGGCCGACGAGTTCGATCTGCAGCGGCCTTATATGGAGATGTGGCTCAAGTTCGTGGGGGTGAAAGACGTCGTCGGTCTGGTGGTCGAGCGGACTTTGTTCGGGGCGGATGGGAAGGTCGATCGGCGCCGGGCGATCGAGGAGGCTCGGGAGATTGCGCGGAGGTTCTAGCGGCGGCGGGCAGCGGTGAGGATTCGTCGTCGGATGTGCGATGGGTATTGAGAATACGCCGAATACGTGAACGCTTGCTTGTGTGCTCGGACGCTTGTCTGATCGACGGCTATCGGAGAGGGGTGACCGCAGTCGGCGCACAAGGGGCCGTCGAATGGGCAACACGCGGACCGGGTGGCCTGGTCCGCGGCACCTTCCAAAAAAGCGGAGCCAAAGGCTCCGCTTCCTGACCGGAGGTCGTTGCAATGCGTGCAAATCCAACCGATCCAATTCGACACGTGAGTCAACGCGGAGGTATCGCGAGAAGTAAGCGCCGAGTCACCGCGTCACGAGGGTGAGTTCGTTGCCCCGGCCCGGGTTGATCGGAATCGACTGCGAGAGATAGCCGTTCGCCGGATCGCGGACATAGTCCAGGTAGACGTTCTCATGATCCAACGCGTTTTCCGCGAGGATCAGCGCGCTGCTCTTTAAACGCGGTTCGAGCAGCTTCAATACCGGCAGATACAGGCTGAATGCCCCATCGAGCAGGACCAGGTCGATTTCGCCGTGCAGATCGGCGAGTGTCTCGCGCGCGTCACCTACGCGGATGTCCACCAGATCGGCGAGGCCCGCGGCTTCGAGGTTGGCGCGCGCGCACGCCGCTTTGCTGGCTTCCAGCTCGCTGCCGATCAAATGACCGCCGCCCATGTCGCGGAGTGCGGCCGCCAGATAGACGGTAGACACCCCCATCGACGTCCCGAACTCCACGATCCGCGTTGCGTTGCTTGCGCGTGCGCATTGATAGAGGAATTGTCCATATGCGGGCGTCACGTTCAGGAAGTTGTCTACGTAGCCGTGATAAAAGCCGCGCAAGTCTCGGCGTTCTTCCGCGAAAAGTTCAGCGATCGCGTCGGCCAGCAGTTGCTCCGGCTGATCGCTCTCGCTGAACTGCGCCATCAACGCGCGATCGGCGTGTTCCGCTTGCGCAAACATGTGCTGCAAGGTCTGGGCGACGCGCCCGGTGCTCAATGAATTCATGGTTTCGTGTGCTCTGAAGAGGTTCGGAAATGTTTGACGGAGGGTGTCGACAGCCCTCGCCCAGCCAATCGGTCAGTGCTCGTGGGCATGCTAAACAACGTCGCTCTTGGCAACATCAGGAGACTTAGCCAAAATATGTGGAGTTCTTGCCAATCCATGTCCTGACGTGCAGCGCGTCCATCGGGTGCCTTTCCATGCCGGTTCTCAGTCAATTGTCCGATCCCGCCGAGTGGCTGGATCCCGACGACGTGCCTCGTCCGGTGGTGACGGTTGGCGCGATCGGCGTCGACATGAAAACGCTCGATGAGAAGGCGGCCGCCTTGTATCGGGAACGGAAGGAAATGGGCGCTCATCATCATCGCAAGGGTGAACTGCTGCTTGCGATGCACGGCGTGCTCACGTGCGAGGTGGAGGGCAGCTTATGGATCGTTCCGCCGCAAAGCGCGATCTGGGTACCGGGCGGCGTCGTCCATCGATTCGTTGCCGCTGGCCGGCTCGAATGCTATGTCGCCTTCGTCGATCCGAGCGTCGCCTCGAACTTGCCGTCGACGTGCTGCGCCCTTTCAGCGACGCCGCTGCTGCGCGAACTGCTCATCCGCTCCGCCAGCCTGCCGACGATGTATGCGGACGGCGGCATGGAATCGCATCTTGTCACGCTGCTGCTGGACGAAATCGCGGCGGCGCCGATCGGCAACCTTCATTTGCCGATGCCGACGGATGCGCGGCTGCGCAGGATCGTCGAGATGATCACGGCCACGCCCTCCGATCGCAGCACGATGGCGACATGGGCGAAGCGAGTGGGCATGAGCGAGCGCACGCTGGCACGTGCGGTCACCCGTCAAACGGGTATGAGTTTCGGGCGCTGGCGACAGCAGCTTCATCTGATGCTGGCCGTGCAATGGCTGGGCGTCGGGACATCGGTGCAGCAGGTTGCCGACGACCTCGGCTATGAAAGCGCAAGCAGCTTCGTGTCGATGTTCCGGAAAAGGCTCGGGGCGCCGCCCGCGCGGTATATGGCGGAGCGGGTCTGATCTCGGCGGGAAAGCGAGATGGCATGTGGACGGGGAGTTTCGACCCTGAACGGATGGTCGACATGACGCGACATCAACGATCGTTCCCGACCCATAAGGGACTTTGCGACAAATCCTGGAAATGTCAGGCATGCACGTGGCAACAGACATTGAAGAATGTCGCACTCCGTCCGCATCTGGGCCAGAACATGTGGTTGCGGACACGGCAGCTTCGCTGCGACCGCTTCTAGATTGGGAGCCGGGTTGTTTGCTTGATTCGTTTCAGCGGAATCTCGGTTTCGACATTGCGCACCCCTTTGATCTTCGTGAGCGTTTCCATTTGAAACCGCTGATAGTCGTCGAGATCTTTTGCGACAACGCGCAGAAGGTAGTCGTAGCTGCCGGCCATCAAATGACACTCGAGCACTTCGGATGCCTTCTCGATTTCCCGCGCGAAGTGCTCGACAGTCGTTTTGTCCTGGCGCTCCAGCGTAACGCGCACGAAGGCCGTAAAGCTCAAATCGAGGGCCGCCGCATTCAGAAGCGCGACGTACCCGTCGATGACACGTTGCGCCTCGAGGAGGTGAACGCGGCGTAGACAAGGGGTCGCGGAAAGCCCGGCCTGTTGCGCCAGTTCGGCGTTCGTCTGGTTCGAATTGCGTTGCAGCGCACGCAAAATGCGTCTGTCGATCGCGTCCAGCTTGATTAGCATATTTCACCACCCTGATTTTCGATACTAGATAATATCTCCAAATTCTATGTGAATTGCAGCCAATTACGCATCCAATCTCCACGAGAAGATGGCCATAATCCAAAGGCCGGTCAGCCCATGAAGCGTGTAATGGCTGCACACGCGACGTGCGGTTCCCACCCAGCCAACCCATTCAGGAGATATCTCATGCTGCACATCTCGTGGCTGCCGTTCATTGCCACTTCCCTTCTGATCATCCTTACCCCGGGCCAAGACATGATCCTGGTGATGTCACGCACGCTGTCTGGCGGAATCCGGGCGGGTATCGTCACCGCAGCGGGTGTCAGTGTCGGGCTGATCGTGCATACGACGCTCGCAGCTTTGGGCTTGGGTGCGATTCTCCAGGCTTCCGAGTGGCTGTTCACGGGACTGAAACTGGTCGGCGCTCTGTATCTTCTGTACCTTGGAATAACGTTGCTTCGTTCGTCGGGAGAGCTAGTGCTTTCGGGCAGCCACGACGCACCGAAATCAAGGCTGCGTACGTTCGCACAGGGCGCACTGTCCAATGTGTCGAATCCAAAGATTGCACTCTTCTACTTGGCCTTTCTGCCGCAGTTCGTCCCCACGGATGCGACGCATCCGATGCTTACCCTGTTCGTATTGGGCGCAACGTTTGCCGGCCTCACGTTTCTTGTCAAAGGACCTGTCGCGCTTTTCGCCGGCCTGCTATCGACGTCGATTCGCCGCAACCCGCACATTCTGACGCGCATGCATCGGATCAGTGGTGTCGTCCTATTGGCGCTTGGCGTCAAGTTGGCGTTCGAGCGCCGATGACTGCCAGTCGTTGCTCTGTGTCTTTGCGAGAGCACGACCAGTTCGAAAAGTGATGCAGATGGCGACGACAGGCCGTCAACCATATCAAACATCTTCGTCGCGTCTCCACTCGATACCACAAGCTTGCTGGACGCCCATGAGTAGTGCGAGCGTCCGCTCTGCGTCCGACTTGTGCCGCCTGGGCAACGTCTCCGAGTGTCTCTTCCTGGCCGAACCCCGTCCCCTGACAAGCTTCGGTGATCACGCTGAACGCCGCCGGTTATGACCGGCCGCCCCCGACCCTGAGCGGCCCTCCGGCTAGATCTTTTGATTGTCGCTACCGTTCTCCATAATAGTCGCTCTTCGGATGCGGCGAGATCGTCTTCAGTAACAAATCCGCAACGTCAAATGTGCTAATGGGCGACACCAAGCATGTATCTGATCCGAACATATAAATGTGCTTCTATCGAGCGTGGGAGCACGCCGTCAACACATAGTATTTTCACAAGACGTAATAATGGGTGACTTGCCGTGAATGCGGCAGGAATTCAGAATGGCGGCGCTCTCCACGTTGTTAAATTCGCGCCATGCGCGTAAAAGAACCATTGACTGTAGTGGCCGATGCCGACACGGCTCGCCGCCGAGCGCAGTTTTCGGAGTGTGGTGCGGCGTATTTTTAAGTGCGTGCGGAGGCGGATCCGGCAACTCGAGTTCGACCACACCTACGACGTCGCCTGTCACCATTGCGGCAGGTTCCAGCATGACCATGATGGCAGACACTTCCGTGAACGTGCCTGCCGGGACTACCGTTAGTGCGCCGAACGGCACGATCGTAACGATTAGTGGGTCATCAGATACCGTCGTTACACAGGCGGGCGCATTCGTCAGCGTACCGGCTAGTGCGACTGGCCCGGCGAACGATGTCGTTACAACCGGGCAGGCATCCGGTAGTGGCCTTTCGACGTCCGCCTTGTCGGTTACCAGCCTCGCCGGTTCATCAACCACAAACCTGCATCCTGTCGACGGCACGGGAGCAGCCGCCATTTTCTGGGGCGGTGGCCATCTTGCGATGGACTCGTCTGGCAACATTATCCTGTCCGATCAAGGTGCCCTTCGGAAGGTCACGCAGACAGGGGTAGTCACTACATTGACGACTCAGGGCGATTGGGATGGCGTTGCAATCGATCCGTCTGGCAACATTTATGGGTCGGGATACGTCTGGGGAATTTCCGCCTCCCCGCCCACATTTGTAACGTCGCTGCAAGAGTACTCAGCGTCGGGGGCCTACCAGCAATTGTTTGCGAGTTGGGAAAGCTCAGCCAATTTCTCGGTCGGCACCGGTGGTCTTGCGATGGACAGCCATGGTGCTCTGTTTCTGGCCGATGTGGTGAACAACCGTATCGTCAAGTTTAACGTCGGCAGCAACACCTGGACGGTTTTTGCTGGCAGCGGAACCGCCGGTAATCAGGACGGAGTAGGCACTGCCGCCACATTCACGCTTTATGCGATGCCCGATCTCGCAATCGACAACAACGACAATCTGTACGTAAGAAGCGTCGATACCGTTCGAAAAATTGCACCGGACGGCACAGTCACAACGATCGCCAGCCAGTTGCAAACGGCTGGCACGATTGCCGTCGACAAGTCGGGAAACATATACACGCCCGGTGCTCAGGTGATCAACCGTATTGCCAGCGACGGAAGCGTCATTTCGTATCCGTTTACGAACACGGCGGACTTTATTACGTCGTTAACCACTGATAGCAGTGGCAATCTCTATGCTGGTACGCGAGGTTTCGGAGCGCAGATCTTCAAGATCACGTTCCCAAATGACTGATCGTGGCTTCTGGCATGATTGATCATGCCGAATCGGAGCCGCTCGTGAACTGGCGCAGGCAAATGATACATGCGACCGTCTGTAGCGCCTTGCGCGTTCGCGCAAAGCGCCGATCAAGTCATGGCGAAAGCGTGCTGCTGTGCGCCGTCGCACACGCGACTGCGCTCGTGTTCTCTTCACCGAATGGCGGCGTACCGCGCATCAACAGACGTTCTGTCATGCGACCGCGAACGACAAGTTCATGGCCGACACCGGAAGCTCGCCTTCTGAACGGGACCGGGAATCGGCCCAACATTTACCCAAGGCATCTGTTATGCAACAGTTACACTGGGTTACATTTTCCCCGGAAAAGCGCAGTCCGCGACCGCCAGACGACCGCCGCGGCTATACTCCTTCTGCTTGGGAATCAGCCACTTTCGTAGGCACGGAACATAGAGCGGCTACTACACTGCGTGAGTGAACATCAACAACGCCTCTCCGAAAACATCCTGGTACAGGCGCCATTAGCAGAATTAGCGTACCCAATATCACAATTAGCGAACCTCAACAGTTGCCTCCTCGACGCAAGTTGTCACGTAACAGCTCGTAGCGGCTGAAGGTGGTTTCCAGCATACCTTCCCCACTGGTCAGCGAGGGAAGCAATTTCTGAAGCGCACACACGCTGGCGGCGCTTATCTCACCTTCCAAGGTACAAGAATTACCTCGCGTGACGGGAGCGCCATACGATGCCTTATGCTTGGCAAGGGCGGCAATCACTGCTCCGAAGGATGATGAAGGAAGATCCAACTGGAAGCCATGTATCGGCTGATACACTCGCGTTCCTGCTTGTTCGAGTGCCTTCGCCACGACCAGAGGCGTGAGTGCGCGATGTTCCGCCGGCGTGGTAAGCGAAGCCCAGTGACGACGCCGGATGTGATGCGTCATAGAGATCACGCAATCTGTCACCTCCCATCCATATCGTCCGTGACGAAGCGATGCCCGCGCCGCTTCCTCGACCGCTACGAAATATGCCGGCGGCAATGCGCCGTCCGGAACCTCCAGACTGAACACGACGCCCGATCCTTCCTCGCCGGGTTCCAGTCGCAGCCCGACGGTGGCGACGTATGGATCAGGCGCCACTTCCAAGGCCGCGCCACTTCCTGCCAGCTTCTCCACACAGATCATGGTGGTCTCTTGAAACTCGACTTCAATGCCGAAATCCGTGCGCAGGGTTTCCTTGATTACTTCCTTCTGGACTTCTCCATACAGCGACAATGCGATTTGCTGCAATGACTCGTCGTGACGCAGGTTGATCAGCGGATCCTGATCGGCAAGATAGGACAGCGCGGCATATAGCGGGGCCGCGTCGTCCTGATCGAGTGGAACGACACGCGTCTCCAGCGTCGGCGGCGCAAATCTATATGCCGTCGCCGGGCTCTCCTGCTTGCCGAGTACGTCGCCAATCTGTACGGCTTCGAAGCCCGAAATCTTTGCGATCTGGCCCGCACCGACAGTTTCGCGCGCCACGATCTCGCCGTGTTCGAATACCTGAATCGACGTCACCTTCCCGCTTCGATGACCCATCCCAATCGAGTCCCGAACACGGAGACAGCCGGAGAGCATCCTGACGAACGCCCGCTTCCCACCGCGTTGATGACGTTCGATCTTGAATACAATGCCCGACATCGGGCCATCTGCATTGGGCTCGGATGCGGGCAGAAGATCGACGATACCGGAGAGGAGCGCCGCCACGCCGGCGCCCGAAATCGCAGAGCCGAAGATGAGCGGGTAAATCTGCGCGCACTTTGCCTGAGCCGCCAGTTCGCGCTTCAGGAAGACGTAGTCAAGCTGTCCGCCATTGCGAATGAATAGCTCCAGGACGGCGTCGCTGTGCAGGGCTAGTTCGTCGGCAAGCGCAACACGATGCGCTTCGTCACGGCTCGTGTATGGGTGGTATGCCGCATCGGCGCTACCGCACGCGCTCACTCGGCCGAGGGCCACTGTGGCGGAGCTGAGCTTCTCGGCGACATCCTGCAGGACCCGATGGACCTCGGCGCCGGCGCGATCGATCTTGTTGACGAAAATCAGGCATGGAAGATTCAAGCGCCGAATGGCCCGCATCAAGACGCGCGTTTGCACCTGGACGCTTTCAACGGCCGAAATGACGAGAATCACCCCATCCAATGCCCTGAGGACCCGCTCGACTTCAGCGATGAAGTCCGGGTGACCAGGCGTATCGATCAGGTTGACGCAGGTATCGCCGACAGAAAACGAGGCCACCGCAGATTTGATCGTTATGCCGCGATGACGCTCTTGATCGAGCGTGTCGGTATGGGTATTGCCTTTGTCGACGCTGCCCAGCGCATCAATGGCGCCAGCAGCGAAAAGGAGATGTTCAGTGAGGCTGGTTTTTCCAGCATCCACGTGGGCGAGTATGCCCAGATTGAGCGTGCGCATGGTCGGTCGTTCCAGTTCGCATGATGATCATTGGGTTATGGGCGAACGAGAACTGACTGCGCATCGGTATATTTCCTTGGCTAAAAAATAGGGTATTTACTATATGCCACTCTAAGGAATAGGTCAATCATTTCGTTAGTCTAAATTAAAAGGTTATTACCCTCTTTGCAACCGAAGTGCGTGTCCCGATCAGCCCCGTCGCTGACTGTGTCGAGAAATGCCCCGCGCTACCGCTTGCCGGCATCGAGGCGCGGGACCGCTATTCTTCGATCAACGGAAACGAAGTCGATATTGGTCGACCGAACGCGATATGCATGGACTCACGCCGCTCGACACCGTGCGTGCCAATTTGATTTATTGTTGTCTCGCGACAAGCGCTCGGCGACGGAGGTCGTCGAGCACCTCGATGCTGAGTTCGGCAAGGCGCTCGACAGGTCGCTCTAAGTGGGTGCAGCTACAGATCCCGCATGACATATCGATGCTCATGCCATCGAGTATTCCGTGATAGATGCTTAATCTTTTGCAAAAATGGAATTGCTGATCGATGCGCTGCCTTCGCAGCTTTGCATGCTGATCTGATAACTCTGTTCGCATCCCATTTTCGCTATATAGCTCCCTCCACATGTTGCCAGGCAATGCTCGAGGACCGGAAACCACCTCTGTTGGCACTTGTCAGGAGGAGGGTTGGCTTCGCTGAATGACGAGAAGGACAATAAGCCCAGGGCAGGTACTGAAAGCAGCGCGATCACCGCAAGTTTTCTTGATATCATCATATCCTCTTCTGTTTGATGAACTCAAATTGAAGACTCATGAGTAGCTAATATAATCAGCAAAATTTACTGGGTGACGCCTACATAAAGATTTTTAAAAATTGCACCACCATCAACGAAATTTTGTCTGACAGCAACGATGCTACGACTAATCCCGTTAAAATTAGTGACTGAGAATTTATTTTCACACTGCGCTTCTCATATTGATTTAGGGACTTATTACGCCAGCTGTCGAAGAACGAAATACCTGCGAATATGAGCGAATAGTCTGCGAACGGCCGATTGTGTCCACATGCAGCCACGGTGCTGCTGTGAGGCATATTCATTCAGTTCGACCACGAGTTGCGGCGCGACAACATGCTCTCGAGTTTGAACGCAAATTCCGCGAATATGTCGCAGACTGAACGCATAAACTGCAAATGTCTCGCTCTGCCCGAGGAGCGCTTCAGTGGCTTCCAAGCCCATCCCGAACAAGCTCCCCTTGCACGACAATGCTCCGGACGGCAACAGGCTCGCAATTTATTCGTTCATATTCGCAGGTATTTCGTTCTTCGACACCAGCGCCGGGACATTGCGCATCGAAATACGGCTTCGGCACTGATTTGCATTGGCGACATCACGACGTTTTGCCTGCGAACACTTGGGCGCGGTATGCCACGCGGAGACCGTTCGCACCCAAAACGAATACGCTTGCCGACTCTTCTCGGTCATCGGCCCTGTTCGGGCGAACGGCCGTTCACCGCCCCGGATTTGCCATTGCCCGCTTGACCCGGGTCTCTCGCCGGGATCGGTCGTTGATGACTTGATGGCGCCGATGGTCGGTCATCTTTTTCCAGTCGCGGATTTCCTCGCGCGTGCGCAGGCAGCCAATGCAAAGGCCGGTCTTGCCGTCGAACGCGCAAACATCAATGCACGGCGATTTGACTGCCATTGCTCAGGCCACTGCGCGGGTCGGGTTGACTTCGACCGTCACATGGGAAAGTCCCTTGAAACGCTTGAGTGCTGCGTGGTAGAAGCTCGGACTGCGTTGGGTATCAGGGGTGGCGACCGACACCACAGCGCTCATGTGACCCGGGCCGACGCGCCATACATGAAGGTCAAGCACCGTGTCGCCGTTGTCCTCGATGACGTAGCGTACGTTCTCGGCTATTTTCCGGTCCAGGTTCACGTCGAGCAGAATGCCACCCGTATCGCGCATCAAGCCCCACGACCAGTTCGCAATCACCATTGCGCCGATCACGCCCGCGAGAGGGTCCATCCAGAGCCAGCCGAATGCGCGGGCGAGCAGGAGGCCAATAATCGCCAGCACCGAAACGGCCGCGTCCGCAATGACGTGAATGTAAGCCGATCGGATGTTGTGGTCGCGGTTTGCGGCGGCGTGGGCGTCGTCGTGATCGTGCTCGTGTTCTTCAAATGCGAGGCGATGCTCGCCGTCTGGCAGACGGACAACGGCCTCGAATGCATGCGGCTCCGGAATGTCTTCTTTCGACTCCAGATAGCCGCCGCGGTCAGCGAACGCGAAGGTCTGGCGCGTGCCGTCGGGGCGAATCGTCGTGACGGAAACTGCATCGGCCGGGAGCGTCGAAGCCGCGGTTTGCGGAGCAATGCGAAACACGGGCGGCACGCCATCCTCGAAGATCGACACGGCAAAGACACCGGCGCTGCCGAAGATGTGCTGCACCTCGTCCTCATGTGCATGGTCGTCGTGATGGTCATGCCTGTGGCTATGTCCATGGCTATGGCCATGGTGGTCGCCGCTCAGCAGCCAGACGCTGGCGAGGTTGACCAGCAGGCCCAGAACGGCGATAGGGATTGCCTGACCGAAGTGGATCGGTACGGGCGAGAAAAAGCGTGAGACGGCTTCATACGCGATCAGCAGCGCAATCATCGCGAGCACGATCGCGCTGGTGAAGCCCGCGAGATCCCCCAGCTTGCCGGTGCCGAAGACAAAACGGGGATCGGTCGCATGCCTGCGCGCGTAGGTGTACGCGAGGGCCGCAATCAGCATCGCACCCGCGTGCGTCGACATGTGCAGCCCGTCGGCGACCAGTGCCAGCGAACCAAAGAGGCTGCCGCCGACAATCTCGGCCACCATCATGGCACTGCACAGCGCAATGACCATCCAGGTCCTGCGCTCGTTTTCCTCGTGGGCGGCGCCCAGGAAGATGTGGTCGTGCCCCGCCCCCAAGGCGGCGTCTTCAAACTTGCTCATGCTTTTCTCACTTGAAGTAGCTGTGGACTACCTCGATTAACTGTTCGGTGCCGCTGCCATGTTCGTCGTCCGGCTCGGCGTCAACCAGATGGGTGCGGATGTGGTCCTCCAGCACGACGGCGAGCAGCCCGTTCATCGCACCCCGACAACTGGTGACCTGCTGCAGCACTTCCATGCAGCCGCGCTCTTCCTCAAGCGCACGCTCAATGGCTTCAACCTGCCCCTTTATCCTGCGAATGCGGTTGAGCAGCTTCTGTTTTTCGCGAATCGTATGGCTCATGTCCGTTCTCCCGTTGCGGGCGCAGTGTAGCATCTATAGGGTAGGGGGGTATGCTAAAATGCACTTTCCCCTTTAGGTGGCACACCTTTATAATCGCGGCCCTCTTCGGGGAGTAGCCGCTCCGGACACGATGTCCGGGGGCATACGTCAACATACTTGTCAGCCTGACCGCGACATGGCGTGTGCAGCGCAAGCCTGGCAAGACCGATGACGTGTATCCCTACCGGACCGGGTCGCAGGGGTGCGTGTCATCGCGTGTTGACTGCGCGGCCCGGTAATAACAAGCCCCATGGAATCCTTCCTTGCCTCGACCAGAGTGGTCGCCCTTGCCGAAATTCCCAGCTGCTCTCACTCGTTCTCGCGGCCCGTTATCGCAAGCCCATTCCGATCGTGCTCGGCGTTTTCGTCGCAACGCTGGTCAATCACGGGTTTTCCGGCGCGCTGGGCGCGTGGCTCGCGAACGTCATCAATCCCCATGTCATGAACTGGGCCGTTGTCGCGTCATTCGCACTGATGGCCATCTGGATTCTGATTCCAGACAAGCTAGACGAGACAGATGCCGTCACGAAGAGACATATGGACGTGTTCGGCACGACAGTGGTGACGTTCTTCCTTGCCGAAATGAGCGACAAGACACAGGTGGTGACGGTTGCGCTGGCCGCGCGCTTTCACGAGTTTTTTGGAGTCGTTGCCGGTACGACGTTGGGCATGATGCTCGCGAATGTCCCCGTCATCTATCTCGGGCACAAGTTCGCTGACCGCTTGCCGACAAAGGCGGTGCATATCGTCGCGGCGATCATATTCGTGGTGCTAGGTGGCTTCGCGCTCAGAACGGCGCTCTATCCGGATGCTCACCCGATGTTCTGATGCCCCCGGAAGGCCGAGGTGCGCCATAAAGCTGCCAGTCGCTTCGCCGCCTTGAGCGTCGCCTCTTGGCCGAATCCGGAAATCGAAGCGGGTCGGCGGACACCGTGACGCACGTCGGCCTCGAACTTCCGTTCCCGACCCGTTGCGGTCAGTCGCACAGCACATTCGGTAAAGGATCGCCGGATGCGGGTATTGGCAGCCCCGGCCTCCTCGTATCTGATGAATTGCTATCAGTTTCGCTTGGGGTTCCACGCCTTATGTACAAACTCAAGACGGTTGCCATCCAGGTCGGCAACATTGGCGGCGTAGTATCCGGGGGCGAAGTAGGTACGATCTGCTGGCTTCCCCTCATCGATGCCGCCGGCTTTGATTGCTGCTGCGTAGGCGGCGTCAACCAGTTCAGTCGTGTCGCAGACGATCCCGAGGTAAAGGCCAGTCTCGCCGTGCTTGCGTTGACGTAGCCAGATGCTCGATCCAACACCCTTTCCGCTACCGTAAACATCGTCGCCGATGCCATAAAGATCCGGGATGCCATCCGGGCCCGAGGCGGAGTCGTAGTTGCCGAACACCTTCCAGCCCAGCGGCTTCAAGGCTTCCGAATAGAACGTCATCGCCTTGTCGATGTCGGTGACTGAGATGTAGACGTGGTCGATCATTGGTGTCCTTCGAGGTGGATGGCTGCTGGGGGTCCAACTATATCGGAGGATAGCGTAATGTTCATGCACTAGCTGGCTCGATCGAGCGTCTCTTGTTGGCCGAATCCGGAAATCGAAGCGGGTCGGCGGACACCGTGACGCACGTCGGCCTCGAACTTCCGTACACGACACTGAACTGGCGCTCGATTTTCGCGAATGCGGCCGTTCAAACTATCCGGCTTTCGGTGCGTAGCTGGTGTAGGGTCGAACGCACTAACGGCGGTATCCCGTCATATATACAACTGCACTCACAATCACTGGCACTCAATGCGCACAATCGAATTGCCAGATGAGCCAGCGCTCGACGCGGAGTTTGGACACGGCGGAACCCCGTCCGATAAGGAATTGCTTGGCGAGAAACTGACTGGCACACGCAACCGGTAACGGTCCGCGTTCGCCGTTGCTGGTACTACGCACTCCGATTTCTGAATCGCTTCGACTGCTGACGCATCGAAGAGTGGATAGCCGCTGGTTTTCCAAACGAAGACGTCTGTTATCTGCCCGGATTTACTCACCGTGTACTGCACATACACCGTGCCTTGATGCAGATACTGCATCTCACTGGCTGGATAGATCGGCGCGCGGAAGTGACAAGCGATCCCGTTACTGGCAGTACTAGCAGCTCCGATGAAATTGACCGTCGGATCGGGTGGCGACGGCGCGGTGCATCCCACAAGAGCGATTGGGACGAACAACCGAGCCAGCATGTTCAAACGTATCGTCAATCGTGTCATTTGCAATAAGCCCAGTTTCAACCAACTACGTTGCCTAGCGCGCAACGCGAAATGGTTAGGGTATCTATCCGTGTGACTGCCCGCCTGATTTTCGACGATCTGCGGCACCCTGTCGAACGTCCGTTGATGGCCGGTTACCACCGTACGCAGGCGACGGCTTCCAACCCGAAGCGATCGTTCACCATGGATCGAGCCAATGACCGCCTTCAAGGTTCCGCGGCAGTCCGCTTCGCCGCCGCCCCGGATGACGGCTCAACCAAAGTCGAACCACGACCCGGTCGCTCAAACCCTCAATAGCGACGCCATGGGCCTTTCGTCCCAACGCTACGTGCCCAAATACCGTGTAGTCCACTCCGAATCGAGTCGCTTCAGTCTCTCCGGATCGAGGCCGATACCGCGAGCGGACGTTCGATATTCTGCATGTCGCAGAAACCTCGCCAACCGCATGCCGCGAAATATTGCCGATCGTCCGTTTAAACGAAGCACCTCGTTCAACAGGCGCGTACGATTGCGCTCACCCGTTAATTTCTTTGCTTCGGCCGCTCGCATCAGATCTTCCGGCGGCAAATCTTCCAGGCGCGCGGCCTCGGCCCAGAGCAAATCGATCAGGATCAGACACCTACGACGTATTCCGTCGTGACACACGAGCCAGGTTTGTACTTCGCGCCGAATATTATCGTGCCGGCGATCCGCATCGCTAGGCCCGGACTTCCCGTAAATCGGCAGATAAGAACCGTCGAGTAGTGCGCGCAGGGCAGCACTGTGGCGAAGCAACTCGGTACCGAAGATCGGATAGACCTCTTGAACATGCAATCTGCCCTGCATCATTCTCTGGCAGACATCACTCAAAATACCGCAGACATCTCGCGCGGAAGCCCGTGCCCATATCGTAGGCGCGTTAAGCGTGGCTTTGGCGGTGGCCGCATTGAGCCTCTCGATAAAGTCGAGGTCCGCTACCTGGTAGTACGCCCCATATTCACGGCCCAGGTAAATGACCTGCGCAAAACTTTGCTGCATGTCGGACCATCTGTGACGATAGATCTCGACCCAATCAAGTCGTTGCTGACGTCGTTGCCCCACAAGCACGGCAGCTTGGGCGATTCCCACGACAACAAGTAGTCCAGTTGCCAATGATGTAAACGTCGCGTTGTCCACACTTCCCCCCGAAAAGTCTCAGGCGGATTCTAACGAATCATCGTTCAACGTTCGACCGCTGACATGCCGCAACGCGGCTGAGCCCCACCCCTCACAACCCAACCAATACCGTCCCGAAATACCTGCCCTCCGCCACCCCCTGAATCGCCCCCAACGCCGCATCGAGCCCGTCGATCACGACATGGGGAAAACGAATATCCCCCGTGCGCAGCCACCCGCCCAGACACACCAGCCACTCCGCCAGCGCATCCGGATCGTCATCGGCGCTATAGCCCCGTATCGTGATCTTCTTCAGCAGCAACTGAAACGAATCCAGTTCGACAGGCGCGACCCTGCCGCTTCCGCTCGCCGCAAGCTGCCCCGACAACGCCCCCAGCACCAGCACCCGCGCATGGTTGCGCGCGGCACCGATCGCGATCTGCAACTGCTCGCCCCCCACGGTATCGATGACGACATCCAGCCCCTCGGGCGCGACTTCCCGCAACTGCTCGGCAAGCGGCCGCTCACCGCGCACCACCACCGCGTCGTAACCCAGCTCGCTGGTCAACCGGTTCGCCTTGGCGATCGAACCCGTGCTCCCGATCACCCGCGCGGCGCCCAGCAGTCGCGCGATCTGCCCCGCCATCGAACCGACCGCGCCCGCCGCGCTGGTAATGAACACCGTGTCCCCCGGCAGAATCCGCACGCCGCGCGTCAGCGCCGCATAGGCCGTCGCGCCATGTCCGAGATGCGCGGTGCGGCTCGGCAGCACGTCACCGACCCGCACGCACGCGTCGGCCGGGATCGCCGCGTACTCGCGCCAGCCGAACGGATGCAGCACCCAATCGCCGCACGCCAACCCACTCCCCGGCGGCGCGGCAACGATCTCGCCCAACGCCTCGTCCGCGAGCGCATCGCCCGGGCGCAGCGCAGGAAGCGGCACGCCCTCGATTTCCGCCGCGCCCTTGGCGATCATCATGCGCAACGATGCCGCCACCCGAAAATAGCGGTTGCGAACCAGCACCTCGCCCGCCGCCGGCGCCGCGAGCGGCACCGAAACGATCTCGAAATGCTCCGGCCGGGGCAGCCCCTCGGGGTGCGCCGCCAATCTCACTGCACGGCTGTGACAAGGCCATTCGGACATCGCTGTTCTCCAGATCAAAATGCGAGTAAATTGCTCATATTCTGAAAAGAGGACACCGCCATGTCTACTCGCATTCCCGCGCCGAAAACGGCGATGCGCAAGGCGCCGCGCCAAGCGCGCTCACGCGCGACGGTCGAGGCGATCACGGTTGCCGGGGCTCGCGTTCTGGGCGAACGGGGCTGGGCGGGCTTCACCACGAACGAGGTCGCCGTGGTCGCGGGCGTAAGCATCGGCTCGCTGTACCAGTACTTCCCGAACAAGCTCTCGCTGATCGATGCGATCCGGCGCCGCCATTTCGACGACGTGCTGGCGGTCGTCCGGTCGGCGGACGCCGGCCCGGCCTCGTTGCCGCAGCGCGCCGGGGAACTGGTGCGCGGCATGGTGGCCGCCCACGACATGCATCCCGCGCTGCATCGCGTCCTGCTGGAGGAAGTGCCGAACGACGATGCATCGAAAGCCGCCCATCACACGTTCGAGGCGGAATACCTGGAACGCTATCGCGCCTTCATCGCCACCCACATGGGCCGTGCCGGCGCCTCCGGCGAGATTGCCGCGCGCGTGCTGTCGGCGGCGATCGAAGGCGTGATCCACGATGCCGCGTGCCGAGGCACGCTGACCTCCCCGGAGCTGGAGCGGGAGCTTGTCGACCTGATCTGCGCGTATCTGCAAGGCGCGGGATCGCGAGACGACGGCCGGCCGCGCCGCTGACCAGCAGCGGCGCCCGCGCCGGATGCCGCGCCCGAACCGCGCGCACGGCGATCGCGCCCGCCGCCAACTCATAGCTTTTCCGACCTAATCAGCCGCGAATAATATATTGGACGCACATCACGCCACACTGCATCCTTCATCCAGCATCATCTAGCCGGCGGAGCGATCGCACGTTTCCCTCGCCCGACCGGCCCCCGTCCCCAAGTTCAATCCGACAACCATGATCCAAACCCGCCCCGGCCCGCCCTCCGCCGCGCCGACCGACGCCCCGGACGACACGATGCGCGTCTGGCCGCTGGTGCTGTTCATGGCGGCGACGTCGCTGGGATATTTCGTCGTGCAGCTCGACGTCTCGATCGTCAACCTGAGCCTGCCCGCGTTGCAGCGCACCTACGGGATCGACGTCGCGATGCTGCAGTGGATCGTGAACGCGTACACGCTGTCGTTCTCGGTCGCGCTGCTGTCCGCCGGCGTCCTGGGCGATCGCTACGGCAACAAGACGTTCCTGATGGTCGGCTACGCGATCTTCGCGATCGGCTCGCTCGCCTGCGCCGTCGCGCCGACCATCTCGCTGATGCTGGCCGCGCGCTTCCTGCAGGGCATCGGCGCGGCGATCATCGTGCCGAACTCGCTCGCCGCGATCAACGGAACGTTCTCGAAAAACGAGCCCATGAGGCTCGCGCTGGTGTCGACGTGGGTCGCGTTCGGCGGCGCCGGGCTGACCTGCGGCCCGATCCTCGGCGGATTGATTACCTCGATCGCGAACTGGCGGTACATCTTCCTGATCAACCTGCCCGTCTGCGCGCTCGGCATCCTGCTCACCACCCGGCATGTCGCCGCCGCGCCGCGCCGCGCCGGCAGGAAGCAGGACTGGATCGGCCAGGGCCTGGTGCTGACGTTCGCGACGGCGCTGCTGATCCTGATCATCGACTACGCGGCGCTGCCGCACGACACCAGGCTGGCGCTGGGCGCGGTGGCCGCGCTCGGGTTCGGCGCGTTCATCGCGATCGAAAGCCGGCTCGCGGACCCGGCGGTGCCGCTCCGGATGTTCCGCGATACCGGCCTCCGGAAGGCGCTGATCTTCGGCGGGCTGATCAACTTCGTCTATTTCGGCGTGGTGTTCTTCGCGAGCCTCTACTTCCGCCGCAATCTGCACATGAGCCCGCTGCGAGCGGGGCTGTCGTTCATCCCGATCACGCTGCCGCTCGTGATCGCCAACCTGCTGGGCAGCCGGATCAGCCGCCGCCACGGCCCGGATCGCGTGATCGCGCTCGGCTTCGCGCTGATGATTCCCGGCCTGCTGTATCTGGCGCTTCCCTCGGTGCAAGGCAGCTACGCGCTGATGCTCCCGGCATTCGTCCTGACCACCTTCGGCATCGGTTTCATTCCGCCGATGACCACCGCGATCGCGATGCGCTCGCTCGGGCCGGAGCGCGGCGGCATGGTCTCGGCCATCGTGAACTTCTGCCGGCAGATCTCCGGCGCGTTCGGCGTCGCGGTATTCGGCATCTTCATCGCATCGGGCGACGATGCCGCGTCGTACCGGCACTTCGGGATCGCCCTCGTGGCGGTCGCGCTGGTGCTGCTCGCGGCCATCGGGTACTTCGCGATCCCGGCGCGCGGCGCGCTTCGAACGGACTGATGCCGGGTCGGCGAGTGCGCGCGGCGCGCCTCGGCCGCGAAGCGCCCCGCTCCGCCTTCGTCAATACGTCGTATCGCCGCTCGGCGCCCGCGCAGCGGCGCCGCTCTTGAACTGCGCCGCCAGCCGCTCCGCGCTGCGCGCGAGCAAGGTCGCATCCACGCCGACCGCGACGAACGTCGCGCCGGCCTCGAGATAGCGGCGCGCGGCCGCTTCGTCGGCGGACAGGATGCCCGGCGCCTTGCCCGCCGCGAGGATCGTCGCCAGCGCGCAGTCGATCGCCGCCTGCACGTCCGGATGGCCGGGATGACCGAGATGGCCGAGATCCGCCGCGAGATCGGCCGGCCCGATGAACACGCCGTCGACGCCGTCGACCCGGGCGATCTCGCCGGCCTGCTCGAGCCCCGCGCGCGTCTCGATCTGCACGAGCACGGCCATGTCGCCGTTCGCGCGCGCCAGATAGCCGTCGACCCGGTTCCAGCGCGACGCCCGCGCCAGCGCGCTCCCCACGCCGCGCACGCCGTGCGGCGGATAGCGGGTGGCGGCCACCGCCGCGCGCGCTTCGGCGGCGTTCTGCACCATCGGCACCAGCAGCGTCTGCGCGCCCAGGTCGAGCACCTGCTTGATGACGACCGGATCGTTCCACGGCACCCGCACGACCGGATGCGACGGATACGCGGCCACCGCCTGCAACTGCGCGAGGATCGTCGGCACGGTGTTGGGCGCGTGCTCGCCGTCGATCAGCAGCCAGTCGAACCCCGCGCCCGCCACCACCTCGGCGCAGTACGGATTCGCCAGGCCGACCCACAGCCCGATCTGCGCTTCGCGGCGCGCGAGCGCCGCCTTGAACGGATTGGTTGGCATCTGCATCGCGCGGCCTCGCCCTTATTCGAAATAGCAGTGAATGGCGCCGAGCGGACCGTAGTCGACGCTGAAGGTGTCGCCGCGCCGCGCCGGGCACGGCCGCGTGAACGAGCCGCCGAGGATGATCTCGCCCGCGCCGAGCGTGACGTCGAAACGCGCGAGCCGGTTCGCGAGCCACGCGACGCCGTTCGCCGGATGATTCAGCACGCCCGCCGCCACGCCGGTCTCCTCGACGACGCCGTTGCGCGACATGATCGCCGCGACCCAGCGCAGATCGACGTCCATCGGACGGATCGGCCGGCCGCCGATCACGACGCCGGCGTTCGCGGCGTTGTCGGCGATCGTGTCGAACACCTTGCGGGGCCGTTTCGTATCGGGATCGATCGACTGGCTGCGCGCATCGATGATCTCGAGCGCGGGCACCACGTAGTCCACCGCGTCGTAGACGTCGAACACGGTGCAGTGGGGTCCCTTCAACGGCTTGCCGAGCACGAACGCCAGCTCCACCTCGACGCGCGGCACGATGAAGCGGTCGGCGGGAATCGTCGCGCCGTCGTCGAAGAACATGTCGTCGAGCAGCGTGCCGTAGTCCGGCTCGTCGATCTGCGACGACGATTGCATCGCCTTCGACGTCAGGCCGATCTTGTGTCCTTTCATCACGCGCCCTTCGCCGATCTTGAAGTCGACCCAGGTGCGCTGGATCGCATAGGCGTCGTCGATCGTGATGTCGGGATAGTCGAGCGAGATCTGGCGGATCTGCTTGCGCTCGCGCTCCGCGTCGTGCAGCTTGCGGGCGAGCAAATCGATGGTGGCGGAATCTAGCATGGGTGGGGTTCGATGAAGGTCACACCGCGCGCTTGTAGCGCGCATGGATGTTGTTGTGCTTGTAGGAGCCGTCCTCGCTGAATTCGGTCAGCTCCATCGACAACGCCAGATAGCGGCGCGCGTAAAGCTCGGCGAAGTGCGCCTTGATCGCATCGAACAGCGCATCGCAGGTCGCCTTCTTCGCCGTGTCGCTGCGCCCCGCGCCGATCTTCAGCGTGACGTGCACGAACGCGTCGTCCTCCGCGCCGTCGGCCACGCGGTAATCGCGCAGCTCGATCGCGCGGGAACGGATGCCGCCCGTCGGAAACACGCCGCCCTGCGCGATCAGCGTGTCGTTGATCGTCTTGAGCAGCACGGGAATCCGGGCGTCGTCCTTGAGGTTGTCGGTGTACTCGACCACGATGTGCGGCATGACGGTTTCTCCTGGTGGCGCTGCGTGCGTATCGACCCGCCGCGCTCAGGGCAGCGGAAAGATCGCGTTGATCTGGCCCGTGCCCGAGCTGGCGAAGTAATCGGTGACGACCTCGACCGGCTTGTCGTAGCGGTCCCAGCCGAGCAGGCCGAGCAGCATCGCCGTATCGTGCATGCCGCCTTCTCCGAAGCAGTGCTGGTTGTACTCCGGCAGCATCTTGCAGAACGTCGCGAAATCGCCCTGCTTCCACAGCTCGACGACCCGCAGGTCGACCTGCCGGAAGAACTCGCGGCTGATCATGTGGATCGACTCCTCGGGGCTGCCGTTGTCGTTGAAGCGGTGCGACAACGAGCCGCTCGCGAGGAAGGCCACGTTCGAATCGCTCGCCTCGATCGCCGCTTTCAGCGCCTCGCCGAACCGGCGGCTCTCGTCGAGCGAGTGCCACATGCACCAGCCGGCGATCGACACCACCTTGAAATGCTGATCGCCGTTCATGTAGCGCATCGGCACCAGCGTGCCGTATTCGAGTTCGAGGCTGTCGATCTCGTGCGCGCGGGTGCCGATGCCGCGCTCGGTCGCCGTCGCGGCGATCAGCCGGCCCAGCTCGGGATTGCCCGGATACGCGTACGCCATGTCGCGGATGAAGTGCGGCAGCTCGTTGCTCGTGTAGATGCCCGAGAAGCGCCGGTTGCAATTGACGTGATAGCCGGCGTTCACCAGCCAATGCACGTCCGACACGACGATCGTGTCGACGCCGAGCGCGCGGCAGCGTTCGCCGATCACCTGGTGGCCGCGGATCGCCGCCTCGCGGCAGCCGTGATGCTTGCCCGGCATCTCGGACAGATACATCGACGGCACGTGCGTGATCTTTGCGGCAAGGGACAGCTTGCCCATCGTAAGTCTCCTGCCGCGCGCCGGCCGTCCGGCGCGGCGCGCGGCTTTGCATTGGTTATCGGCCCGCTTACACGCCCCAGCGGGGGATCGGGTGACTGCCCATCGAAATACAGACGTTCTTGATTTCGGCGAACACCTCGAAACTGTACTCGCCGCCCTCGCGCCCGGTACCGGACTCCTTCACGCCGCCGAACGGCTGGCGCAGGTCGCGGACATTCTGGCTGTTGACGAACACCATGCCCGCCTCGATGCCGCGCGCGAGGCGATGCACCTTGCCGACGTCCTGGGTCCAGATGTACGACGAGAGACCGTAGGCGGTGTCGTTGGCGAGCCTCAGGCCCTCATCCTCGTCGTCGAACGGGATCAGGCATGCGACCGGCCCGAAGATTTCCTCCTGTGCGATCCGCATCCGGTTGTCGACGTCGGCGAACACGGTCGGCCGCACGAAATTGCCCTGTTTCAGGTGATCGGGCAAGCCGGCCGGCTTGTCCGCGCCGCCCGCGACGACGCGCGCGCCCTCCTGCTCGCCGATCCGGATGTAGCCCGTCACCTTGTCCCAGTGCGCGCGCGTGATCATCGCGCCGAGATGGGTGTCGTCGCGCATCGGATCGCCGACCACGAGGTTGTTCGCGCGGCGCGCGAATTCCGCGACGAATCCGTCGTAGATCGAACGCTGGATGAAGATGCGCGAGCCGGCCGTGCACCGCTCGCCGTTGATCGAGAAGATCGTGAAGAGCGCCGCGTCGAGCGCGCGGTCGAGATCGGCGTCGGCGAACACCAGCACCGGCGACTTGCCGCCCAGTTCCATCGAATACTTCTTGAGCCCCGCGCGCTCCATGATCTTCTTGCCGGTGACGGTGCCGCCCGTAAACGACACCGCGCGCACGTCCGGATGGCGCACCAGCGCGTCTCCCGCCGTCGCGCCGTAGCCCTGCACGACATTCAGCACGCCCGGCGGAATCCCGGCCTCGAGCGCGAGCCGGCCCAACTGGTCGGCGGTCAGCGGCGACAGCTCGGACATCTTCAGCACGGCGGTGTTGCCCAGCGCGAGGCACGGCGCGGTCTTCCAGGTGGCCGTCATGAACGGCACGTTCCACGGCGAGATCAGCGCGCACACGCCGACCGGCTGGTACAGCGTGTAGTTCAGCATCTGGTCGTCGACCGGATACGTGCGGCCGTTCATCTGCGTGCACACTTCCGCGAAGAAGTTGAAGTTCTCCGACGCGCGCGGGATCAACTGCTTCTTCGTCTGCGAGATCGGCAGCCCGGTGTCCTGCGTCTCCAGCTCGGCGAGCATCGGCACGTTGCGCTCGATCAGCTCGCCCAGCTTGCGCATCAGCTTCGCCCGCTCCTTCGCGGGCGTGTTCGCCCATTTCGGAAACGCGGCCTTCGCGGCGCGCACCGCCGCGTCGACCTCGGCTTCGCCGCCCGACGCCACCTCGGCGATCACGTCGCCGGTCGCGGGGTTGGTGGTCGTGAAGGTGTCGCGGCTCGCCACCTCGCGGCCGTCGATCCAGTGCTTGATGCTCATCCGTTTCTCCTTGTGCGCCCGGCTCAGCCGGCGCGATAGTAGTCCGCTTCCGCGACGATCGTGTTGACCAGCCGGCCGACGCCTTCGATCTCGGTCACGACCTCGTCGCCCGGCTGCGTGTCGGCCAGCCCCTCGGGCGTGCCGGTCAGGATCAGGTCGCCCGGCGCGAGCGTCATGAAGCCGCTGATGTATTCGATCAGCGCGGGGATGTCGAAGATCATGTCGCGGGTGCTGCCGCGCTGCGTCTCGCGCCCGTTGACCGTCGTGCGCAGCGCGAGGTTCATCGGATCGCCGATCTCGTCGCGGCTCGCGAGCCACGGCCCGAGCGGCGTGCAGGTATCGCGGTTCTTCACGCGCAGGTTGGGACGGTAGTAGTTCTCGAGATAGTCGCGGATCGCGTAGTCGTTCGCGACCGTATAGCCGAGCACGTAGTCGAGCGCGTCCGCGCGCTTCACGCCGCGCGCCGCGCGGCCGATCACGACGGCCAGCTCGCACTCGTAATGCATGTGCGTCGCATCGCCCGGGCGCACCGTGTGCGCGCGATGGCCGACGAACGTATTCGGTCCCTTCAGGAAGATGAGCGGCTCGCTGGGCGCCTTGAACGCCAGCTCCTTCGCGTGATCGGCGTAGTTCAGGCCCAGCGCGAAGGTCGTGCGCGGCGCGACGGGCGGCAGCCAGCCGACCTCCGCCTCGCCCAGCACGCGCCCGGTATCGAGGCGGATCAGCCCGTCGCCGGCCGGTTCGGCCGCATGCAGCGCGCCGTTGTAGATGACTCGCGCCGTTTTCATCGGAGCGCCTCCGCCACCAGCGTATGCCGCAGCACGCCCAGCCCGGGCGCATCGATCTCGACCCGGCTGCCCGCGCGAACGCGCGGCGCGCCGGCCGCCACGCCCAGCAGCAGCACGTCGCCGGCGTCGAACGACATGAACGACGAGATGTCGGCAATCAGCTGCGCGACCGGGCGGATCAGGTTCGCGGTGCTGGCCTCGAAGCGCGGCACGCCGTCGACCCGCACCGTCAACGCCAGCCGATCGGGATCGCCGGCTTGCGCGGGCGCGACGAGCGCCGGGCCGAGCGGGCAGAAGCCGTCGCGGCACTTGAAGCGGACGGCGGGACGGTAATAGTCGGGATGCGGCACCGAGACGTCGCTCGCGAGCGTCAGCCCCTTCACGTGAGCGAGCGCCTGCGCGGGCGACACCCGCGTGGTGCGGCGCGCGAACACCACGCCGATCGACGCGCCGATTTCCAGCGCTTCGACCCCGTGCGGCACGACGACCGCCGCGCCGTCGGCCGCATGCGTGTTGGCGGGTTTGATGTAGAGCACCGGCGCCTGCGGCGGCTTGCCGTAGGGCGCCTGATGGACGGCGTCGCCGAGCGCGGCGAGCGCGCCGCGGTCGTTCAGCAGAACGCCGTATACCGTACCGATGCGCACCGCTTCACGCGGCCCGGCTTCGGCGACACAAGACAGCTCCATGCCAGCTTCCCTTGCCGCGACGCGGCTCGATCCAATTACTTAACATATTAACTATAGGTTTGGAAAAGTACAACCGCGATAACCCTGAGGGAATCTTCCGTTATGCCGCCCTATTAACTCCCCTGTTAATATGAGGACATCATACGTCGTCACTGGACTTTCATGAATCGCACCTTCGATCATCGCAATCTGGCCATGCTGCTGCTCGAGGCCCGCGAAGCGCTGATGGGCCGATTCCGCCCGATCCTGAAGGAATTCGCGCTGACGGAGCAGCAATGGCGGATCATCCGCGTGCTCGACGGCGAGCCGTCGCACGAGCTGGAAGCCGGGCAGATCGCGAAGCGCTGCTGCATCCTGAGCCCGAGCCTCACGGGCGTGCTGGAGAGAATGGAGCGCGACGGGCTGATCCGGCGCACCCGCGCGCAGGAAGATCAGCGTCGGCTGATCGTCAGCCTGACGGCGCAGAGCCTGAAGCTCGTCGCCGAGATCAGTCCGCGCATCGACGCGCAATACCGGGCGCTGGAACAGCGCTTCGGCGTGGAAGCGCTCGGCGAGGTGTACGCCGCGCTCGACAAGTTGATCGAGGCAAGCGGCGCACCGTCGTGACGCAGCAAGCGTCCGGACGCGGCGGGCGGCCACGCGCCGCCCCGCCCGCGCGCCGGCTTATCTGAGCGTGCGGCGCATCTGGTCCATCACGCCGATGCCGCGCGATGTGCGCATGCACTCGTTCACGTAGTCGACGAACGGCAGCGGTTCGAAATCGATTTCGTCGCGCACTCGCGCATTGTCGAACACGTAGTCGAGCTCCGCGAAGCGCGCATACTGCTGCAGCGCGTGCTCGATCAGCCGCTCGCGCGCGCGGTCGCCGCGGCCGAGCACGTCGCGCGCGATCAGCGGGAAATCCGCCGCCGAACACAGCGCGTAGCGCTGCACGCCCTCGATGCCCGCCGCCTCGTCCATCGCCCTCACGATCTGCGTGACGGTCGGCGCTTCGTCGCCCGCCGACACGTGGTACGTGTCGTGCGACAGCGTCGGCTTGACCGCCAGCAGCATCAGCGCCCGCGCGCAATCGTCGACCGCCACCACGTCGAGGCGCGTCATCGGCCGCGCGGTGAAGCGCCGCGCCGCGTGAATGATCCGGAACATCCAGAAGGTGCTCGCCGACGGCTGCGTGCCGAGCACCGTATGCCCGACGACGCTCGACGGCCGCGCGATCACGAGCGGCAGGCCGAGCCCGCGCAACTGCTGCTCCGCTTCGCGCTTGCTGCGCGTATACAGCACGCGATCGACGCCGCGCCGGCCGGTGCCTTCCACCGGACCATCCTCCTCGAACACCGTGCCGCCGCCGCTGCGCCCGGCGACCATCGCCGCGCTGACATGCGTGAAGCGCTGCAGGCGGGCGCTGCCGACGAAGCGCGCCGCGAAGCGCAGCGTGCTGTCGACGTTGGTCGCGGACACCGCCGACTTCTCGGAGAACGTCACCATGCCCGCGCAGTTGATCACCTGCGACGCCCCCAGCAGCCGCGCCTCGTCCGCAGCGGAAAACGCGCCGCCCAGCTCGCCCGCGATCACGTTCGCTTCGCTCAGCCGGTCCGCCCAGTACGGCGCGAGACCGCCGCGCAGCGCGGCGGCGCGCAGCCGCTCGAGCCCGTGCGCCCGGTCCCGCGCCCGCACCAGGCACACCACCCGGTCGAGCAGCCCGGCGTTGACCAGGGCGACGAGCACGGAACCGCCGATGAAACCCGTCGCGCCCGTGAGCACCAGCCGTTCGACGTTCGCCGCTGCCGCGGGCGCACTCGCCGGCGACACGAGACTCGTGCGCCAGTTGAGCGACAGGGCGGTTTTCCAGATCAACACCATAGCCTCCTTCAGAAACGGTAAGTCAGCGCCGTCAGACCGAAGTAATTGGATTTCGCCTGCACGATCGGGCTGTTGCCGTACTGGCCGAGCAGCCGGGTGACGCCGGCCGTCGTCAGCACCGACCAGCGCGGCGAGATCGTGTAGGTCCAGGCGACGGCCATCGACGCGCTGTCGATGCCGCCCTTGGTCGAGTACGGCCGGAACCGGCTCGTCATCGACTGCGCGTCGGTCACGCCGTAGAACGTCTGCGTGTAGCGCCCCGAGCCGGCGTGCACGGTGCCCGTCACGACGATCTGGTGCTTCGCCGTCTTGAAGATCGGCACCGCGAGATCGACGTGGCCGGACAGGCCGCGCGTGGTATGCGTGACGGGCGTGTCGAGCGTGACGCTCAGCACGCTGTCGCCGTAAAGCTTGACGCCCGCCTGCACCGACATGATCACCGAGCCCGGAATGTTGCCCATGCCCTTCAGGTAATCCGAGCCGGACTCGCCGAAGCGGTTCTCGTCCTTGCGCCCCGAGTCGTACGAAACGGCCGCCGACACGAAGGTGCCGTGCGGCAGCGTCAGCCGGTATCCCGCGCCATCCTGCGTGCTGATGAAGAAGCCGCTGCCGAATTCGGCAGAAAAGACCGGGGCGACGACGCCGCGATACTCGTTGCTCCCCTGGTAGCGCGGCGCGACGCCGCCGCCAAGCCCGAACGTGTAGACATTTTCGGCATGAGCGGGAACCATCGACATCAGGCCGGCGAACGGAACGCAGTAGCGGAAGTGTTGGAGACTGGGGCGCACAATTATGAGATAAGAGTCGAGGAGTTCGCAGTCTAGAGGTGTGTGCCCCCCGAAACTGTCCCTAAAGTTGCGGGAATATGTACTGAAATGTGTTCGATTGTTGGCGATTGTCGCGGCGTCTCGCCGCCCGCCGGCCGGACGGATAAAATTTACCTGCCCTGCCCCGATTCGCGTCGAACGGACGGACGGCGGGGGTCACTCGAGGAGACCATGAACGACGTAACGCTCAAATACCGCGTCCTGCTGATCGAGGATGACGATCGGCTCGCGCAGCTGATCCGCGAGTACCTCGACGGCTATGAATTTTCCGTCACCGTGATCCGCCGCGGCGATCTCGCCGTCGCGGCCGTGCGCGAGCATCTGCCCGCGCTGGTGATTCTCGACCTGATGCTGCCGAATCTCGACGGCATGGAAGTGTGCCGCCGCATTCGCGGCTTCTCGAACGTGCCGGTGCTGATCCTCACCGCGCGCGCGGACGTGTACGACCAGATCGCGGGGCTCGAGACCGGCGCCGACGACTACGTGACCAAGCCGATCGAGCCGCGCGTGCTGGTCGCGCGCGCCCGCGCGCTGCTGCGCCGCGTGCAGCCGGCGACCCCCGCCGAGCCGGCCGCGGAGCCGGCCGGCCTGGTGTTCGGCGAGTTGGTGATTTCGCCGCCGAACCGCACCGTCACGTGGCGCGGCGAACCGGTCGACCTGAAGACCGCCGAATTCAACCTGCTGCTGATCCTCGCGCGCTCGGCCGGCACGGTGCTGAGCCGCGACGACATCCTGAAACAGCTGCGCGGCATCGAGTTCGACGGCATCGACCGCTCGGTCGACTCCGGCATTTCGAAACTCCGGCGGCGCTTCGAGGACGCGTCGTCCGAACCTCACAAGATCAAGACCATCTGGGGACGCGGTTACCTGTTCAGCCCCTCCGCCTGGGACGAATGAATGTTCCGCTCCCTCATCAAGCTGTACCTCGTCATCATCGTCTGTGCCGGCGCGGGGGTTTTCTTCGTCAACCATTCGTTCCTGCGCTTCTTCCACGAGCGCATCGTCGCGAGCGAGCGCCGGTCGCTGAGCGCCTATCAGTTCGTGCTGACGGACTACCTCGCGCGGCATCCGGGCAACGCGCGCCGCGCCGCGCTCGAGGAGCTGAACCGGCACGGCAGCGACGGCTTCAACCTGACGCCGTCGAGCGCCGTGCGCGCGGCCCTGAACGACAGCCAGTGGCGCGACCTGCAGAAAGGCCTGATCGTCGTCAGCTACGACAACAAGGACTATTACATGCCGCTCGCCGACGGCTACGTCGTGCACGCGCATCCGAACGAATGGGACGATCTCGACATCCGCATCTACGCGTACCTGGTCATCGCGCTGGCGACCCTCGTCGCGGTCGTGTTCTGGGTGTACTACCACTGGCGCGACCTGCTCCAGCTGCAGGCCGCCGCGCGCTCGTTCGGCTCCGGGCGGCTGTCGACCCGCGTGCGGCTGTCGAAGAAATCGAACATCTACGAGCTGTCGGAACAGTTCAACGACATGGCGCAGCGCATCGAAGCGTCGATCCAGCAGCAGCGCGACATGATGAACAGCATCTCCCACGAACTGAAAACGCCGCTCGCCCGGCTGGAGTTCGGCCTCGCGTTGCTGTCGTCGCCCGATTCCGCCGGACGCATGCGCGAGCGCCAGGACGCGCTGCGGCACGACGTCCGCGAACTGGACGACCTGGTGACCGAATTGCTGACGATCAGCCGCCTCGAACAGGGCGAGGGGCATCTGGTGCTGATGCAGGTGGCGGTCAACGAGCTGGTCGACAGCGTCGTGGCGAGCGTCGCGGACGACGTCGCCGATCTCAAGCTGACGCTCGCCGTGGCGACCCGCGGCGCCCCCGTGTCGCACGTGTGCGATCCGAAGCTGGTCGCCCGCGCGCTGCTGAACCTGATTCGCAACAGCTCGCGCTACGCGGCGACGTCCATCGCGGTGCGCGCGACGCTCGGCGACGCGGGCGCGCTGGTGCTGACGGTCGAGGACGACGGCCCCGGCATTCCGCCGGCCGACCGCGACCGCGTGTTCGAGCCGTTCCATCGCCTCGACTCGAGCCGCGACCGGCAAACGGGCGGCTTCGGCCTCGGGCTGACCATCGTGCGACGCGTGGCGCTGGTCCACGGCGGCGACGTCCGTCTCGACGAGACGCCGCTCGGCGGCGCACGCTTCATCATCACGCTGCCCGCGAGGGAGTGGCCGATCAAAGGCCGCCGGGAATCGCGCGCGTTCGCGGCATGACCGGCCCTCGCGTCGGCGCGGCAACGCGCCGACGCGAGGGGACGCCGGACACGTCGCCGCCCCGGCGGCGCCCGGTTCGCGCTCAATCCGTCGACGGAATCCAGCTTGCGCGCGCGGCATCGCTCGCGCGGAACGCCGGGAATTTCGCGCCCAGTTCGGCCACCGTGCGGATGTCGTTGCGCACGAGGTCGTCGCGCGTGATCAGGGTCGGCTTCACGACGATCCGGCGGCCCGGATCCTGCCCGGCCACGAGCAGCGCCGCCGCGCGCACCGACACGGCGCCGACCACCGCCGGGTTGGTCGCCGCCGTCGCCACCCACGCGCTCCCGGGCGCGCGGATCGCGGCGATGTCGGCGGTCGAGATGTCCGCGCTGTAGATCCGCAGCTTCGCGCCGAGCTTCGCCTCGTTCGCGGCCAGCAGCGCGCCGCGCGCGAATTCGTCGTAAGGCGCGAACACCACGCGGATCTCGGGATGCGCGCGATACGCGGCGGCCGCCTGATTCGCGACCGACTGCGCGATCGGGTTGTCGACCGTGCCCCAGCGCGCCTTTTCCTGCACCCCGGGCCGCGCCTGCCTGAACTCGCGCCACACGGCGTCGCGACGGTCGAGCGGCGCGAAGCCCGCGACGTACACGTAGCCTGCCGCGAACGACGGGCCGTTGTCCTTCACCGCCTGGTCGAGCACCAGCGTCGCGAGATCCCGATCGCTCTGCTCGATCTGCGGCACCTTCGGATGATTCAGGTCGACGTCGAACGCCACCACCTTGATGCCCTTGTCGAGCGCGCGCTGCACGACGTCGCGCAGCGACTCGGGCAGCCCGTGATTGATGACGATCGCCGCGACGCCGAGGCTGATCGCCTGCTGGATCTGCTCGCGCTGCTCGGCGGCGTCCTGCCGCCCTTCGTAGATGCGCAGGTCGACGCCGAGCGCCTTCGCCTGCTTCTGCGCGCCCGCCTCGTAGGCCTGGAAGAAATCGCCCGTCGACAGATAGTTGACGAGCGCGATCTTCACGCCGCCCTTGTCGAACGGCGCGGGCGCGTCCCGCAACGGCCCGGCCGCGACGGCCGCCGCCCCCATCACCGACAACGACACCGCCAGCACGATCCGGCGCACTGCCCGCCCTGACATCCGCATGGTCACTCCCGAGAAAAATTCGATCGCCGCGCCTGTCGGCGGCGTCAGCCGCGCGACTCGGCCCGCGCCGCGCGCTCGCCGCCCACGCGGTAGCGCGCGCCGGGATGCGGGGCCGCGAGGCGCGGCCCCGCGCCGTGCAGCTTCTCGCGCAGCGTGCCTTCCGCGTAGGCCGTCTTGTACAGCCCGCGCCGCTGCAGTTCCGGCACGACCAGGTCGACCACGTCGACGAAGGTTTCGGGCGTCACCGCGTAGGCGAGATTGAAGCCGTCGACGTCGGTCTCGTCGACCCACGACTGCAGATCGTCGGCGATCTCGCGCGGATCGCCGACCGACACCGGCCCGAGTCCGCCGATCCCGCCCCAGCGGGCAATCTCGCGCACGGTCCAGGTCCGGGTCGGGTCCGCGCTCGACAAGGCTTCCACGGCCGACTGGATCGCGTTGCTCTCGACGTGCCTGAGCGGCTCGTCGAGCGCGTATTTCGACAGGTCGATGCCGGTCCAGCCCGACATCAGCGCGAGCGCGCCTTCGTCGCTCGCATAGCGCCGGTACTCGGCGTGCTTCGCGTGCGCGTCGGCCGACGTGCGGCCCGTGATCACCGTGTGCAGGTTGAAGATCAGCACGTCGTGCGGATCGCGGCCGAAGCGCTGCACGCGCGCGCGGATGTCGGCGACGAACGCCTTCAGGATCGTGCGCGACGGCGCCGCCACGAAAATGCATTCCGCGTGCTGCGCCGCGAAATCTTTGCCACGCTTCGACGCGCCCGCCTGGTACAGCACCGGCGTGCGCTGCGGCGACGGCTCGCACAGATGGATGCCCGGCACGTCGAAGTAGGTCCCGCGATGGCCGATCGGGTGCACCTTGCCGGGCTCGGCGAACCGGCGGCGCTCGACGTCGCGCACGACGGCGCCGTCCTCCCACGACCCTTCCCAGAGCTTGTAGCAGACCTCGAGATACTCGTCGGCCAGCGCGTAGCGGGCATCGTGGTCGACCTGTTGCGGCAGCCCGAGATTGCGCGAGGCGCTGTCGAGATACGAGGTGACGACGTTCCACCCCACCCGCCCGTTGGTCAGGTGATCAAGCGTCGACATGCGCCGCGCGAACGGATACGGATGCTCGTACGACAGCGAACAGGTCACGCCGAATCCCAGATGCTGCGTGACGGCCGCCATCGCCGACACGAGCAGCACCGGATCGTTGACAGGCACCTGCGCGCCCTGCCGGATCGCGGCCTCGCCGCTGCCCTGATAGACGTCGTAGATGCCGAGCACGTCGGCGATGAAGAGCCCGTCGAACTTGCCGCGTTCGAGCAGCTGCGCCAGTTCGGTCCAGTAGCTCAACTGCCGGTAGCGCCACGACTGGTCGCGCGGATGCGCCCACAGGCCGGGCGACTGGTGGCCGACGCAGTTCATGTCGAATGCGTTGAAACGGATCGGGCGAGTCATCGTGGGGCGTCTCTCGATGCGGATGCGGATGCGAACGCGGCCTTGTTCACAGCGCGCCGTGACGCGGCGGCAGCGTGTCGTTCAGATGGTAGTTGGCGATCGCGACGTACTTCCAGCGCACCGGATCGTGCAGCGTATGGGTGCGCGCGTTGCGCCAGTGGCGGTCGAGCGCGTGCTCGGCGAGCACGCCCTGCGTCCCCGCCAGCTCGAGCAGCCGCGACGACGCATGCAGCGCGATCTCGGTCGTCGCCGCCCGCGCCTTCGCGACCGCGATCGACGCGGCGGCCACCGTGCGCGCGTTCGCGTCGTCGATTGCCGCGTCCACGCGCCACCCCGCCCGCTCGGTCAGCGCATCGGCTGCGTCGAGTTCCAGCGCGAGCCTGCCGAACAACTCGAGCGTGAGCGGATCGTCGCTCGCGCGCTCGACCTGCGCGTCGACCCACGGCCGCGCCCGCTCGCGTACGAAGCGGCGCGCGTCGGCGAACGCGGCGCGCGCGATGCCAAGATCGACGGCCGCGTGCAGCAGTTGCCCGAGCGGACCGACCGGGGTCGGCTTCGCGTCGAACGCCGCGCTGTACGGCACGACCGCCGCCGCGTCGACGTACACGTTGTCGAGCCGGGTCGTGCCGCTGCCCGTGGTGCGCTGACCGAACCCGCTCCAGTCGTCCTCGACCGTCAGGCCCGGCGCGCGAGCGGACGTGAACGCCACGTGCAGCACGTCGTTCGCGTCCTTCGCGACCACCGGGATCCAGTGCGCGAACAGCGCGCCCGTCGAATAGAACTTCTGGCCGTTGAGCCGGAATCCCGCGCCGTCCGGCGTGATCGCGGTGCGGTAGTCGCGCACCGTCTTCGTGCCGCGCTCGGACAGCGCGTTGCCGAAGCGCTCGCCCAGGAGCGCGCGTTCGAAGAAGAAGCGCTGCTGATCGCGCGTGCCGTTCACGCGCAGCACTTCGAGCATGTAGAAATGATTCTGCGGAATCTGGCCGATCGCGGGGTCGGCCTCCGACACGATCGCGGTCACCGCCGCGAGCGTGGCCGCCGACACCGCCGCGCCGCCGAATTCGCGCGGCACCGCGATGCCCCACAGGCCACTGGCCGAATAGGCATCCAGCTCGCCGTACGGCAAGCGGCGGTCGCGGTCGCGCTCCGCCGCGCCGGCGGCGATGGTGGCCGCGAACGCGTGTGCCGCGTCGAGCGCTTCCTGGTCGGATGCGATGCGGCGCGCCGCCTGCGCGGCCGCGGATTGCACCAGTGCGTTCATCGGTTCAGTTCCACGGATGGCGCGCGGGTTTCGCGCCGTTCAGATAGTAATTGCCGACCAGGTGGTATTTCCAGCGCACCGGATCGTGCAGCGTATGCGTGCGCGCATTGCGCCAGTGGCGGTCGAGCCCGTGCTCGGCGAGCGTCGCCTGGGTGCCGGCCAGCTCGAGCAGCTTTTCGCTCGCGAGCAGCGCGATCTCGGTCGTCAGTACTTTCGCCTCGCCGACCGCGACCGACGCGCGCGCCACGTCGTCCTCGCTGACTTCCGGCTGCGCGGCGATCGCGTCGAGCGTGCGCGCGGCGCGCTCGAGCAGCGCGTCGGCGGCGTGCAGGTGGATGAACAGGCGGCCGGTTTCGCGGATCGTCAGCGGATCGTCGCTCGCGCGTTCGACGCCGCTGTCGATCCACGGCCGCGACCGCTCGCGGACAAAGCGCAGCGTGTCGTCGAGCGCGGCATGCGCGATACCCGCATCGATCGCCGCCTGGATGATCTGCGAGATCGGGCCGTTCAGCGTCGGCAGGTCGGACACGCGATGCGCGGGAAACACGTGCGACGCCGGCACGCGGACCGCCTCGAGCCGCACCGTGCCGCTCGCTGTCGTGCGCTGGCCGAAGCCCGACCAGTCGTCGATCACCGTCAGCCCCGGGGTGCCCTGCGGGATATACGCGAGCCAGCCCTTGCGCTCGTCGTCGAGCCCGAGCACGGGCACGTAATGCGCGAACAGCGCGCCCGTCGAGTAGAACTTGGTGCCGTCGACGCGGTACCCGTCGCCGTCGCGCGTCACCTTCGTCTTGAGATCGAGCACATGCTTCGTGCCCTTCTCGGAAAAGCCGTTGCCGAGACGCTTGCCTTTCAGGATCTCGCCGAAGAAGAAACGCTTCTGCTCGTCGCTGCCCGTCAGCGCGATCACGTCGACCAGCCCGAAGTGGTTCTGCGGCAGCTGTCCGAGCGACGGGTCCGCCGCCGCGATCCGCTTCACGACCTCGGTGAGCGTCACGTACGACACGCCCGCGCCGCCGTATGCCTTCGGCACCGTGATGCCCCATAGCCCCGCTTGCGAGAACCAGTCGATTTCCTCGTGCGGCAGGCGGCGCTCGCGATCGCGCTCGACCGCGCCGGCCGCGAGGCGCCGCGCGATGTCGGCGGCCACGTCGAGCGCTTCCCGATCGCTCCCGATCACGCGGGCCGGGCCGGCCTGGGCGCCATGTTCCGGCGCGGGCGCCGTTTCGAGTATCGCGGACATGCAGGTCTCCATGAGCTGACACAAAGGATCAATCTATCAACCGGCTCCGCCGGCACAAACCGATTGATTCTGGAATGGTTATTCCCGCGCGGAAATTGCCGCGCCCGGGACCGGTCAGCGGATCGCCTTCGCGCCGATGCCGAACGTGAACGCGAGCGCGCACACCAGCAGCAGGCCCTTGATGAAGTCCTGCATGTAGTACGGCGCGTTGAGCATCGTGAGCCCGTTGAGCAGCACGCCGACGAACACCGCGCCGAGCACCGTCCCCGCGACGTTCGGGCGTTTCGCGCCCCACGCCGCGTAGCCGACCAGCGACGCCGCGACCGCGTCGAGCAGCAGCGCATGGCCCGCGCTCGCGTCGCCGCGTCCGACCCGCGCCGCGATCAGCACGCCGCCGAGCGACGCGAGCGTGCCGGATACGACGTAGGCCGCGACCCGGTAGCGCGCGGTCGGCGCACCCGCGAGCCGGGCCGCGGTCTCGTTGCCGCCGATCGCATACAGCACGCGGCCGAAACGCGTCGCCTCCGTCGCCACGCAGGCCACGACGGTGACGACGGCGACCGCGAGCACCGGCAGCGGCACGACGTCGAACAGACGCAGCCGCCCGAGCGCGAGAAACGCGTCGGGAAACACGCCCGTCGCCTCGGTGCCGTCGGGCAGGATCGCGCCGGTGGCGAGCGAGCGGCCGCCCGTCGGAATCAGTTGCAGCCCGGCGAGCAGGAACAGCGTGCCGAGCGTCGCGAGCTGATCGGGCACGCGCAGCCGCGTGATCAGCAGACCGTTGAAGAGACCCGCTCCGACGCCCAGTGCCACGCAAACGCCGACCGCCGCCCAGGCGCCGCCGTGCCAGACGACCAGCACGTAGCTCGCCGCCATCTGCGCGCACGCGGCCACGCTGCCGACCGACAGATCGAAGCCGCCGACCGCGAGCGTCACCGTCACGCCGATACCGAGCAGCGCGACGATCGATACCGCCTGCAGGATGCTGAACAGATTGTCGATCTGCAGGAACGCGGGCTCGCGCAGCGCGAAGACGGCGACCAGCACCGCCAGCACGAGCAGGATGCCGGCCTGTTCGAGCCGCGCGCGCAGCGCGGCCCGCGCATGGCGCGCGGATGCATTCGCGCGCGGCTGCGAAGGCAGCGCTTGCGACGGCGGAGCGGCGGATGAAGGGGCTTTCATGCGGACGGGTTCCTCGAAACGGTGATCAGGGCGCGGCGAGCGCGTGCGGCGCGGCGGGCTCCGGCGCGCCGCGATCGAAGTGCACGACGCGGTCGGCGAGCGCATACGCTTCCTCGAGATCGCTCACGAACACGAGCGTCGCGCGTTCGCCCGCGTCGCGGCGCAACAACGCGATCAGATCGGCGCGCGCGCCCATGTCGATGCCCTGGAACGGCTCGTCGAGCAGCAGCAGCCGCGCGGGCTCCAGGTGCCAGCGCGCGATCACCGCCTTCTGCTGGTTGCCGCCGGACAAGCGGCTCAGGCGGTCGTCGGGGCCGTCGCAGCGAATCCCGAAGCGGGCGATCGCCTCCCGCGCGGCGCGGCGTTCGCGGCGCGGGCGGACGAAGCCGGACGGAAACCAGCGCGACAGGAACGGCAGGCTCAAGGTGCCGGCGAGCGTCGCGAACGGCACGCTGTCCGGAAACAGCGACGCGCGCCAGCGATCCTCGCCCGCGAGAAACACCCGCCCGCGAATCGCGGCGGCGGGCGAGCGCGGGTGCCAGCGCGCGCCGTCGAGCGTCATCGCGCCGGCGGCGAGCGGCGCGGCGCCGAAGATCGCGTGCGCGAAACGGGACTTGCCGCCGCCGACCGGCCCGGCGATCGCGACGATCTCGCCGCGCCGCACGTCCAGATCGAACGGCGTGCTGTGCGCGTACACGCGCACACCGCGCGCGCGGAAACCGTCGCCGGCCGCGCCGACATCGACGCCCGTCTCGTCCGCGATCCGATGCGCGCCGGCGCGGCGCGCCGCGTCCCGCGACAGCGTGCGGCCGATCATCGTGTCGACGGCCGCATCGAGATCGAACGGCGGGGTCAGGGTCGACACAATCCGGCCGTCGCGCAGGATCGCGATGCGGTCCGCGAGGCGTTTCAGATCGCCGGAACGATGCGACACCAGCAGGATCGCGACGCCTTCCGCGCGCAGCGTGTCGAGCAGCGCGAACAGGCGTTCCGCCTCGGGCGCGGACAGGCTGGCGGTCGGTTCGTCGAGGATCAGCAGCGCCGGCCGGCCGGCCAGCGCGCGGGCGATCACGACAAGCTGCTGCGCCGCGAGCGGCAGCGAACCGAGCGGCGCGCGCAGATCGGCCGAAAGACCGACGCGCCGGGCAAGCGGCGCGGCGGCGCGCAATCGCGCCGCCGGTGCGGCAAGCCAGCGCGCGAGCGGATCGCAAAGCGCGTCGAGCAGCAGGTTGTCGGCGATCGACAGCGTCGGCGCGACCGCGTCGGCGACGGACTGGTGAACGGTGGCCACGCCGGCGCGCTTCGCGGCCTGCGGCGACGCGGGCGCATAGGGCTTGCCGCGCAGCGTGAGCGCGCCGGCATCGGCGGACAGCACGCCGCTGACGATCTTGACGAAGGTGGATTTGCCGGCCCCGTTCGCGCCCATCAATGCGACCGCTTCGCCCGCGCGCAGCGACAAATCGACGCGCTCCAGCGCGACGGTCGCGCCGAAGTGCCGGGCAACGGCCGCTGCGGTGAAAACGGTGCCATTCATCGTGAACGCGTTCGGCGTGGATCAGGGCGCGATCGTAGCGAGCGTGGCGCGCGACGCGAACCAAGCGTTCTTCATATCGATAGGCCGGCCGATGCTATGCGCTCGCGCGCCGCCCCACGGCCTCGCGCGCGCGGCCGGCCTGCCTCCGGACGCGCGGCGCGCGCGAGCCGGAACCGATTCCCGCGATGCAGCCGCGCGGCCATCGCGCGCGGCCGGCACGCATCGAACCCGCATGCATGCGCGACGACGCGTCGACCGGTTCGCGACGGTTCATATCGAACCTCGACGATTCGCGCACTTCAACATTGCGCGGCACGACTTGCGTTCCGCAGCATGCTTTCTAGACTGTATGGATCGATCAGACGACTTCATGACAGGAGACGACGACATGCGCCTCACCATCCGGATCAACGGCAGCAGTCCATCCACCCAGCAGTCGTTCGCGGTGCTGTGGCTCGATACCGAAGAACAGTTGTGGTCGAGAGAAGCGCATCAGGGCATCAACCTGCCCACCTGGGGCAAGGTGAAGGACGTCGAAGGCGCGATCGCGCTGTGCGCCGCCGACAGCGGCGAGGCGCTATGCCAGCTGCAGGGTCTGTCCTTCGAAAAAGTCGGGCCGACGGTGGATGCCGGACACGGCGACGTGGTGCTCGGCGACAAGCGCTACGCCGAAGGCGCGTGGCGGCTGCAAGCGGTCGACGCCTGCTCGCTGCAGCCGGAAACGCGCGGCTTCACGGTCGTCCGGTAACGCCCCCCGCCAACGCTTTCCGATGCCGCCGTGCGCGGCGCCTTGTGCAGCCGCCGCGCCGGCATGCCGGGCGCCGCTGCGGCGCACCCGCCGACACGCGCGCCGACGGCCGCCGCCCCGCCCGCTTTCCGATGGACGAATCGATGGACCGGCCCGTCGTCGGCCGCAGCGAAACGACGCGCGTCACGGTAGCGAAACGGCACGACGCGCACCTCCCGCGTGCGGCCGGCCGTGACTTCCCTCATCCCGCGACTCCCGCTACTCCCCGCCGCTCACGAACAGCTCCTGCCGCCTCAGCTGCACGGCATCCCGCAGCGGCGGCGCGCCGAACAGCCGGCTGTACTCGCGGCTGAACTGCGAGGGGCTGTCATACCCGACCCTCAATGCGATCGACCCGACGTCCCCGCTTTGTCTGAGCAGCAATCCGCGCGCCTCGTGCAGGCGCAACTGCTTCTGATACTGCAGCGGGCTGAGGGTGGTGAAGTTCTTGAAATGATGATGCAGCGACGACACGCTCATGTTGACGGCGTGCGCGAGCGTATCGACTCGCAGCGGCTCGGTGTAGTGATCGCGGATCCATTCGATCGCGCGCGCGATCCGGTACGACTGGCTGCCCGTCACGGCCATGTGCCGCAGCCGCGCGCCCTGCTCGCTCGTCATCAGCCGGTACAGCAGCTCCTTCTCGACGAGCGGCGCGAGGATTGGAATATCCGCCGGAGTATCGAGCAAGCGCACGAGCCGCAGCGCCGCGTCGAACAGCGGCATCGACAGCGCCCCGCTCGCGATTCCCTCGCCCGCCGGCACCTCGTCCGGATCGGGCAGCCGCATCTCCGCGACCAGCTCGACGATGCGGCGCGGATCGAGCGCCAGCTTCAGGCATAGATACGGCGCGTCGGCCGACGCCTCCGTCACCCGCGAAAACATCGGCAGATCGACCGACGTGACGAGCGAATGCAGATGGTCGTAGCAGTACGACTGCCCCGCGACCGTCACCTGCTTGGCGCCCTGCGCGGCGAATACGAACGCGGCGCGCGACACGCTGCAGCCGAAATCGACCGGCGCCGAGTAGCGGTGAAACGACAGCGCGGGAATCGCCGTCTGGTAGCCGCCGTCCACCGGCACGAAACGGCTGATCAGCGCGGCAAGCTCGCGGCGAGCCGACTCGCGACGCGACACCGCTTCGATTACGGAAAGTGCCTGTTCCATCGATGAGACCCCCTTGACCCCGGCGAGCATACAGAACGCCCGACCGACCCCCGCGCGCGCGCCACCCAATTTGCAGCATTGTTCAATATTTTTGCAGGATTGTGTATGCGCGGACGCGGACGCTCGCGCACACTGCCCGCTATCACCGGCGCCCAGTCCGAAACTCTCCCCCACGGAGCCCACTCATGACCACCTCGTTCGTGCTGAACGGCAAGCCGCTCACGCTGGATGCCGACCCCACCATGCCGCTGCTCTGGGCGATCCGCGAGGGCGCCGCGCTGCACGGCACCAAATTCGGCTGCGGCATGGCGCAGTGCGGCGCCTGCACGGTCCACCTCGAGGGCCAGGCGGTCCGCTCGTGCGTGCTGCCGCTCGCCGCCGTCGCCGGCAAGCGCATCACCACGATCGAAGGCATCGACAGCAAGCCCGCGAAAGCCGTACAGGCCGCGTGGGTGAAACTGCAGGTGCCGCAGTGCGGCTACTGCCAGTCCGGCCAGATCATGTCGGCCACCGCGCTGCTCGAACAAAACGCCGCGCCGTCCGATGCCGACATCGACGCCGCGATGAACGGCAACCTCTGCCGCTGCGCGACCTATACCCGCATCCGCGCGGCGATCCACGAAGCCGCCGCCACCTTGAAGGCCTGATCATGACCGCCGAATTCGATCTCCCGGACGCGCTGCGTCCGTCGCGCCGAACCTTCCTGAAAGCCGCCGGCGCCGTCGCGGCCGTCGGTCTCACGATCGGCTTCGAATGGTCCGGCGCGGGCCGCCGCGCGCTCGCCGCGACCCTGCCCGACGCCGCGTTCGCGCCCAACGCGTTCCTGCGCGTCGCGCCCGACAACAGCGTCACCGTGATCGCGAAGCACGTCGAGATGGGCCAGGGCGCGTACACCGGCATCGCGACGATCGTCGCCGAGGAACTGGACGCGGACTGGCGGAACGTGCGCGTCGAAAGCGCGCCCGCCGACGCGAAGCGCTACGCGAACCTGCAGTTCGGCACGATCCAGGGCACCGGCGGCAGTTCCGCGATGGCCAATTCGTGGCTGCAGTTGCGCGAGGCCGGCGCGAAAGCGCGGGCCATGCTGGTCTCGGCCGCGGCCGCGCAATGGCGGGTGAATCCCGCCGAGCTGACCACCCGCGACGGCAGCGTGCACCACGCGGCCAGCCGGCGTCAGGCCACCTACGGCTCGCTCGCGTCCGCCGCCGCGACGCTGCCGGTGCCGGCCCAGGTCGCGCTGAAGGCGCCGCAGGATTTTCGTCTGATCGGACACCGGCCGCCGCGCGTCGACGTGCCCGCGAAAACCGACGGCACCGCGCAATTCACGCTCGACGTCACATTTCCCGGCATGCAGGTCGCGCTGCTGCAGCGCCCGCCGCTGTTCGGCGCGACGGTCCGCTCGTTCGACGCCACCGCCGCGAAGGCGGTGCCGGGCGTGGTTGCCGTGGTGCAGGTGCCGCGCGGCGTCGCGGTGGTCGCGACGGGCTTCTGGGCGGCGAAACAGGGCCGCGACGCGCTGAAGGTCGAATGGGACGATACGCACGCGGAAAAACGCAGCTCGGACGCGCTCCTGCGCGAATACCTGCGGCTCGCGGAGCAGCCCGGCGCCAGCGCGCGCCGGGACGGCGACGCAGCGCGCGCGCTGGCGGGCGCCGCGCACCGGCTCTCCGCGACCTACACGTTCCCCTATCTCGCGCACGCGCCGATGGAGCCGCTCGACGCCGTCGTCAAGCTGACCGCCGACAGTTGCGAGATCTGGGCCGGCGACCAGTTCCAGACCATCGACCAGGGCAACGCCGCGCACGTCGCCGGGCTCGAGCCGCAGCAGGTGAAAATCCACACCCTCTATGCGGGCGGCAGCTTCGGCCGGCGCGCGAACGCGTGGTCCGATTACATCGTCGAGGCGGTGTCGATCGCGAAGGCGCTCGGCGCGACCGGCACGCCGGTGAAGCTGCAATGGACCCGCGAGGACGACATTCACGGCGGCCTGTACCGGCCGATGTATGTGCACAAGCTCGACGCCGGGCTCACGGCCGACGGCAAGCTGGTCGGCTGGCGGCATCGGATCGTCGGGCAGTCGATCATGGCCGGCACGCCGTTCGCCGGGCGGGTCAAGGACGGCATCGACCCGACCTCGGTCGAGGGCGCGGCGAACCTGCCGTATGCGATCCCGAACCTGTCGGTCGAACTCGCGACGCCGAGCAGTCCGGTGCCCGTGCTGTGGTGGCGGGTCGTCGGCAGCTCCCACACCGCGTTCGCGGTCGAGGCGTTCATCGACGAAGCCGCGCACGCGGCCGGCAAGGATCCGTACGCGTTCCGCCGCAACCTGCTCCAGCACGAGCCGCGGATGCGCGCGGTGCTCGATCTCGCGGCCGAAAAGGCCGGCTGGGATCCGGCCAAGCCGCTGCCGCCGGGCCGCGGACGCGGCATCGCGGTAGCGGAGGCGTTCAAGACGTTCGTCGCGCAGGTGGCCGAGGTGTCGGTCGACAAGGACGGCGCCGTGAAGGTGGAGCGCGTGGTCTGCGCGGTCGACTGCGGCACGCCGATCAATCCGGACATCATCGCCGCGCAGATGGAGGGCGGCATCGGCTTCGGGCTGGGCGCGGCGCTGCACAGCGCGATCACGCTGAAGGACGGCAAGGTCGAGCAGAACAACTTCGACGGCTACCAGGTGCTGCGCTTCGCCGAGATGCCGCAAGTCGACGTGCACATCGTGCCGTCGGGCGAGGCGCCTACCGGCGTCGGCGAGCCGGGCGTCGCGCCGATCGGCCCCGCCGTGGCGAACGCGATTTTCGCCGCCACCGGCAAGCGCATCCACGCGCTGCCGTTCTCCGCCGCCGCCGCGTCCGCCTAGCCCGCGGCGCCTCACGCGCACCGCGCCCGGTCCGGCGCGGTGCGCGTTCCGATCCGACCGCCCGATCCGGATCGCCGGACGCCGTGCCGTGCCGTTACGTCCCCCCGTTACGTCCGCGTAACACCCGCGGCCTTGCTACGTAACACACCTTCAACTTGTTTCTAAATATTACGCAAACGGCGGACTACCGCGCACCGCGCTATCTCATAAAAACCGTTTGAATTCAATCGCCTACGCGACACCGTCGCGCGACCCGGTCGCCGCCGCCCTCCGACATCTCGGCTGGCCCGACAATTGCAGAGTGTTCCTCGTACCAATCGCAACAACCACGAATGACGAGGATCATCATGGACTGCAAATACCTGTACATCGACAACATAAAAATCAACTTCGTCCGGCGCAACATCGAAATCGACGAGAAGCCGATCAACATGACGCCGCGCGAATTCGACGTCGTCGAATTCCTGCTCGACAACATGAACAAGATCGTGCCGCGCCTGGCGATTCAGGAAGCGGTGTGGGGCCGCGAGCTCGGGGTGTCGTCGCGCACGCTCGACACGCACATCTCGCGGATCCGCTCGAAGCTCGGGCTGGACAACGATAAGAACATGCGCATCATCCCGATCTACTCGGTCGGCTACCGGCTGGTGCTGTTCGGCGCGGCGATGACGCATACCGAAGATCACGACGACACCACCACGACGCGCACCAACGCGCACCGGGAAATGGTTGCCGAATGGCAGTGAGCGGAAGGCCACCGCTCACCTGATACGAGGAGTCCCATCATGTGCCCGCTTACGTTTCGCGCACTTCTCGCGGGCATCGCCCGCTCGGCCGGCCGACCCGCCGGCCGCCAGCCCGCCGGCAGGCGGCACGGACGGCCTCACGCGGCCACGCGTCAGGCGGCCGGTACCCGGCACCACAGGCAGCACCGCGCCCGCGCGGCATATCCGGAACGCGGCGCGCGAACGGGATCGCGCGGCTAGGTCGGGCACGCGCGGCGGGCAGCGGGCCGATGCAGACCCTTCCGCCGCGCGCCGTCACGGCGCGTCGCGCTGCTGCGCCAGCCACGCCTGGAACATCAGCACCGTCCAGAGCGGATGCTGCCAGTTCATCCCGCCCGACTGGTGCTGCCGCCACAGACGATCGACCCTGGCCGCATCGAGGAATCCTTCGTGGCGCAGCCGGGCCGGCGCCAGCAGATCCGCCGCCCAGTCGCGCAGCTCGCCGCGCAGCCAGTCGCCGACCGGCGCGCAGAACCCCTGCTTCGGCCGGTCGATCATCGTCTTCGGCACGTAGCGGTACAGCAGCTTCTTGAGCAGCCACTTGCTCTGCCCGTCCGGAATCCTCAGCGCAGCAGGCAGACGCCATGCGAATTCCACCACGCGGCGATCGAGAAACGGCATGCGCGTTTCGAGGCTCACCGCCATCGCCGCGCGATCGACCTTCGTCAGGATGTCGGTCGGCAGATAGGTGAGCGTATCGACGGCCATCGCCTGCTCGGCGAACGACAGGCCGGCGGGCCACGCGCCGGGCGTGTCGAGCAGCGTCGGCGGCTCGCGCCCCGCCAGCGCGAGACGCTCCGGATAGTGCACCGACGACATCAGCAGCCGGTACAACGCGGCCGGGCTGTCCGCCGTCATCACGTTCGCGAGCTTGTGCAGCCGATCGCCGACGCGCGGCGCCAGCTCGCGCTGCGCCGCCCCGCTCCACGCGCCCTGCGCGAGCGCGGCGATCTGGTCCGCATGATCGGGCCGCAGCGCATGCAGCGCGGCCGCGATCCGCGCGCGCACCGCCATCGGCACGCGCCGCAGCCGCTGCCACAGGCGCGGCGTCAGGAAGTAGCGCGTGTAGCCGCCGAACAGCTCGTCGCCGCCGTCGCCGGACAGGCTCACCTTCACGTGCCGGCGCGTCATCTCCGCGACGAGGAAGGTCGGGATCTGCGAGGCGTCGGCGAACGGCTCGTCGTAGATCTCCGGCAGCCGGGGCACGATCTCGAGCGCATGCGTGGGCGTCACGTACAGCTCGGTGTGGCGCGTGCCGAGATGCCGCGCCACGGCTTTCGCATAGCCGGCTTCGTCGTAACCCGCTTCGTGGAAACCGACCGTGAAGGTCTGCACCGGCTGCGCGGACTGGGTCTGCATCAGCGCGGCGATCACCGACGAATCGACGCCGCCCGACAGGAACGCGCCGAGCGGCACGTCCGCGCACATCTGCCCGGCAATCGCGTCGCGCAGCACCCTGTCGAGCTGCGCGACCGCGTCGTTCGCGTCGCCGTCGAACGGATCGGCGCGCCCGTCGTCGATCGCGCGTTCGAGCGACCAGTAGCGGCGCGGCGCGGCTTCGTGCGCCGCGTGCTCGAGATGCACGCAGGTGCCCGGCGGAAGCTTGCGCACCGGCGCATAGATCGTGTGCGGCGCGGGCACGCTCGACTGGCGCAGGTACAGGCACAGCGCGTTGCGGTCGATCGCGTCGCGGTCGAAGCCCGGAAAGCGGCGCAGCGCCTTCAGCTCCGAGCCGAACACCAGCACGCCGCCGATCCGCCCGTAGTAGAGCGGCTTCTCGCCGAGGCGGTCGCGCGCGAGCGTCAGCACGCGCGACTCGCGATTCCACACCGCCAGCGCGAACATCCCGACGGCCTTGCCCAGCGCGCGCTCGATCCCCCACGCGGCGCACGCGGCCAGCAACACCTCGCTGTCGGAGTGCCCGCGCCATTCGGGCGCCTGGCGCGCGTGCTCCAGCTCGCGGCGCAGCTCGACGAAGTTGTAGATCTCGCCGTTGAACGTCATCACATAGCGCCCGCAGGCCGACGTCATCGGCTGATGCCCGTGCGCCGACAGGTCGACGATCGAGAGCCGCCGGTGGCCGAGCGCGATGCCCGCGTCGGCGTCGAACCATGCGCCCGAATCGTCGGGACCGCGATGCGCGAGGCTGTCCGTCATCCGCGCCAGATTCGCGCGGGCTGTCTCCTGATTGAATGCCGCAGGGCTCAAGAAGCCGCTGATTCCACACATGTAGGATGTCCCGTTTGAGTAGGGAAAGAGGACCGGCCGAACGGGTAAGCCGTCTCCTCTGGCTGCGCAAATATTACGAAGAAAATATTCGTCAATTAATCGTGCTTGTCAGCCCGATTTTTTTACGCCGAAAAATTTTCGTGAGCCCCCGGCGCGACGGCACAAAACGCACGACCGTTTCGTTACCGCCGCGCGTATCCGCCCTTCGCCGAAGCATGGCGCCGGCGGTCAGGCCACGCCGCCATGCCGTGCGGGAACCGTTCCCATCACGCGCGCGCGCCGCGCCGCGAGATACGCGAGCTGCGCGCGATTCTGCGCGTTGAACGCTTTTTCGAGCGCGCGGATCTGTGCGCCGACCTTGTGCAGCGACGTGCGCATCGCCCGGGCGATTTCCTGATCGGACAGCCCGTGCACCAGTTGCTCCAGCACGTCTTCCTCCTCCTGCGCGAGCGAGAACGCCCGGGCGCCGCGGATGCGCGCATCGAGCAGCGGCTGCACCGCGCGATGCACGCCGAGGCTGAGCGCGAGCGCGCCGCCGATCACGCGATCGTCGATCCAGTCGGCATCGTGCGCTTCCGACGTGAGGCTCACGACGACACGCAAGTCGAGACGCGGCGCCGACAGGCAGAACATCACGCCGCTCTGCATCGCATGCACGCGCAGCAGGCTGGCCAGCGCAAGCGCGCGCCGGTCGGCGCCGCGCCGTGCGTCGGCTTCCAGCGCATCGAGCCGCCACGCGACGGGAAACCCGCTGTCCCGCAGCGCGGCGAAACGCGGATCGGCTTCATACAGCCGGTTTTCGACGTAAGGACGCGTGAACGACGCAGGCGTCAGTTCGCGCAGCAGATAGGCGCTCAGCACGCGCCGTCCGATCATGTCGAACGCGCCGTAGCCGAGCGTACCGAAGCCCGCGCGGCGCAGCCGCGACAGCACGTCGGCAAAATCGAACGCGATGCTGTCGGATTGACCCGCGGGTGTGGTGCATCCGGTAAAAATGCCGTGCGCCGCGTCGCGCCGCGGCGCGCCGGCGCGGATGTCGTCAAGGGATGGCACGAGACAGGCCGCGATGTCGGCCTGCGAGAACCATTCGATTCTCGGTGTGCTGTCAGTGGATGTCATGGGGTCGAGCCTGTTCTCATACGTCTGCGTACCAGAACCCCGTCATTCGAATGGTCTTTCACGCACGCTTTCCCGCCCTCGGCGCGCGCCGTTAGTATTACCGGATATTACGCGGAAGACCCTGTTTTTGTACAATGCCCTCGCTCGTCACGGGGCGCGCGTCCGCGCGGCCCGGCATCGAGCGTTCAGGATTCCCGGCTCGGCCCGGCACCGGACCTTCGCCTCGAGGTTGCTCCATGACCGACATTGCATTGCGTGATCCCGAAGCCGCGGCGAGCGCCGCGAGCACCGCCCTGCTGCCCGGCGCGCCGCCGCGCGTGCCGCCGATCGACGTCGTATGGTGCAACGACGCGAAGCGGGCCGGCGCCGAGCCCCGCCATGCGCCGAGGCTCGGCGTCGCGGAAACCCTCGCGCACGCGCAGGGCGCGGCGGAACGCAACCGCATCGTGACGAGCCTGCTGCGCCTCACCGGCTTCTCCACCTTCGCGTACTTCGCACTCGAATTTTCGCGCGACCGCGTGGAAAGCCTCTACCTGCACGAAGCGTTCACGCCCGTCACCTATCGCGGCGACTACGTCACGCAACGGCATCACGACGTCGACCCGCGCACCCTCTGCACGCGCCAGTCCAGCGCGCCGGTGATCTGGGATCTGCAGCATCTGGGAGACGACGCGCCCCGCGACGGCGAGCGCTTCGAAGGTTTCCTGCGCACCATGCGCGACGACGGCCTGTGCAGCGGCATCATGCATTCGATGGCGGTGCCCGGCACGCGCCTGCATGCGTTCATGAGCTTCACGGCGCCGCGCCGCTCGCGCGAGTGGATCGCACCCGCGACGATCGAGCAGGCGCTGTCGATCGGCTTGTCGGTACATCGCTTCGCGTCGCCGCTGCTGGTGGCCGCGTCGCGTGAGCGCGCGGCCGATACGCTGACGCCGTTCGAGCGCGAGCTGCTGCTCGGCATCGCGGAAGGCGCCTCCGACAAGGAGATCGGCCGCCGGCTCGACACCAGCTCGCACAACGTCGACTACCACCTGCGCAAACTGCGCAAGCGCTTCGGCGTCGCGAACCGCATCCAGCTGACCTATCTGACGTCGAAGCTCGAACTGATCTGAGCGGTGTGAAACGCCATCCGCTCGCACCGCGGTCGGTTTCGCCCAGATTGGTTGCAAATTGCAACTTGATGCCCTAAGCTGTCCGCTCGCCCGATCCGCGCATGCCGAATGCGCGGGCCGACGAAGCCGCCATGCGCCGCCCTCCGCGCACGGGTGTCCGCTTTCTTCATCCGCGCCTTCTTCCCCGGTTTTCGCCATGCATCCGATACTCGCCTCCGATCTCGCCGATCTCGACGCCCTGCTCGAAACCGTGCGCGCACACGCCGTCGCCACGCTCGCGGGGCTCGACCGCCGCCCCGCCGCGCTCGCGCCGCCCGCCGCGCATCCCGAACCGCTGCCGGACGCCGGCGCGGGACTCGCCGGCGCGCTGGCCGAATTCGCGGCGCGCTGGGCACCGGGCTTCTCGGGCAGCGCGGGACCGCGCTATCTCGGCTTCGTCACCGGCGGCGCAACGCCCGCGTCGCTCGCCGGCGACTGGCTGACGGGCGTCTACGACCAGAATCCGACCGCCGGCATCGACAGCAGCGCGCCGGACCTGGAGCGCGAAACCGTCGCGCGGCTGCGCCAGCTGTTCGGCCTCGGCGACGCGCAGCAAGGCGTGTTCGTGACGGGCGCCACCATGTCGAACCTGGTCGGCCTCGCGATCGGCCGCGAATGGCTCGGCGAACGCAGGCGGATCAGCGTGGCCGACGACGGCGTGGGTGCGCTCGGGCCGGTGACGGTGCTGTCCGCCACCGCGCATTCGAGCGTGTACAAGGCGCTGTCGGTACTCGGCATCGGGCGCAACGCGGTGCGCCGGATCGCCGCGTTGCCGGACCGCGAGGCGATCGACGTCGCCGCGCTCGAAGCCGCGCTTGCCGCGCTGGACGGCGAGCCCGCGATCGTCGTCGCGAACGCGGGCACCGTCAACACCGTGGATTTCGACGACCTCGCGGCCATCGTCGCGCTGAAGGCCCGCTATCCGTTCTGGCTGCACGTCGACGCCGCGTTCGGCGCGTTCGCGGCGCTCGTGCCCGAGCACGCGCCGCTCGTCGCCGGGCTCGACGCCGCCGACTCGATCTGCATCGACCTGCACAAGTGGCTCAACGTGCCCTACGACGCGGCCGTCCAGTTCACGCGCCGCCGCGACCTGCAGGTCCGGGTATTCCAGAACAGCGCGGCTTACCTGGGGCTGCCGACCGACCATCCCGACTTCGTCCACCTGACGCCGGAGAATTCACGCCGGCTGCGCGCGCTCGCCGCGTGGTTCGCGCTGGCCGCCTACGGCCGCGACGGCCACGCCGAGATCGTCGCGCGCAACGTGCGGCTCGCGCGCGCCCTCGGCGAGCGCATCGCCGCGCAGCCCGGCCTGCGCCTGCTCGCGCCGACCCGCCTGAACGTGGTCTGCTTCACGCTCGCCGGCCAGCCCGACGAGGCACGCGTGCAGGCCTACGTGCGCGCGGTCCGCGATTCGGGCGACGCGTTCGTCACGAGCACCGTGTACCGGGGCGTGTGGGGCCTGCGCGTCGCGTTCTCGAACTGGCGCACGAGCGACGCCGACATCGCGCGGACGTTCGACGCGCTGGTCGCGGCGCTGGATATGCCGCCGCGCTAGCCGCCGGTCGCGCGCCGGCACGTTGTCGTGCTGTCGTGCTGTCGCCCCGGCGGATGTCCCCTTCGGGACATTCCCTTCCCGTGCGCCCGACGCCATGATGAAGCCGCCATCGCCAGACAGCGGACAACGACGGGAGACGAAACCTGACGGAAAAAAGTGCGATCGGCGCGGACCTGCCGCCGGCAGGCCGCTCCGCGCGTCGCGTGTCGTCCGGGCAGCCGTCCCGGCTCGCGCGAAGAACCCGCGCGGCACCGCGTCGATCGTTCCGTTCGAGTCCTTCCCGACACGCGGCTCGCTCACGTGGTTGCAAAATAAGACTGTATAACCTACCATCCATTCAGTTTCATTTTGCAACCAAAAAGGATTCGAGCATGTCGATTGAAACCGGGCCGGCGCTGGACATCGAAGCTTCCGAGAGCGACCCCGGCCGCGTCGGCGCGCGCGCCGACGCGCAGCCCACCGCCCCGCTGTCGCGCGCCGTCACGCTGCTGTGCGCGCTCGCGTGCGGGCTGGCGGTCGCCAACATCTATTTCGCGCAACCGCTGCTCGACGAGATCGCCGGGCGATTCGCTATCGATCACGCCCTCGTCGGCCTGGTCGTGACGGCCACGCAGGCGGGCTATGGAGTGGGCCTCTTGCTCGTCGTGCCGCTCGGCGACCTGCTGCCGCGCCGCCGGCTGATCGTCGCGCAATCGGTCGGTTCGGCGCTCGCGCTGCTGGCCGTCGGCATCGCGCCGAACGTACCGCTGCTGTTCGCCGCGATGGCGGCGATCGGCCTGCTCGCGGTCGTCACGCAGGTGCTGGTCGCGTACAGCGCGACGCTCGCCGCGCCCGCGCAGCGCGGCCACGTGGTCGGCATCGTCACGAGCGGGATCGTGATCGGCATCCTGCTCGCGCGCACCGTGTCCGGCGCGCTGTCCGACCTCGCGGGCTGGCACGCGGTGTATTTCGTCTCGGCCGGATGCACGCTGATCGTCGCGCTGCTGCTGCACCGCGCGCTGCCCGCCGCCGATCTCGCGCGCGCCGCGACGCCGTATCCGCGCCTGATCGCGTCGGTGTTCACGCTGTTCGCCACCGAGCCGGTGCTGCGCATCCGCGCGTTGATCTCGCTGCTGATGTTCGCGGCGGCCATGGTGCTGTGGACGCCCATGGTGCTGCCGCTCAGCGCGCCGCCGCATTCGCTCTCGCATACCGCCGTCGGCTTGTTCGGGCTGGCCGGCGCGGCGGGGGCGCTCGGCGCCGCGCGCGCGGGCGGCTGGTCGGATCGCGGCCGCGAGCGGTACGTGACGGGTGCCGGCCTGACGCTGATGCTCGCGTCGTGGCTACCGATCCACTGGATCGGACACAGCCTGTGGCCGCTCGTGATCGGGGTCGTCGCATTCGACCTGGGTCTGCAGGCGACCCACGTCGCGAGCCAGAGCATGCTGTACGGCGTGCTGCCGCCCGGCGTGCACAGCCGCGTCACGGCCGGCTACATGATTTTCTATTCGATCGGCTGCGCGCTCGGCTCGTTTGGCTCGACGCTCGCGTATGCGTGGGACGGCTGGCGCGGCGTATGCGCGCTCGGCGCATCGATCAGCGCGCTCGCGCTGCTGGCGTGGGCGCTGACCGTCACACACACCCCGCGCCGCTGGACGACGGACGGCACCTGACGGCGCCCCGCCTTTCATCCGCCGTGCCGCCCGTCCGCGCGCAACGCCGCGCGATTGCGCGCGCTCGAACCGCAGATCGCCGGCAGCACGGCATTCCCCTGCGACGTCGCCGATCTCGACGCGCTCGCCGAGACGCTCCGCGCGGTCCGCCGCGATCTCGGCAGCCCGTCCGTGGTGATCCACAACGCGGTATCGGAAACCTTCGCGACGTTTCTCGACGCGGACCCGGCCGCGCTCGAACGGAATTTCCGCGTCAACACCACCGCGCTGCTGCACCTCGCCCGCGCCTGCGCGCCCGACATGATCGGCGGGCCGCGGCGCGCTCGTCGTCACCGGCAACACGATCGGCGGGCCGCGGCGCGCTCGTCGTCACCGGCAACACGGCTGCGCTGCGCGGCAAACCGAACTACGCGCTGTTCGCGCCGACCAAGGCCGCGCAGCGCAGCCTCGCCGAAGCGCTCGCCCGCGATCTCGGCCCGAAGCGCGTTCATGTGGGATACGTGACGATCGACGCGCCGTGGCTCGGCGAGAACGGCCGCACGCGGCCCGCGTGGGTGGAACCGCCGGCCGGCTGGCCGTACGCGCGCGACGAATATTTCGCGCAGCCGGATGCGATCGCGGACGAGGTGTTCCACCTCGCGCATCAGCCTCCGTCGGCGTGGACGTTCGATTGCGTGATCCGCCCGTTCGCCGAACGGTGGTGAGCGGTGGCAAGCGCAACGGCCGGAGATGCGGCCGGTGCGCCGGCCGCCCAGTCGCCGCGCTCAGTCGCCGTACAGGTCGAGCAGCTTGAGCGTGACGCCGTTGGTCCAGCCGAAGCCGTCCTGCAGCGGATACTCGCCGCCGCCTCCGCCGCCCGTGCCCGCGCCTTCGACCACGTACTTCTCGACCAGCTTGCCCTGCGACGCGTATACGCCCTTCACGTCCGTCAGGAAACGCGTGCCGATGTCCTTCGCGAGCGCACGGTCGCCGTAGCGCTGCAGGCCGACCAGCGCGATCCAATGCAGCGGCGCCCAGCCGTTCGGCGCGTCCCATTGCTGGGTGGTGTTGTAGGTCGTCGTCGCGAGGCCGCCCGGCTGCAGCAGCGTCTTGCGCACCTGCTGCGCGGTCTGCCGCGCGCGCTCCGGCCATGCGACGTTAGCGAACAGCGGATACAGCGCGGCGGCGGACAGGTTGTCGCGCGACTTGCCGAGTTTCCAGTCGTAGTCGCCGTAGTAGCCGTTGCGGTTCCACAGGTAACGGTTGATCGCGAACGCGCGCTTGCCGGCGCGCACGGAGAATTCCGCGACGCAGGCGAAGTCGCGCGCCACGCCGCAGCCTTTCACGATGGTGGTTTCGAGATTGAACATCAGGCTGTTCAGGTCGACCGGCACGATCGCGGTCGTGCGGATCGTCGCGAGCGTCTGGTTGTCGCCGAACCAGCGCGAGCTGAAATCCCAGCCGCTTTCCGCCGCCGCGCGCAGATCGCGCCACACCTCGGGCGCCGGCCGGCCGCCGGCCTGCTGCGCGGTCTGCACATCTTCCAGGTACGACTCGTCGCGCGGCGTCGCGCTCGCATCCCAGTAGCGGTTCAGCACCGAGCCGTCCGGCATCACGACCACGTTGCGGGTCGCGTCGCCGCGCCGCGTCGTGCGCTCGCCCTGCATCCAGTACGCATATTCCTTGCGCAGCGCGGGCAGGTACTTCTGGTAGACCCGGTCGCCCTCCGCCTTCGCCGCGAGCGCCACCATGTACGCGAAGAACGGCGGCTGCGAACGGCTCACGTAATAGGTGCGGTTGCCGTTCGGCACGTGGCCGACGGTATCGATCAAATACGCGAAGTTGTCGAGCATGTTGTCGACGAGATCCTCGCGGCCCGCTTCCTGGAGCCCGAGCATCGTGAAATAGGTGTCCCAGTAGTAGCCCTCGCGGAAGCGGCCGCCCGGCACCACGTAGGGCTTCGGCAGCGCGATCAGCGAGCTGTATGCGGGCACGCTCGTGCTCGTGCGCGTCAGCTTCGGCCACAGCCAGTCGATGTGCTCGCGCAGCGTCTGGCCCGCGGGCGGCGTCACGGTCTGGTCGGCGGGCGGGGTGAAATGCTGGTTGACGAACGCGGCCAGCGAGAAGCCCGGCAAGCCCTTCTGCTGCTGGTAAAGCTGCACGATCGTCGCGGGATCGGTGTCCGGCGTCGAATCGACGAAGGTTTTCTGGTCGGGGAAGATCTGCGCGGTCTGCACCGCGACGAACAGGTCGCCGTACAGCTGGCTGGGCGGCGGCAGTATCGTCGACGCGGCGGCCGGCGCGGACGCATCGGCATGCGCGAGCGTGGCGGACAGACCGAGGCAGACGGCGAAACCCGCGGCGCACGTCCAGCGGGCGAGCGATGCGCGCCGCGCCGTGCGCGGCGGATGATACGGATGCGACAAGACCATGCTTCCCCCTTCCGAGATCGGAATGAACGGTTGTACGGTCTCCTGTCGCACGGCCCTGCGCGATCGCGGTGTTCGCGGTGTTGTTGTCGCGGCCTCATCGATGTACCGCTCGATGCGGCCGCCGCGGCAGCTTCGCATGAAATCGAAGCGCCAGGCAAGCGAATCCTCGCCCGCGCCGCGCAAATCGCCGCGCGCCGCGCGCGGCAATCACGCGTCGAACACGGCCGCATCGGTTGCGCCGCGTGGGCATGCCATGCCGGCGATGCCGCGCACTGCCGCCGCTGCGCGTCGGCGCTCGGGGCACATCGCCGGGCACCGCGCCGAAGCGTTCGCCGAACGGCGGCCGCCGCGCCTCGACGTCGCGCGGCCGCGCCCGCACCGGCCGGCGCCTTCGAGACGTGACCATGACGCCATGACTCGCATGAGCATCGCGCGCGTCATGGCCCCTCGCCCCCCGTCTTGGGCTCGATCGGCCCGGCCGTCGGTGCATCGCGATTCGGGCATGACGGATGGCGCGCGCCGATCTCACGCCGTGCGCGCCGCGGCCGTGTTCGTCGCGTTGCCGTTGCCCCGCCCGCGTCCGGAACGCGAGCCGCCGCCTCGACGCGCGCCTCGCCGGCGGCGGCGAAACGGCAGCGAAGCGGCGGCGAAGCGGCGCCCCGAGGGGCTCGACGGACGGCGCGGCCGACGCGCGCGGCACAGCCAGGACGCGAGTACGAAATACGAGCGAAAGCTCGTATTCTGGCCACGCCCCTCCCACTTCGCCCAAGGAACCGTCATGGCCCAGGCCGACTCCCGACGCCCCATCAAGCTCGCCGTCTTCATGCTCGTCAACACGCGGCCCGAGTGGCTCGGCTTCTCCGAATCCGCCCGCCCGCGCGGGCTGCGCGACGCGCTCGACCCGCTCCTCGCGAGGCATGCGGGCCAGGTGTCGCTGCGGGTCTTCGACATCGGGTTCTACGCCGCGCACGCCACCGATCTGTGGATGTGGGAGGCCGCCGACCATCGGGCCTATGAACGGCTCGTCGACGACCTGTGCGATACGCCGTTCCGGGATCGCTTCTTCGAGATCGTCGAGATCCTGCCCGGCCTGGAAAACGCCTCGGCGTTCAACGCCCGTGAAATCGCGTCGTCCACGGACTGAACAACTGTTGCAGGGGCTTACGCGGCGGCATCGATCGATGCAATAATGACGGCTTCCGCGTACCGTCCTCCACGCGCACGTCCCTCATGCCGCTCGCTATCCAAGCCTTCATCGCACCGCTGATCGTCGCTTGCGCGTTGTTCATGGAGAGCGTGGATGCCAACATCATCGTCACCGCGCTGCCCTCGATGGCACGCGATTTCGGTCACAGTCCCGTCACACTCAACATCGCGATCACGAGCTACGTCGTCGGCCTCGGGGTGTTCATCCCGATCTGCGGCTGGCTCGCCGACCGCTTCGGCGCGCGCACCGTGTTCCGCACCGCGATCGGCATCTTCGTCGCCGGCTCGCTGATGTGCGCGGCGTCGAACAACCTCGAGCTGTTCACGTTCGCGCGCTTCGTGCAAGGGGTCGGCGGCGCGATGATGGTGCCGGTCGGCCGCATCATCATCTTCCGTTCGGTGCCGCGCTCCGAATTCGTGCGCGCGATGAACTACCTGAGCGTGCCCGCGCTGTTCGGGCCGGCCGCCGGGCCGCTGCTGGGCGGCTTCATCACGACCTACCTGCACTGGCGGCTGATCTTCTTCATCAACGTCCCGATCGGCATCTGGGGCATCTATCTCGCCAACAAGCACATCGCGAACACCCACGAGCCGCACCCCGGCCCGCTCGACTGGATCGGCTTCGCGCTGTCCGCGCTGGGCGCCGCGCTGCTGCTGATGGGCCTCACGCTGATCGACGGCGAACTCACCTCGCACTACACCGCGTTCGGCATGCTGTCGACGGGCGCGCTGCTGCTCGGCCTGTACGTGCTGTACGCGCGGCGCGCGGCGCGGCCGCTGCTGGACCTGGGCTTCCTGCGCATCCCCACCTACCACGCGAGCGTCGTCGGCGGCTCGCTGTTCCGGATCGGGCTCGGCGCGGTGCCGTTCCTGCTGCCGCTCGCGCTGCAGGAAGGGCTCGGCATGACGGCGTTCCACTCCGGGCTGATCACCTGCGCGTCGGCGTTCGGCGGCGCGATCACGCGGATGCTCGCGACCCGCACGCTGCGGCGCTTCGGCTTCCGCACCGTGCTGATGTACAACGCGGCGTTCGCGGGGCTCGCGATCGCCGCGTACGGCGTGTTCTACCCGGGCATGCCCACCTGGGCGATCTGGATGATCGTGCTGGTCGGCGGCGTGTTCCCCGCGCTGCAGTTCACGAGCCTCAACTCGATGATCTACGCGGACATCTCGGCGCGCGACGTCGGCCGCGCCACCAGCCTCGGCAGCGTGGTGCAGCAGATGTCGCTCGGCCTCGGCGTGACGGTGGCCGGCCTCGTGCTGCATCTGTCGCACTGGGCGCAGGGGCATCCGAAGATCGTCTGGTCGGATTTCTGGCCGGCGTTCCTGGTGGTGGGGCTATGCTCGTTCGCGTCGATTCCGATCACGCGCAGGCTCGCGCCGAATGCGGGCGACGAAGTGGCGCGGGGCAAACGGGGCTGATATCGGGGCGGATGGGAATCGGGGGACAGGCGCGCGGCGCGCCTCGAGAAAAAAACCAGCGGACATCCACCCGGGGCCGGTTGTTAACCGCATGGATGTCCGCTTCGAACGCGCTCCGGGTATCCCGACGGGGGTGAGACACCTGGACTCGCTCCCTGCGTGCCATAGAAATATCGTGCGTCGGGAGCAGAACCTGCCATGTGCGGGCTGGTAAGCGTTGCCAAAACTATAAGGAATCTTGATCACATCTTCTGTCAACGATTGTCAGATGCCCGCGCGGCAAGCTTTTCTCGCGCGCGGTACGCCGCCCGGATTCGCGCTAAAGTGACGCACCGCCCTCTTTTCCCTCCGCCACCGTGACCACGCTTTCCGTCGCCGCCGCCCGTGCGCTCCACCTGTCCGCCCAGGGTCTGCTTTCTCCGCCGCGCCGCAAGGCCGCGAAAGCGGACGTGCTCGACACGATCCGCCGCATGGCGCAATTGCAGATCGACACCATCCACGTGGTCGCGCGCAGCCCGTACCTCGTGCTGTTCAGCCGCCTCGGCCCATACTCGCCGCAATGGCTCGACGAGCACCTCGCCGAGGCGAACCTGTTCGAGTTCTGGTCGCACGAAGCCTGTTTCCTGCCGGTGGAAAGCTATGGACTGATGCGCCACAAGATGCTGAATCCGGCCGGCATGGGCTGGAAATACGCGTCCGAGTGGCACGCGAAACACCGAAAGGATATTGACAGGATTCTCGCGCAGGTCCGCGACACCGGCCCGGTGCGCTCCGCCGATTTCACGCGCAACGGCGGCAAGGGCAACGGCTGGTGGGACTGGAAACCGGAGAAGCGGCATCTGGAAGTGCTGTTTTCGACCGGCGATCTGATGGTGTCGGAACGGCGCAATTTCCAGCGCGTCTACGACGTGCGCGAACGCGTGCTGCCGCACTGGGACGATGCGCGCGACCTGCCGCCGCGCGAAGCGGTGCTGCCGCAGCTGCTGGACAACACCTGCCGCGCCCTCGGGATCGTCCGCGCGGACTGGGTGGCGGATTACTACCGGCTGCCGAAGCGCGCCTACCGCGACGAGCTGTACGCGCTCGCGGACGCGGGCGAGCTGCTGCCGGTGACGGTCGACGGCTGGAAGGATACGGCGTTCGTGCACCGCGACCTCGCGCCGCTGATCGACGCCGCCAGCCAGGACGGCCTGCGCTCGACCGTGACCACCCTGCTGTCGCCGTTCGACCCGGTGGTCTGGGACCGGCGGCGCGCCTCGGCGCTGTTCGACTTCGACTACACGATCGAGTGCTACACGCCCGAACACAAGCGCCGCTACGGCTACTTCTGCCTGCCGATCCTGCATCGCGGCCGCCTGATCGGCCGCGTCGACGCGAAGGCGCATCGCGCGCAGCGCGTGTTCGAGCTGAAGGCGGTGCACATCGAAGCGGGCGTGCGGCTGGGCTCGGGGCTCGCCGCCGATCTCGGCAAGGCGGTGCGCAAGCTGGCCGACTGGCACGAGACGCCCGAGATCCGGGTCGGCGCCGCGCCGCGCGAACTGCGCGCGCCGCTGACCGGCCGCTGACCGGAACGCGCCGCCGCGGCGGCGCGCGAACGAACCGGCGCCGCGCCTAGTCGCGCAGCTTGCGGAAGCGCGGCGTGCCGTCGGCGAGCGCGCCGTTGAAGATCGACTCGGGGCGAACCCACAAGCCGCGCGGATGCGGCCACAGATGTTCGTAGACGACCATCGACTCGTCTCCCTCCGAATAGCGCGCCACGCCGATCGTGCGGTACAGGCCGCCCTTGTAGTGGCGATGCGTGGCGAGTTGTTCGGCTTCCTGCTCGGACATCGGATGCGCTCCAAGAAAATCGGGAGCGCCTATTGTATGCGGGCCGGTCAGCCGGCGCTCGCGTACACGTCGGGGCGATGCAGCTCCATCAGCCGCTCCGGATGCGCGGGCGCCTTGAAGCCCACCGGCCGGTACAGATCGTGCGCGCTCGACGTGACGAGCATCACGCGGCGCAGGCTCCGGACCGTCTCATGTTCGAATACGTGATCGATCAACGCGCGGCCGTAACCGCGCCCGCGACATTCTGCGATCACGAATACGTCGCACAGATAAGCGAACGTCGCATAGTCGGTCACGAGCCGCGCGAAACCCACGAGGCGGCCGTCCAGATACGCGCCGAAACACATCGAACCGTCGATCGCCCGCTCGACGACATCGTGCGGAATCCCCTTCGACCAGTACGCCTCATCGCGCAGGAACGCATGGATGGCGTCGCGATCGAGTGCGTTCCGGTCGGTCGAGAAGCGCAGCGCGGAGGTCGGGGCGGTGGACAAGGGCAATCTCCAGGGAAGGGATTCGTGCGGCGGAAAACACGACGATACCGGGAGCGGCGGACAGCAACAAGCCGCTCGGCGCCGCCCCCGCGTGCCGGCGAACGCCCCCCAAGCGACGCGCCGGATGCGCCGATGCTCAGGCGAACGGCCTCACCCCGATCAGCCAGCCGTGCAGCACGAACGCGAACAGCGCCCACGCGGCCAGCCCGGCGACGATCGCGACGCCGTCGCGCGTGGCCGGGCCGGCCGGATAACGCACGGCCGCCTTCCGGTCGCGCGCTCGCGACACCAGGAAATCGGTCAGCGACCAGACGAAGAACGCACCGAACAGCACCGCCGCATGCAGCGTCGCGTTCGCGAGCAGGTGGGCGACCGCCCACACCATCACGCCCGCGAGCATCGGATGGCCGACCAGCGCCTTGATTCGCGTGCCCGGCACGTAGGCGGCCGCGAACAACACGAAGGCGGCGGCGGTCAGCAGTACCGTGAGATGACGGATGCCGGCGGGCGGCACCCACAGCCATGTCGCGCCGTCGCGGGCAAGGCCGTAGCCCCAGACGATCATCACGAAGCCGACGATCGACACGACCGAGTACACGCCCTTCCAGCGCTGGTCGCCGTAGCGGGCGATCTGCGCGGCGCGCCAGTCGGCGGCGACGATCCGGATCGAATGGATACCCAGGAAGATCAACAAACCGAGGATCAGAACGAGCATAGCTGTCTCCAGAGGGGAAACTTGTTATCGGTCTAGTCGCTACTGCCGCGCATCGTACTTCGCGCCATGCGCCGCCTCGATGCGGCGCCCGGCTCCATCATCTCCTCCGCCGGCGCCGACGCGCCAGGGCGGCCCTACGCCTGTTTAGCGCGGCGCTTCTTCGCGCCCGCGCTCAACGCGGCCCGGTAAGCGTCGCGGCACCCGCGATACAGCTCGCCGAGGTCCTCGAGCACCTCCGCCGGCGCCGTGTAATAACTGCCCATCACGACCGTCCTGCCGCGCGCCGTATAGGTGAACGGCTGCATGCCCGCGCCGGCGAACGCGGGACGGCTGACGTCGTCGACCCGCAGGAACAGCGTGCCGTCGTACAGGAGCGCGAACGGCACGCCGCTCAGGCTGAGCGACACGCAGCCGAACAGCCGGCGGATGTCGACCGGCCCCATGCCGGCCAGTTGCGCGGCCAGCTCTTCCGCGCGCGGCAGCTCGGCCTTCCAGCTCATCGCGCGCCGTGCGCCGCGGCGGGCGCGCCGGCTTCGCAGCGCCGCGCCCAGTCGGCGACATCGGACGCCGCCATGCCGGCCTCGACCGCATGGTCGAGAATCTGGCGCCAGCTCGCCGGATCGATCGGGATGCCGTACGCGCCGCGCGCCGCCCGGCTCGCCTCCTCCGGCTCGCCCGGCATCAGCACCGCCGCGCCGTCCGCCGGCGGCGACGCCTTCGCCCACGCGACGAACGCATCGGCTTCCTGCTCCGCATTCGCCGCGTCGAACGCGGCCGGATCGATCAGCACCGACAGCATGCCGTTGACGATCGCGCTGGTGGTCTGCAGCGTGTCCCGGTAGGTCGTGCGGCCGCCGACCAGCGCGCCGCCGAAGATCTCGCACATCGCGGCGAGCGCATAGCCCTTGTGCAGCCCGAACGGCAGCAGCGCGCCGAACGGCGCCTCGTGCATCACGGCGGGATCGTCGGTGGGCCGGCCGGCGTGATCGATCAGCACGCCGTCGCGCACGCGCCGCTTCTGGTTGTAGGCGACGCGGGTCTTGCCGTAGGCGATCGCGCTCGTCGCGAAATCGAGCACGATCGGCGGCTTGCCGCTGCGCGGGTAAGCGGCGCAAAACGGATTGGTGCCGAAGCGCGGATCGGTGCCGTTGAGCGGCGCGACCAGCAGGTCGCCCGGCACGTTGACGAAGTGGAACGACACGAGCCCCGCCCGCGCGCACTGCTCCGCCCAATGTCCGATGCGGCCGAGATGATGGGTATCGCGCAGCCCGAGCGCGCACAAGCCGAGGCGTTTGGCGCGCTCGATGCCGTGCGTCATCGTTTCGTGCGCGATCACCTGGCCGAAGCCGCGCTCGCCGTCGAGCGTCAGCACCGCGCCGCCGTCGCGCACGATCCGCGCATGCCGGTTCAGCTGCAATTGTCCTTCCCGCCACGATTTCACGTAGCTCGGGATCATCCCGACGCCGTGCGAATCGTGGCCGGCCAGGTTCGCGGCGACCAGATGGCCGGCCACCAGATCCGCTTCCCGCTCGTGGCTGCCCGCCTGCTGCCAGACGGCGCTCACGAAGGCGCGCAACGGGTCGGCGCCCACCGCAACGGGGGGCGCGCTCGAGTCGGCGATCGTCATGGAAGGTACGCTCAAGCGTCGAGGCGCCTAGCGGGCGGCGGCGACGACATCGGCCACCGAGGCAGTCAACTTTTTCGCATAGGACACGTGGAGGAATTCGTTCGGGCCGTGCGCGTTCGATTTCGGGCCGAGCACGCCGCACACCATGAACTGCGCGGCCGGGAAGCCCGCCTGCAGCACGTTCATCAGCGGGATCGTGCCGCCGAGGCCGATGTACCCGCAATCGGCGCCGAAGTGGCGGCGCGATGCGAGATCGAGCGACGACGCCAGCCACGGCGCGAGATCCGGCGCGTTCCAGCCGGTCGCGGCACCCGGGTCCGGCCGGAACGTCACTGTCGCGTTGTAAGGCGGATCGAGTTCGAGCAGCGTCTTCAGTTCCTGCACCGCGGCGGCCGCATCGACGAGCGGCGGCAGCCGCAGCGACAGCTTGAACACCGTGCGCGGCCGCAACACGTTGCCGGCATTCGCGAGCGCGGGCAGCCCTTCCGCGCCGGTGACCGACAGCGACGGACGCCAGGTCGAATTGAGCAGCGCCTCGCGCGGATCGGTGGTGGTCGGCAGCGCCTTCCTGCCGTCCTGGCCGCAGGCCCACGGCAGCCCCTTCCACACCGCGTCGCCGAGGATCGATGCGGTGGCCTCGGTCTCGCGCAGCCGGCTGGCGGGTATCTCGCAGTGGAACGAGCCGGGCAGCAAGGTGCCGCTCGACGCATCCTCGAGCCGCTCGAACAGCTGCCGCATGATGCGGAAGCTCGACGGCGCGATGCCGCCGAACACGCCGGAATGCACGCCCTCCTCCAGCACGTCGACCTGCAGGTTGCCCGACACCGTCCCGCGCAGCGACGTGGTGAGCCACAGCTGGTCGTAATTGCCCGCGCCCGAATCGAGGCAGACGACGAGACTCACCTGGCCGAGCCGCGCGCGCAGCGCGTCGACATAGGGCAGCAGATCGTAGCTGCCCGACTCCTCGCACGTCTCGATCAGGCCGACGCAGCGGGGGCGCTCGATGCCTTGCGCGTCGAGCGCCGCCAGCGCGGTCAAGCTCGCGTAGATCGCGTAGCCGTCGTCCGCGCCGCCGCGTCCGTACAGCTTGCCGTCCTCTAACTTCGGCGTCCACGGGCCGAGATCGGCGCGCCAGCCGTCGAATTCCGGCTGCTTGTCGAGGTGGCCGTACAGCAGGATCGTGTCGGTGCTGCCGGAGCGGGTTGCGGGCGACTCGAAGAAAATCACCGGCGTGCGGCCCGGCAGGCGCACGATCTCGAGCTTCAGGCCCTTGACCGGCTGGCGCTCGGCCCATTGCGCGGCGTCCACCACCACGCGCTCGAGCAGCCCGTGCCGCGCCCAGTCGGGATCGAACGCGGGGCTCTTCGCGGGCACCGCGATGTAATCGGTCAGCGCATGCAGGATCTCGTCGTTCCATTTGCGCTCGATGAAATCGTTGAGCTGGGCGTGGTCGACGGTGGGGGCGATATCGGCGGTGGTCATGGCGGAGTCGGATGGGGACGACGAAAGCATCGATGATAGCGCCGATGAATGCGTTGCCGCAGCCGTAAATCAAACATGTCGTTGTGCACCGCAACCTGCGGCCGGCGCGGCGCGCGCAAGGCAGCCGCATCCGACGCGCCGCGCCTGTCGCGCCATTTCCGTCCGGGCAATTCACTCGCGCATTTTTTCAATGCATTTACGCCGATCCAATCGCCGGCGATTCATTTGAACCCGACATGAAAGCCCGGCGAAAGACGTCCGTTTCTCCTGCCGGATCCATTTCCCGCAAGGCCGCCCGCTCGGCGCCGGCTTGTTTAATCCGTCTCGATGATCGGCATCAATATTTACTAAAAGTATCGCGATAATCCGCCATTAATTCCGGACACATCGGATAACATCGCATCGAATAATTTCCGGGCGATCCGTCACGGAACCGCCATCGGTACGCGACCTGCCCACCAGTCTCGCCCAACTTTCCGGAGGCCAGCATGTCAGATGCCAGTCCGTCTTCCGTTCCCGTCGCTTCCGTCTCCAAGATCGGGGTCGTGCCGGCCACCTTCCTGGTGGCCGGCAACATGATGGGGTCCGGCGTCTTCATGCTGCCCGCCAACCTGGCCGCCACCGGCGGCATCGCGATCTTCGGCTGGCTCATCACCGTGGTCGGCGCCGTGTCGCTCGCGCTCGTGTTCGCGAAGCTGGCCGCGATCGACCCCGTCGCGGGCGGTCCGTACGCTTACGCACGCAAGGCGTTCGGCCCGTACATGGGGTACCAGACCAACCTGATCTACTGGCTCGCGAACGTGCTGGGCAACGTCGGCCTCGCGGTCGCCGGGCTCGGCTACCTCACCCATTTCTTCCCGGCGCTGAAGGATCCGCCGGTGTTCGCGCTCGCGCAGATCTTCATGATCTGGCTGTTCACCTACGCGAACATCCTCGGACCGAAAGTCGTCGGCCGCGTGCAGTCGATCACCACCGTCTGCGCGCTGATCCCGATCCTCGGCATGGCCGTGTTCGGCTGGTTCTGGTTCAGCAAGGACGTCTACCTGTCCGGCTGGAACGTGTCGGGCGCCGGCAGCTTCAGCGCGATCGGCGCGACGCTCAATTTCACGCTGTGGGCGTTCATCGGCGTCGAAAGCGCGTCGGTGTCGGCGGGGGTGGTCGACAACCCGTCGCGCAACGTGCCGATCGCCACCGTCGGCGGCGTCGTGCTCGCCGCCGTGTGCTACGTACTCAGCTCCACCGTCATCATGGGGATGATCCCCAACAAGGCGCTGCTCGCGTCGAGCGCCCCGTTCGCCGACGCCGCGCGCCTCGCGCTCGGCGACACCGCCGCCAACGCGGTCGCGATCTGCGCGGCGCTCGGCTGCCTCGGCTCGCTCGCCGGCTGGACGCTGCTGACGGGCCAGACCGCGAAGGCCGCAGCCGACGACGGCCTGTTCGGCAGCGTGTTCGCGCGCGTCAACTCGAAGAACGTGCCGTCGGCGGGGCTCGCGATCGTCGCCGTCATCATGTCGGTGCAGGTGCTCGCGACGATGTCGCCGACGGCGAGCGAGCAGTTCGGCAAGATCGCGTCGATCGCCGTCATCATGACGCTGCTGCCGTACATCTATTCGTGCATCGCGATCAAGGTGCTCGGCTACGGCAAGATGCCGTCGCATCAATTCACCTTCTATACGATCGTCGGGCTGATCGGCGCGGTCTACGCGCTGTGGGCGATGGTCGGCTCGGACGGCCAGCAGACGCGCTGGTCGCTGATCTTCGTGGTCGCGACGATCGTGTTCTACGAACTGTCGATCGACCGCCAGCGCGAGATCGAGGCCACTCACGTGCATCCGGGCGGCCGCTCGCCGCGCTGGGTCCGCTATTTCGCGGCCGCCGTCACCATCGCGGCGCTGATCGCGACGTTCTGGATCTCGGTGGGTCGCCACGAGGCCCACACGCTCCACGCCCGTTCGCCGGCCGCCGGCACGGGCGCCACCGCAACCCGGCAACAGGGGGAATGACATGGCTTCCTTGACACAACAGGCGTTCCGCCGTCTCGGGATGAAGGCGCTGCTCGCGCAGCACGACGTCGACGCGAGCACCGCCACCGGCCGCGCGGCCGCCGCGCTCGCCACGGAGCTGCGCGAGCGGCTGGTCGACGTGGTGATCGCGACGTCGGCCGACGATGCGTGCGCGGTCGTGCACGCGGACCCGGCGGTCCAGTGCCTGCTGCTCAACTGGGAACTGGGCGGCGACGCGACCCACGCGCACGCGCGCTCGGTGCTGAACGCGCTGCGCGCGCGCAGCGCGACGGTGCCGGTGTTCCTGCTCGCGAGCCGCGCGAGCGCGGCGGGCGTGCCGGTCGACGTGATGCGCCAGGCCGACGATTTCATCTGGATGCTGGAGGACACCACCGCGTTCATCGGCGGTCGGATCGTCGCCGCGATCGAGCGCTACCGGGAAACCGTGCTGCCGCCGATGTTCGGCGCGCTCGCGCGCTTCTCGCGCGTCTACGAATATTCCTGGCACACGCCGGGCCATACCGGCGGCACCGCGTTCCTCAAGTCGGCGGTCGGGCGCGCGTTCTTCGAGTTCTTCGGCGAGCCGCTGTTCCGCTCCGATCTGTCGATCTCGGTCGGCGAACTGGGTTCGCTGCTCGATCACTCCGGGCCGATCGGCGAGAGCGAGCGCTACGCGGCGCGCGTGTTCGGCGCGCACCGCTCGTACCACGTGACGAACGGCTCGTCGACGTCGAACCGCGTGATCCTGATGGCGAGCGTCACGCGCAACCAGGTCGCGCTGTGCGACCGCAACTGCCACAAGTCCGCCGAACACGCGATGACGATGTCCGGCGCGATTCCGACCTACCTCGTTCCGTCGCGCAATCATTACGGGATCATCGGACCGATCCGCCCCGAGCGGCTGACGGCCGCCGCGGTGCGGCTGTCGATCGACGCCAATCCGCTCGTGCGCGGCCGCGAAGGGATCAACCCGGCGCCGGTGCACGCGCTGATCACGAACTCGACCTACGACGGCCTGTGCTACAACGTCGCGCGCATCGAGGATCTGCTCGGCCAGAGCGTCGACCGCCTGCATTTCGACGAAGCGTGGTACGGCTATGCGCGCTTCAATCCGCTCTACCGCGACCGCCACGCGATGCACGGCGATCCGGCGCGGCACGATGCGTCGAAGCCCACCGTGTTCGCGACGCAGTCCACCCACAAGCTGCTCGCCGCGTTGTCGCAGGCGTCGTTCATCCACGTCCGCGACGGCCGCAATCCGATCGAGCACGCGCGCTTCAACGAGGCGTTCATGATGCATGCGTCGACGTCGCCGCAGTACGCGATCATCGCGTCGAACGACGTCAGCGCGGCCATGATGGACGGCCCCGGCGGCGAGGCGCTGACGACCGATTCGATCCGCGAGGCGGTCACCTTCCGCCAGATGCTCGGCCGGCTGCACGCGGAGTTCGAGGAACAGAGCGACTGGTTCTTCAACGGCTGGCAGCCGGACACCGTGATCGATCGCAAGACGGGCCGCCGCGTGCCGTTTCACGAGGCCGACGAGCAGTTGCTCGTCGCCGAGCCGTCGTGCTGGGTACTGCATCCGAACGACGCCTGGCACGGCTTCGGCGATCTCGAGGACGACTACTGCATGCTCGACCCGATCAAGGTGTCGATCGTCACGCCGGGCATCGCGCCGGGCGGCGGCCTGATGCCGGTGGGCATTCCGGCGACGATCGTCACCGCGTATCTCGACCGGCACGGCATCGTCGTCGAGAAAACCACCGACTTCACGATCCTGTTCCTGTTCTCGATCGGCGTGACGAAGGGCAAGTGGGGGACGCTCGTCAACACGCTGCTCGATTTCAAGCGCGACTACGACGCGAATGCGCCGCTCGAACAGGCGCTGCCGGAACTCGTCGCGCGCTATCCGCAGCGCTATGCGAAGCTCGGCCTGCGCGACCTGTGCGATCTGATGTTCAGCGCGATGAGCGACCTGAAGACGACGGAGAGGATGTCGAGCGGCTTCTCGACGCTGCCTCGGCCGGACTTCAGCCCGGCCGAGGCGTACGAGCAGCTGGTGCACAACCAGATCGACATGCTCGAACTCGCGGAAATGGAAAACCGCACCGTGGCGACGGGCGTGGTGCCCTACCCGCCGGGCATTCCGCTGCTGATGCCGGGCGAGAACGCCGGCCCCGCCGACGGCCCGCTGCTCGGCTACCTGAAGGCGCTCGAACAGTTCGACCTGCGCTTCCCCGGCTTCACGCACGATACGCACGGCGTCGAAGTCGAAGATGGCGTGTACCGGATCGCGTGCATCAGGAAGAGCGTCGCGCCCGCCGCGCGCTGACGCGCACTCAGCGCGCGTCGAAGCCCCGCCGGTAAGCGGCGGGGCTCGTCGCCGCGATGCGCCGGAAGTGGCGGCGCAGCGATTCCTCCGAGCCGAAGCCCGACGCCGCCGCGACCTGCGCGAGCGGTAGCGCGGGATGGGCCTCCAGCAGATCCTTCGCGATACCCACGCGCTCGCGGATCAGCCACGCGTACGGCGCGCATCCCGTCGCGTCGAGAAACTGCCGCTGCAGCGTGCGCGCGCTCATCGCCGCGCGTTCGGCGAGCGACGCGAGCGTGTGCGGCTCGGCCGCATGCGCGCGCATCCAGTCGATCAGCTTCGCGAGCCGGTCGTGCCCCTCCGGCGCCACCGGGCGCGGCACGAACTGCGCCTGCCCGCCGTCGCGATGCGGCGGCAGCACGAGCCGCTGCGCGACCCGGTTCGCGATCGCGCTGCCGTGATCGCGCCGCACCAGATGCATCAGCATGTCGAGCCCCGCCGCCGAACCCGCCGACGTGACGATCTGGCCCGCGTCGACATACAGCGCGTCCGGATTCACCCGCAGCGCGGGATAGCGCGCCTGCAGACGCTCGGCGTAGCGCCAGTGGGTCGTGACGGTCAGCCCGTCGAGCACCCCCGCCGCGGCCAGCACGAATACGCCCGAACAGATCGAGCAGAGCCGCGCGCCGCGCCGATGCGCCGCGCGGATCTTCCGCAGCAGCGGCTCCGGGGGCCGTTCGTCCGCGTCGCGCCAGCCGGGAATCACGATCGTGTCCGCGCGATCGAGCATCGCGAGGCGGTACGGCGCGGCGACCGTGATGCCGCCCGCCGCGCGCACCGGACCCGGCTCGCTCGCGCACACCGCGAAGCGGTACCAGTCGACGCCCAGCTCCGGCCTCGGCAGCGCGAACAGTTCGACCGTGCAGCCGAATTCGAAGGTACAGAGCCGGTCGTAGGCCAGCGCGACGACGAGATGGGTAGGCATGGCGCGATGTTACCGGAACTTGTCGATCCCGCCACTGTTGCCGGTGCCGCGCGAACCCGATACTGGCGGCTCGACATGCGTCGATACCGATCCCTCACGCCAGACAGGAGCCTCGCCCGATGTCCCACGTCACCGACACCCCCGCCGCGCCGAGCGACGCCGCGCTCGCCCACTTCGAAGCGTCGCTGCGCTTCGAGACCGACTGCTGGGACGTTCACGACGCATTGCGCTCCGGCGCCCCCGATTTCGTGCTGCTCGACGTGCGCGGCCCCGAGCAGTACGCCGCCGGGCACGTGCCCGGCGCGGTCAGTCTGCCGCACCGCAAAATCGTCGCCGGCAAGCTCGCGGGCCATCCCCCCGAGACGCTGTTCGTCGTGTACTGCGCAGGCCCGCATTGCAACGGCGCGGCGCGCGCGGCGCGGCGCCTCGCCCGACTCGAACGGCCGGTAAAACTGATGATCGGCGGCGTCGCAGGCTGGCTCGACGAGGGTTTCGCGCTCGCGCCGGGCCGCGAACCTGGCAGCGCGCTGACCGGCGGATGACCGGCTGATCATCAACGATTCCGCAACAATCAGTTGTCAGCACGACATCCGGAAAAGCGCGACAATCGGCCACATCGCATGCGTCGTTCGCGCCGCACTGCAACACGGGTGGAGAAGCATCATGCAGATGGAAATCCTGATCCAGATCGCCGGCTCGATCGTCGCGATCGCGCTCTATTTTCTGCCGGCGATCGTCGCCGACCGGCACGGCCGCCGCGACAAGCTGACGATCGCGCTATTCAACGCGCTGTTCGGCTGGACCGTGGTGGGCTGGCTCATGACGCTCTACTGGGCATTCCAGCCGAATCCCGCCACGGATCTGGTCGGCAGCGTGATGCTCAAGCGCCGCAACATCAGCATGCGCACCTTCTCGGCGGGCCTCGTCGAACGCGTGCAGCGGCGCGTCGTCGCGCAGAAGCAGTGGGCGGAGAAGCAAGGCACCTCGCGCTGATCGAGCGGCCGCGCCGGCTCCTCGCGCGCGGCGTCACCCTCCGCCGTCCCCCCCGCAGCGAAAAACACCGGCAGCCGTGCATTCGCGGATGGCCGGTAGCGCCACCTCGGCGCCTTCCACAAGGTCGGCACGCCTTCCGCCAGCAGCACGTCGAGCGCCGCTTCGGCCAGCAGGTGGGCAATCCGTTCGCCCGGACACCGATGCATGCCGCGACCGAATCCGAACGTGGCGCGCGCCTCGCGTTCCAGAAGGAAACGGTCGGGCGCCGGATTGGCGGCCGGATCGCGGTTCGCCGCGGCCAGCAGCACAAGCACCGCGCTGCCCGGCTCGAGCGTCACGTCGCCGACCTGCGTGCGCGCCGCGACGAAACGGCGCGTGTTCTGCACGGGCGGGTCGTACCGCGCCGTCTCCGCGACCAGCGCCTCGACCTGTGCCGGGCCGCGGACACCCTTCTGCTCCGGCATCGCGTCCCGCTGCGTCAGCGACGCAATCCACGCATTGCCGAGCAGGCCGGCCGTCGCTTCGTAGGTCTGCGACAGCAAGCCGACCAGATTGGCGATCAACGCGTCGGCGTCCCGCCAGCCGGTTTCCCGCGCCGCGCGACGCACCGCCCCGACGAGGCGGCTGTCGCCGGCGGCCGACGACGCGACAAGCGCCTTCATCCGCTCGGACAGCGCCCGCGCGGCATCACTCGCGCGGCCCAGTTGCTCGCCGGTGGACAACGGCGACAGGCACGCGACGAAATCCCCCATCCAGTCGGCCACTTCCGCGCACGCGTCGCCGGTGAAGCCGAGCCAGTCGGCAATTGCCGTCACCGGGGTCGCGAACAGCCACGCGTTCAGGGCCGCGCAATCGCCGACGGGCGGCACGCGGCGCGCGGCCAGCGCCCGGGCGCGGCGTTTCAGCGGGAACGGATCGGCGCCGTCGAGCGCCTGCCGCAGCGCGCGCTTCGGCGCATCGTGGCGCGCGGGGCCGTCGTTCATCCGCACGAGCCGCGCAAAGATCTCGCCCGCCGGCCGGCCCGCCAGCGCACACGGCACCGGCTCGGCGACGGGCCGCACCCGGCAGGCGGGATCGGCCAGCACTGCCGCGACGCTCGCCGCACGGGTCGCCAGCCAGAGATTCAGTTCAGGGTGATAAACGAGCGGCGGGCCGGCCGTCAGCGCCGCGTAATACGGATACGGGTCGGGATGGACGACGGCGGCAATGGGATCGGTCGGGTTCATGCAGCCAGTATCGGCTGAGGCGGACGCGGGATGTTTCAGTCCGCGGCGAACGATGCGTGCGGGACGGATCGGCGCGCCGGTGCGCTCAGGCCGGCATCCGGCCGCGGGCCGCAAACGTGCGCGGACGCGTAAACGCCGCCGATATCGCGCGGGGTTCGAGTACCACCGTTTCGTTCTGGAACATCTCCTGCCGGCACTCTCCCCGCTCGTCGAACCACTGGCAGATCAGCCAGTCCCCGTCGTCGAATACCACCGGCCCCGCATACGTCACCGTCATGCGCGGGCCGCCCGTCTTGAGCGTCACGACGTCGCCGATTCGAAACGAGGTGATGTGGATATCACAGTAAGTCGTCATGGCCTTCTCGGAGGATATCTTTTTAGATTTTTCCGGACTGATGATCCGGCTATTTCGCCACCCCACGGAGATTAGCAATCGAATTAATAGCCGGCAAGACACCTTTTAAAACTTTGTGGTCTTTATCCGAAAATTAGATGCATTGTTGCTGCATTTTTTGCCGGCTTCACCTAGCGGTGAAAGGCTGTTCGATCTTTTTCACAGCGTCGGAGCAGCCGCTTCGGTCGAGCAAATCGTCTAAAGAGATTCAGATAATTGCCGTTATTCGGTTTACGGGCTCCGGATAACGGCGCTTTAATCCGCACGTCTTATTATGGAAACGTTTCCATTTCCGTCTTTCATTTCCCTATTTGAAATGACGCGGAAATGGCTCGGATTCCGAGAACCAGCCGTCGAAATCGCCGCTCGCGAATGGCTCGGCCGCGAACGAGAACGTGCCGCGCTCGCGCATTTCATCGATGCCGCGCACCAGCGCGCCGAATGCCGTCCGCGCCAGCGCGCCGCCGACGCTGATCCGCTTCACGCCGAGTCCGGCAAGATTGGCCAGATTGAACGCCGGGTTCTTCGGGCGGATCAGCACGTTCACCGGCTTGCCGACCGCCCGCACCACCGCGTCGACTTCCGCCAGCTCGCTCAGGCCGGGCGCATACAGGACATCCGCCCCCGCGTCGCGATAGGCGACCAGCCGCGCGATCGTATCGTCCAGATCGGGGCGGCCTGCCAGGAAATTCTCGCAGCGCGCGGTCAGCGTGAACGGAAACGGCAGCGCCCGCGCCGCTTCGGCCGCCGCCCGCACCCGCTCGACGGCGGCGGCATGCGTGTAGATCGGCGCATCCGCGCGGCCAGTGCCGTCCTCGATCGACCCGCCGACCACGCCGGCCTGCGCGGCCAGCCGGATCGTCTCGGCGACAGTCTCCGGCGCGTCGCCGAAACCGTTTTCCAGATCGGCGCTGATCGGCAGATCCGTCGCCGCCGCCAGTTCCGCCAGGTGCGCGAGCATCCGCTCGCGGCCGACGCGGTTGTCGGCGATCCCGCGCGAGTACGCGTAGCCCGAACTGCTCGATGCCAAAGCGCGAAAGCCGGCCAGCGCCAGGAGTCGCGCGGAGCCGACATCCCACGGATTCGGAATGATGAACGTGCCGGGCTGCGCGTGCAACGCGCGCAATGCTTCGGCCTTGTGAGCCTGAGTGACGAAGGTGGCCATCGCGCGCTCCATCGGGATCGAGAGTTTCCGCGACGATACCCGCGTTCCGCCCGCCGAAGTGTGATCGCACGCTGAAATATCGCCGCGCCCGCGCGCAGCGTTATTCCGGGAACGGCAGCGCGGGCTGCCCCGGCACGCGCATCTCGAACACGTTGAGCGTCATCGCGACCAGCACGTAGTAACCGAGCAGGCCCGTGAGATTCACCGTGGCCTGCAAGCCGAAGCGCTCGACGGTCCGCTGATAGGTCGCATCCGACACGCGCCGCGTGTCGTACAGCTCGGTCGCGAAGGTATGCACCAACGCGTCGTCGGCATCGGCGAACGCGGGCGGGCGGCCGAGCCGGATCGCCTCCGCGACGCCTTCCGGCACGCCGGCCTCCAGCGCGATCGGCAGATGCAACTGCCACTCCGCCTGCGCACGCCAGCGCGCCGCCGTGACCAGGATCGCGAGTTCGGACAGGCGCGTCGGCAGGCCGGTGCGGTACCGGCATACGGCGCCGAGGCGCTGTGCATGCTGCGCGAGTTCCGGGCTGTGGATCCAGCCGAGAAACGGACCGTTCAGGCTGCCGCGCGGGCCGGACAGGATTTCGTCGAGCACGGCGCGCTGCGCCGGTGTGGCGCTCGCCGCGTCGAACGCGGGCAAGCGGGCGTGTGGCTGTGTCATCTGGCTGCATTCCCCGTTGGTCTGGCGTCGGCGCGGCAAACGTTGTCCGCGCCGATCGTGTCGGTGCGCGCCATCCGGCGCGTCTCGGCGCGACCGCGAACGACGCGGCACGGCCGCCCGGTCCGCTCAAAAACCACGCGGATCGCGTGGGATCGCGGACGGGCCGGCTCATTGTGCCACTCATCGGATCGCGCAACCGTTTGCGCGCATGCGTCGTTCGCGGCGGGCATCGCCATCGTGCGCACGGCACGGCGGCAACGCGCCCGGGGCGCGCGAATATGGGCGTGTCCGGTCGAGGGATTCACTCGTCACGGTTTCGTGCCGTCGGCGGGACGCGTCAAGCCCCACGCCTGCGACGAAGCGAGTGCCCAAGGTATTCGCGAGGCGCTTAATCCGGCCGATCGGCCGCCTTCGGCAGCCGTCCCGATCATGCATCTTCTTTGAATCGGAAGAGCGAACGTGGCCGGCCGTCCTCTCAAAAGGCTGTCCTCCGGTGCACCAGGCGCGGCCGGACGACGCGGCGCTGCTTGCGCGCCGCGACACAAACAAAGGAAGCACCCGTGCGGAAACGGCTATCAGCGCTCGCTCGCCGCGCCGCGGTCCGAGTCGACGGACGGCGAACGACGTGCCCGACAACGGATGACGCCCGCTCGCCCCGCGCACGCTCTCGCTATTGCCGCTTGACGAGGCCGCGCCGCGCATCACGCCACATAGGCCCCCTTCGCATGCAGATCCGCTTCCGCTTGTTCGAGCGCGGCGATCGCACCGCTGCCTTCGAGCGCGAGCAACTGCGCGACCAGCGCCTCGACCAGCGCATGCGCGGCGACCAGCGACGGAAAGAACGACGGGCTGTCGTGCGTGAAGATCAGGCAGGCATCCGCGCGCAGCGCGATCGGCGACACCGCGCTGTCGGTGATCGCGACGATCCTGCTGCCCCGCTCGCGCGCCGCCTGCGCGACGCGGCTGGCCTCGGCGGAATACGGGGCGAAGCTGACGATCACGGTCGCGCTGTGTTTCGCGATCGTGCGCAGCTCCATTTCCAGCGAACCGGCGACGCCCGTCAGCAGCGACACGGTCGGCCGGAACAGCCGGTAGCCGTAGACGAGGCCGAACGCGACGGGATGGCATGAGCGGAAGCCCGCGACGTGCACGTGCGGGGCCCTGCGGATCAGCTTCGCGGCGTCGACGAGCGCCCGCCCGTTCTGCGCGGCGGTCGCATCGAGATTGTGTTGCTGCGCGGCCAGCAGGTCGTGCGCGAGCGCCGCCCTCGCGTTGGGTTTCACGAGCGAGCGGGCGCGCTGCGTCAGCGGTTCGGGCCGCGTGCGCACACGCGCGACGAACAGGTCGCGCAATTCGTTCCAGCCCGGGAATCCGAATTGCTGCGCGAGCCGCACGAGCGACGCGGGCTGCACCTGCGCGCGCTGCGCGACCTTGCGCATCGACGACACGGCCACTTCGTCGGGATGATCGAGCAGGAACGCCGCGCCCACCTGGAATTGCGGACTCAGCTCGGAAAATTGCGCCCGGATCAGGGACGCGAGTTCATCGAAAGTGGCGGGCATCGTGATAACGGAAAGAACCGGCCGGACATGGTATCACCGGCCCCGGCCCGGCCGGCACGGTGCGTCCGCGAGCCGCGCGACGCGCCCGCCGCGCGTGTCCCGCGAGCGGATTCGCGGCGGCTGCGGCAATCACTCCGGAGGCATCGGCGCACACGCGCTGTTTGCCGTTGATGAACCTGAACCGCCCGCATGATTCGTCCTGCTGATCGTTGTTGCCGAGCGACTGCCGAGCGACTGCCGAGCGACTGCCGAGCGACTGCCGAGCGACTGCCGAGCGACTGCCGAGCGGCGACGGCAAGCTCCATCCCGACCGGTCGCGAGGAGGAAGCCGCACGCCGACATCGGCCCGCATCAGGAGACGATCGCCGGGCGATACGCTTGCGCCGGCGACGAGACGTGGCGCGGGGCCGACGACGCGCATGTCGATGAACGGCGTCGCGCCCGCATGCCGACGGCGACGGAGCCGACCGACGCATCCCGTGCACGCCCGCGCTTGTCCACAGATTGTGTTGGCAAGCATGTGGATATCCTGCGCATCGCTCGATCAACCCATTGATCCGGAAAGGCTTTCCACTCGGGGTCAGCGGCGCGGCAATGCCCGGTCGCAACCGCTCGCCGCGCAGGGTGCGAGCGCGTCCGATCGCGCGTCGGCGACACGCCTTTTATCCACAGATTTTGTGCGCAAGCTTGTGGATATCCTGAGCACCCGGCACTCAACCCCTTGATCCCGCATCGTTTTCCCGAACACGTGCGATCGGCGGCAATCGGTTCGATATCCGCGCCTGCCCGCGTCGCGGCACGCTCCGGTTCCGATCGCGAGCGCGCGCCTCCTGCAGGCGCCCCGCTCCAGGCGCGTACCAGGTGCGTGCTTGTCCACAGATTGTGTTGGCAAGCGTGTGGATATCCTGCGCATGTCCCCGTTAAACCGTTGATGCAGCGGACTTTTCCGCGCGGTGTCAGGCACGAGGCAATACGCTTGCTCCGCGCGCGCCGCAGTGCCCGCGTCCGACGACGCGCAGTGTGCCCCGTCCAATGAATTCGCAAGCGGGTGCCCATCGAGCGCATCCCGCCGTTAAAGCGTTGATGCGGCGCGTCTTTCCCATCGAGGAAAGAGCGGCGGCATGCAGCGCTCCGGCCTCCGATGAAGTGTCGCGATCCTCCGTCGATCGCGCGCGCCCGCCCGAATCGCGCTCGCCGCACCACGCGGCAGGTTCTCCACAGATTGTGTTGGCAAGCCTGTGCATATCCTGAGCATGCGGCCACCAAGCCGTTGATACGACACGCGTTTTCGTTCGATGTCACGCAAGCGGCAGCATGCGGGCGGCTCGCATCGAGAGGATCGCGCCGCGCGCGGCAAGGTCCGCGACCCTCGCGCCGCAGCGACCGCACCGCGCGAGGGCCGTCACGCGTTGTCCACAGATTGTGTTGGCAAACGTGTGGATATCCTGAGCATGTCCCGGCTAACGCGTTGATGCGAGACGCATTTCCGTCCGGTGTCACGTCTGCGGCAGGCGCGCCGATCGCAAGCCCTCCACCGCCGCCTCGCGCTTCGCCGCGCGGATTCGATCAGGGCTGCGCCGCCCGTCCGCCGCGACGCGGCGCGTTGTCCACAGATTATGTTGGCAAGCATGTGGATATCCTGAGCATGTCCCGACCAACCTATTGATACGCAACGCCTTTCCCGAGCGCATCAAGGATGCGGCAGCGGCACGCCCATCGTCAGGAATCCGTTCGATGCCGGGCGGCGCCGCGCCGCCGCCGTCACGCGGGATAGTCGAGCTTCGGATACCAGTGGGGATCGCGCCCTTCGGGGGTCGTGTCGAGGATCGTCCAGATCGGCATCAGGTCGGGCGCACCGCGCGGATCCTGGCCCGGATCGGCGGTCGCGTCGCCCATTTCGCCGCCCCAGAAATGCCGCACCGTGCCGTCGCGGCGCGTGAATACGTTGAGCCCCCCCTCTTCGCCGCCGTCCGCATCGACGCCGAAATAGTCGCGGCTGTACAGGCCGTTCAGGTCGGAATACAGCTTCAGGTCGCGCCAGCCGCGCGTCTGCTTGAACGCGACGAGCCGCTCGATCGGCGAGCGCGCCACCACCGCGAGCGACACGCGCTGCGCGACATCGCGCGCCTCGCCTTCCCACGCGCTGAGCAGCGACGTGCACATCGGGCATGGCCGCTCGCGCTGCGGGCCGAACATGTAGCTGTAGACCACGAGCGTGTCCTTGTCGCCGAACAGGCCCGCGAAATCGATCGGCCCGCGCTCGCCCTCGAACCGGTAGTCGCCCGTCACCGCGCCGCCGGGCGGCAGCGCGCGGCGCTGTGCGGCAACGCGCTCGATATGCCTGCGCAACTCGATCTCCTCGGCGAGCAGCGCGGTGCGCGCGCGCCGGTATTCGGCGCTTTCGTTCGGAAACCTGAAGGAACTGCGCTCGGCCAGCACGTCGGCGGGCACGAGAGACGAAGCATGCGTCATGTCTGTCTCCTGGATGGGAACGGCGGAATCAATCCCGCTCGGGTGCGCCGAGCGGGAACAGCGAACGGTACGGACGCGCCTCGTCGACCGCGCGCGCGAACGACGCCCGCATCAGCAGCCGGCGCCGGTACGCAAGCACATGATGAAACGACGCGTCGATCCGATGCGTCCAGTCCGCGTAGAAGAGGAACGGCGCGGCGGCGCAATCGGCCAGGCTGAAGTGCTCGCCGGCGGCCCATTCGCGCGCCGCCATCACGTTGTCGAGCCACGCGTACGCGACGTCCAGCTGCGCCCGCGCGTCCGCGACGCCGCGCGCATCGCGCTCCGCCTCGGGCCGCAGGCTGTCGGCCACGATCCGCTGCTGCGGCGTCGAGATGTAGTTGTCGAAGAAGCGGTCCATCGCGCGCACCTTCAGCGCCTCCGCGGCCGCCTCGGGCAGCAGCCGCACCGGCCCCGGATGATGCAGTCCGAGGTATTCGATGATGATCGTCGCCTCGACGACCGTGCAGCCCGCGTCGACGAGCACCGGCATCCGTTTCAGCGGCCACAGCGCGGCGAAGGTCTTCAGCAGATCCGGATCGTCGGGCGACAGCAGCCTGAATTCGAACGGCGTGCCGTTCTCGTAAAGCGCGACCAGCACTTTCTGGCAGTACGACGAAAACGGATGGGCATAGAGCGTCAAGGCCATCGCCAACACCTCCTGTCATGAACGGACCGACGGGAACGGAGCGCCGCGGCGCCCCGCCCGTCGCTCACCGGCCGCCTTGCTGCGCGATCATCTGTTCCATCCCTTCGCGGATCTGTTCGTTCGTCAGGTCGCGCCGGTGCGTCGCCACCGACCAGCGGTGCCCGAAAGGATCCTCGACCTGGCCGTAGCGGTCTCCCCAGAACATATCGGTCGCCGGCAGGGTCAGCTTCGCGCCCGCCGCGACCGCCTGCGCGATGACCGCATCGGCATCCTCGACATACAGATGGAGGAACACCGGCGAGCCTTTCAGCGCGAGCGGCCCGTGTGCGCCGCAGTCGGCCATTTCGTCGGCGAGCATCATCACCGAATCGCCGATCCGCAGCGCCGCGTGCATCAGCCGACCGGACTGCGGCGCGTCGAGCCGGGTGATCTCGACCGCGCCGAACGCCTGTTTGTAGAACGCGATGGCGGCGGCCGCGCCGTCGCAAATCAGATGAGGGGTCAACGAATGCATCCCTTCGGGGATCGCTTTGACGGCAGCGGACATGGTGGCGGCTCCTTGACTCGAAGTAAGTGACTCATGAAATGAGAGGCCCCCGGCACTTCGGGAAGACTCTACTCCTACGACGAGCGGCACGCGGCCGAATCGACACGTGCCCGACAATGCCTCTCCGACCGGCGGCTTGTCAGCCGGATCGCAGCGGGTTACGTTATCCACAGTTTTTGTGAGCAAGCATGTGGATATCCTGAGCATGCGCCCCGCAACCCGTTGATGCGAAGGGATTTTCGCGCAACCGATCCGATCCGGGCACCCCTGCCCCCTTGCCGCCCATGTCCAGCCCGATTGTGACGCTCCGCCCCGCCGCCGAAGCCGACGTCCCGTTCCTGATGATGCTGCGCGAACGCACGATGACCGAGCACCTGGCCCGCGCCGGCGCGCCGGTGGATGCGGCCAGCCACGAGGCGCGCGTGCGCTCGCGCCTCGACGATGCGCAGATCGTCTGCGTCGACGGCGAGCCCGCCGGCATGCTGAAGGCGTACCGGGAGCCGGATGCGTGGTGCGTGATGCAGATTCAGATCCTGCCCGCCCATCAGGGCCGGGGCATCGGCGCGCAGGTGCTGCGCGCGGTGATCGACGAAGCCGACCGGCAGCGCGTGCCGGTCTCGCTGCATGTGCTGAAGGGGAATCCCGCCCGGCGCCTGTACGAGCGGCTGGGATTCCGGGTCGAGGGAGAAACGGAGCTGGAGCTCCTGCTGATCCGCGAGCGCTGAGTGCGTCCCTGCGGGCTTGCCGTCACGGACGGCCTCGAACCCGCCGCGCGGCGGGGCTTGCGTCAGCCGGCGGACGCCGCTGCGTCGCGATGCATCGTCTCGGCAAGCCGCTCGATTTCCTGCTGCGCGAACACCGCGATGCCGTGCCGGCGCAGCAGCGCGGCCGTGACGCCCGCGCCTGCGTGCCGCCGGCCGCTGAACGAGCCGTCGTAAATGATCTCGCTGCCGCATGAAGGACTGCCGTCGGTCAGCAGCGCATAGCGGCACCCCTGCTCGAGCGCGAGCGCCAGCGCCGCGCGCGCACCGTCCACGAACGCCCCGGTCACATCCTGCCGCGCGCGGTCGACGATGCGCGCGGTGCCGTCCAGCACCGCGCTACCCGATGCGGCGCGCTGGATCTCGGCGGGCGGGCGCGGCGTCGGCATGCCGCCCGCCAGCTCCGGACAGATCGCCACGAGCCGGTGCTCGGCCTGCCATTGCGTCAGCAGCGGATGCAGCAGCGTCTTGGGCGATCCGTCATAGCGAACCGGCGCGCCCAGCAGGCAGGCACTGACGAGGATACGGAAGTCGTTCATCGATGGCGGGAGAAACAGAACAACAGATCGGGGATCGGGCACGCGCATCGCGTGCGGCAAGACAACACCCGGCCCGCCGCACCCAGGCGAAGGGCCGAACGGAAACGGCGACAGCGACGACAACCGCCGCGCGGACCAACAAACCCGGCGACTTCGTCATCCCGCCCGGGCCGGCGCGACACCCGAAGTTATCAACAGTTTTTGTGAGCAAGCATGTGGATATCCTGAGCATGCGCGCGGCAACTCGTTGAAACCGCGCGACTTTCCGCTCTCCCCACGATCGCGGGCAGCCGCGCGCCTTGCGCGTCAGCGCTTCTCGAGCAAGACCGTCAGTTCGCTGGCCTTGTCGCGCAGCGCCTCGTAACCCGAGCGGGCGTGTTCGGGCAGGTCGGGATCGCCGACCAGCGTGCCCAGCGTTTCGATCAGACTGAACAGGATGCCCTTCGCGGCGCCGGCCGCGATGCTCTGCGATTCGATCGATTCGTGCAGATGATTGACCGCCGCTTCGAGCTGTTCGAGTTTCGGTTGGCCGTCTTCCGGCCGCGTATCGTTCGACATGGAGGGTGCCTCCTGGAGAGGTGATGGGGTCGCGAACCGACCCGCGATACCGTCATTCTAGGCCCGGGGCCGCGCGCGCGCCCCGGGCTTCTCGCGAAGCGCTACAGCGCCGCGACGACCTTCGCGCCGCCCGGCTCCGCCGCCGCCACCACCTTGCCGTCGACCCGCCGGAACGTGAGCGACACGCTGTCGCCGCCCACGCGCAGCCCATCGAGCTGCAGCCAGTCGACGCCTTCGGGCAGCGCCGGCCGCTCGATCCGCACCTCGCCGCGCGCGGCGTCCACGCTCACGCCCAGGCACGCCTGCAGCATCATGAACGGCGCACCCGCCGCCCACGCCTGCGGCAGGCACGCCACCGGATACGCGGTCGGCGGCTCGCCGCGCCGCCGGGGAAATCCGCAGAACAGCTCCGGCAACCGCATGTCGAAGCTCACCGCCGCCTCGAACAGCGAGCGCAGCAGATCGAGCGCCGCGCGCTTGTCGCCGTAGCGCGCGAGGCCGCGCGCCGCGAGCGCGTTGTCGTGCGGCCACACCGAGCCGTTGTGATACGCCATCGGATTGAAGCGCGGCTGCCCGGCCGCCAGCGTGCGCACGCCCCAGCCGGTCTGGAACAGCGTCGAGCCGAGCATCCGCGCAACCGCTTCGCCCCGGCCCGCTTCCGGCAGCCCGAACGCCAGCAGGTGCCCGGCATTCGACGCGAACACCCGGCACAGCTCGCCGTGCCCGTCGAGCGCGATCCCGTAGAAGCCGGCCTCCGGCATCCAGAACAGGGTTTCGACCTGTTCGCGCAGCGCCCGCGCGCGCTGCGTATAGCGCACCGTATCGGCCGCATGGCCGCGCCGCCGCGAGAATTCCGCCATCGCCTCGAACGCGGCGCACGCATAGGCCTGCACCTCGACCAGCGCGATCGGCCCGTCCGGGAACCGCCCGTCCGCGTGGAACACCGAATCGTGGCTGTCCTTCCAGCCCTGGTTCGCGAGCCCGTGCTCGGAGGTCCGCTGATAGTCGAGCAGCCCGTGCGGATTGCGGTCGCACACCTTGATCACCCACGCCGCCGCGCGCTCGAGCGCGGGCCACAGCTCGTCGATCAGCGCATCGTCGCCGGTGTGCTCGAGGTAGGCGCCCGCGAGCACGATGAAGAGCGGCGTGGTGTCGACGCCGCCGTAGTACAACGCGAACGGCACTTCGCCGGTGGCCGCCATCTCGCTGCGGCGAAACTCGTGCATGATCTTGCCCGGCTCCGCGTCGCGGAACGCCGACGTCTCGCGCGCCTGGTGCGCGGCAAGAAAACGCAGCACGCCGCGCGCGAGCGATGGCTGCAGCCACAGCATCTGCAGCGACGTGATCACCGCGTCGCGCCCGAACGGCGTCGAGAACCAAGGGATGCCCGCGTACGGATACGGGCCGGTGTCGAGCTGCGTCGTCAACAGCCCGAGATCGGCCAGCGAGCGGTCGAGCCACGCGTTGAACAGCGGATTGCTGGTGCGCACCCGCGCCATCGCGCGGCGGCGCTCGCGCATCGCCCGGTGGACGCCGACCAGCGCCTTGCGCAGCGCGGGCCGCCCCGTCGGCGGCTGCAGCCGCGATTCGAGCGCGCGCGACGCATCGTGCGCGTCCGGCTCGCCGACCTGCGTCTCGACCGTCAGATAGATCGACACGCAGGCTTGCGCGGCGATCAGCAGCGTGTAATCGGCGCGGTCGGGCGCGAGCGCGTCGGGCTCGGGCGAGAACCCGATCCGCACGGCGCGCTCGACCCGGTCGAGTCCCGTGTAGCTGAGCCGGACCGCGCCCGCCTCGACGCACGGCGGCGCGATCGTGCCGCGCCGCTCGCGCGTCGTGCCGCGCACCTCGAACATGTCCTTGAAGTCGGCGCCGAACGAGATCGACAACGGCACCTCCGCATCGCTCGTGCCGTAGTTCGTCAGCGTGAGCGCGTCGTACAGCACGTTGTCGGCCAGCACCCGCATCCGTTCGATATGGATCACGCCCTCCGGCGTCTCGTGACCGCCGAGCGGCGGCAGCGGACGGTTCGTCAGATGCGCGGTGAACGACGCGTTGTCGGCGCTGGTCGCGCCCGACAGCAGCGACGGCGCGCGGCCGCCGAAGGTCAGCCGCCATTGCGAGAGCACCCGCATGTCGTCGACGAACAGGCCGTCGTCGTAGCCGCCGATGTCCCCGAGCGCATCGCTGACGGCGAATGCGTCGCCGGATTTCAGCACGTACTGGCTGCCGCGCACGGGCTTTTGCGCGTCGGGTTCAGGCGTGATGAAGGGCGGCACCGCCGGCGCGGGCGGGGAGGAAGAATCGTCTGCTGGCCTGCTGGGCATCGCGGCTCCTGTCCGGTTGCGGCGCGCGGCATGCGCGCCGTTTCGGCACAGGATAGGTCAGAACGCACCCGCCGCGCAGCGAACCCGGCACCGCGTGCCGCCGCATCGCGGCCGCACGCGCGAGGCGACCGGCCGGCGCTCGCCGCCCGAGCGCGTCACGCCTGCCGCATCCAGTCCGGAAACGGGTCGGCGAAGCCGCGCCACGCCGCTTCCGACATCGCCAGTTCGTCGTCGTTCAGCAGACACGCATCGAACGACGCGCGCAGCCCCGCCTCGTCCATCTCCGTGCCGATCAGCACCAGCTCCTGCTGACGGTCGCCGAAGCGCGCGTCCCAGCGACTGCGGATCATCGCCTGCGCCTCCGGGTCCTGCGGCCACGCGTTCGGCGGCACCGCCGCCCACCAGGTGCCCGCGCGGCCATGCCGCGAGACCGCCCCCGCCTGCGACCATTCGCCGACCATCTGCGGCCGCGACGCGAGCCAGAAGTACCCCTTCGAGCGCACGACGCCCGGCCATTCGTGCTGGATCCAGTCGAACAGCCGCTGCGGATGAAACGGCCGCCGCGCGCGATAGACGAAGCTGACGATGCCGTACTGCTCGCTTTCGGGAATGTGATCGCCGCGCATTTCCTTCAGCCATCCCGGCGCCTGCGCGGCGGCCTCGAAATCGAACAGCCCGGTGTTCAGGATCCGGTCCGTCGGCACGGCCCCGAAACGGCTTTCGACGATCTGCGCCCGGGTGTTGAGCGCGCGCAGCACGCCCTTGAGCCGGGCCAGATCGCCCGCCGTCACGAGATCGGTCTTGTTGAGCACGATCACGTCGCAGAACTCGACCTGCTCGGTCAGCAGATCGACCACCGTCCGCCGATCCGCGTCGCCCATGGTCTCGCCGCGATCGGCCAGGAAGTCGTGCGAGCCGTAGTCGTGCACGAAGCTATACGCGTCGACCACCGTGACCATCGTGTCCAGCCGCGCGATATCCGACAGGCTGCGCCCCTCGTCGTCGCGGAACGTGAACGTCTCGGCGACGGGCAGCGGCTCGGAAATCCCCGTCGATTCGATCAGCAGGTAGTCGAAACGGCTTTCCCGCGCGAGCCGCTCGATCTCGATCAGCAAATCCTCGCGCAGCGTGCAGCAGATGCAGCCGTTGCTCATCTCGACCAGTTTCTCGTCGACATGCGACAGCGCGCTGCCGCCGTCGCGGATCAGTTGCGCGTCGATGTTGACTTCCGACATGTCGTTCACGATCACGGCGACCCGCTTGCCTTCGCGGTTGTTCAGCACGTGATTCAGCAGCGTGGTCTTGCCGGCGCCGAGAAACCCGGACAGCACGGTAACGGGGAGCTTTCGCATGAGGGGGCCTCGTGATGGCGGATGCCGGCGCGGGGCTGCCGGTCTCATCGTTTTGAAATGATATAACATATCACTTCGATTCCGCTCGCCCGTCTCCCTTTCTTGCGCTGCTCCCCTCCCTTACGTCATTCCGCCCGCCCCGCCCGCCGCTTCCCGCCCGCCCGCCTCGGGCGGGCGCCGTCATGCGGCCACTTCGGTCTGCAGCCGGCCCATGGCTTGGCCCGCGCCCCGCACCGCGCAGGTCAGCGGCTCGTCCGCGACCCGTACCGCGAGGCCGGTTTCGTCGAACAGGCGCTTGCCCAGATTCGCGAGCAGCGCGCCGCCGCCCGTCAGCACCACGCCCCGGTTCGCGATATCGGTGATCAGTTCGGGGGGGGCGTTCTCGAGCGCGGTCTTCACCGCGCCCACCACTTGCTTGAGCGGCGCGGCGAGCGCATCGGCGATGTCGTGGTTCGTCAGTTCGATGGTGCGCGGCAGGCCGTCCTCGACGCTGCGCCCGACCGCGTGCATCGACTCGCGCGGCACGCCGTAGCTGGCGGTCCCGATGATCTTCTTCACGTGCTCCGCCGTCTGCTCGCCGAGCAGGACGCCGTACAGGTTGCGGACATGGTTGACGATCGCCGCGTCGAACTGGTCGCCGCCTACCCGGATCGCCTCCTGGTACACCACGCCGCCGAGCGCGATCACCGCGACCTCGGTCGTGCCGCCGCCGATGTCGACCACCATCGACCCGACCGCCTCCGTCACCGGCAGCCCGGCGCCCAGCGCCGCCGCGAGCGACTCGCCGATCAGGCTGACCTTCGAGGCGCCGACCGCCACCGCGGCTTCGCGGATCGCGCGCCGCTCGACCGCCGTGGCGTTCGACGGCACGCAGATCGTGAATTCGGCGCGCCGCCCGAACAGCGCGCGCGCATGGGACATGTCGATGAACTGCCGCATCATCTGCTCGGCCGCGTTGTAGTTCGCGATCACGCCGTGGCGCAGCGGGCGGACCGCCTGCAGGTGCTCGGGGGAGCGCCCGAGCAGCGCCTTCGCCTGATCGCCGACCGCCTCGACGCGCGCCTTGTCGACCGTCGCGCCCGGCTTGCGAAAGCACACGACGGACGGCTGGTTCAGCACCACGCCGCGGTTGTGGACATAGATGAGGGTGCTCGCGGTACCGAGATCCACCGCGATGTTGTGCGCAAACAGCCTTCCGAGAAGGGGGGTCGACATGATGATGCCTTTACGGACGAACGAACCAGGGAGGGCTTTGCGGGACGCCGGCTTGCCGCCGGATGGTCTCATGCGCCGTGCGGCGGTCATAAGCGCTTAGCGGCAGCTTGTAACAATACTTTAGGCGATTTCGAATATTTTCTACAGAAAATGAGCGACGGGTCGCAAACCCCCGCCGTTGCGCTGTCGCAGCGGAATCCGTTCTCCATGGGATATAAAAAGCGGTACTCTTGCGTCTTTGTGCATTTTCCCAACCGCACTCCCACTGTCCGACCACACCAAGTAAAGAAAATGACGGTGCCCGCCTTTCCCGGCCGTCCGGGCTTTCTTGTCGGCATGCGCCGCGTCGCGCCGCTCCTTTGCTGTATCGCAGCATTTCACTGCGCCTCCGTGCTGGCGGCGGATCCGGCTCGTCCCGCACCCGTCGCGGCTTCGGCTTCGGCTTCGGCTTCGGCTTCGGCTTCGGCTTCGGCTTCGGACCCGACCTCGCCGGCCGCAGCGTCGAGCCTGTCCTGCACGCCGGACGGCGGTCCGGGCGGACGGCCGTCGATCGGCCTGGTGCTGTCGGGCGGCGGCGCGCGCGGCTATGCTCACGTCGGGGTGCTGAAGGTGCTCGAAGCACATCGCATTCCGATCGACTGCATCGCCGCCACCAGCATGGGCGCGGTCGTCGGCGGCCTCTACGCGAGCGGGATGACGGCGGAGGAAATGGAAAGGAAGCTGTCGCACGTGAACCTCGCCGACATCGCGTTCGACGTGACCGACCGCGCCGACCTTCCGCAAGCCCAGCGCGAGGATGAAAGCACCTATATCAATAGCCTGACGATCGGCTTCGGCTCGAAGGGCTTCAAGGCGCCCGCCGGACTCGTGCAGGGCAACCGCCTGCAGGCGCTGCTGGCCGACTGGACGGCCGCCGTGCCGACCAACCAGCCGTTCGACCAGTTGCCGATTCCGTATCGCGCGATCGCCACCGACCTGCAGACCGGCCAGATGGTCGTGCTCGACCACGGTTCGCTGCCGCTCGCGATCCGCGCGAGCATGGCGCTGCCGGGCCTGTTCGCGCCGGCCGAAATCGACGGCCGCACGCTGGTGGACGGCGGCCTCGTCAGCAACCTGCCGGTCGACACCGCGCGCGAGATGGGCGCGAACGTCGTCATCGCCGTGGACATCGGTTCGCAACTGAGGCCGCTCGACGCGCTCGCGTCGCCCGCCGACGTGATGCAGCAGATGATCGGCATCCTGATCCGGCAGAACGTGTCGAGCCAGCGCAAGCAGCTTACGTCGCGCGACGTGCTGCTCCAGCCGGCGCTCGGTTCGCTGAGCTTCACGGATTTTCAGACCGCCAGCCAGGCGATCGAAGCCGGCGCGGCGGCGGCCACCGCCGCGCTGCCGAGGCTGGAACGGTACGCGCTGACGCCCGAACAGTACGCGTCGTACCGCGCCGCCCATACCGAGCCGCCGCCGCAGCCGCTGCGCATCACGTCGATCGACATCCGGATGAACGGGCCGGTGCCGAAAAAAATCGTCAGCAACGCACTGCACGTTCGGCCGGGCGACACCTACGATCCGAAGGCGGTGAGCCAGGATCTGCTCGCGTTGACGACGAGCGGCAACTTCGAGAGCGTCACGCAGCAGGTGGTCAGCGACGGCGACGCGCACACGCTCGTGATCGATGCGCGCGAGAAATACTGGGGGCCGAACTTCCTGCTGTTCGGCCTCGGCATGTCGAGCAGTTCGAGCGACGAAGGCGGCTTCCGCCTGCACGTCGGCTACCGGCGGCCGTGGCTCACGCAATCGGGGCTCGAGTTCCGCGCCGACGCCACGCTCGGCAGCGATCTGCAGTCCGGACACCTCGAACTGCGTCAGCCGCTGTCCGACAAGGTCGGCTACTACATCGCGCCTTACGTGGAAGTCGAGCGGCGCTACGCGAATCTCTACGACGAGAGCGGCGAAACGAAGCTGAACCAGCTGCGGCTGCGCACGCAGCGCGCCGGTATCGACTTCGGGGTGCCGATCGGGCGCCTCGGCGACTTCCGCATCGGGCTCGCCTATGCGCACGGCACCGCGACGCCGAACTACGGGACGTTGGACTTCGACGACGGCGACGACGCCGATTCGCTCTTGCTGTCGACCTTCCCGCTGCCGACCTACACGTCGCAGGCGCTGAGCGCCCGCGCGCGGCTCGTGATCGATCAGCTCGACGATCACCTGTTCCCGCGCAAGGGCTATTACACGGAGTTCAAGGTCGAGCGCTCGCTCGCCACGAGCACCCGCCTCGTGTTCGGGCCGGACGATTTCACCGACAACACGCCGTACACCGAGGTGCGCGGCAAGGCGATGATCGCGCAGCAGTTCGGGCGGCACAGCTTCAGCGCCGGCGTGGAAGCCGGCAAGAGCTTCGGCGGCACCAACAACGTGTTCAACGGCTTCGACTTCACGCTGGGCGGCTTCCAGCATCTGGCCGCCTATGCGGCCGACCAGTTGAACGGCGATGCGCTCGTCTACGGGCAGATCACCTATATGAACCAGCTGATGACGTTCAACGCGTCGCCGATCAAGGCGCTGTACCTCGGCGCGAGCGCGGAAGTCGGCAACGTCTGGTCCGACGGCGCGCGGATCGGCGGCGGCGCGCTCAAGCAAAGCTATACGTTCTTCACCAGCCTCACGACGTCGTTCGGGCCGCTGTACATCGGTGTGGCGTTCGCGCCGGGCGGCCGCCGCAATCTGTACTTCCAGCTCGGCCGGACCTATTGACGGAACGGACTTCGGCGCGGCGGCGCGCCGCAGTCCGGCGAACGCGCGCGATGCGGCGTAGCGGGGCATAGCGAGGACGGGAACATTCAGCCACGTCGATCACGCGGGCACCGGTCTGTTTCCGCGGCCCGTGCAACGCGGCCGCTTGGTTCGCTTGGTTCGCTGAATTCACCCGGGCTTCGCGACTGCGCCGTCGGAATCCGTCGCACCCGCGCTGCGATGCCGCGCCGGCGCTACACTGTCACGCGCGAATCCATTTACCGGCGGTTTCCCGAACGCCGCGCGCATCGCGCACGCCGCACCCGGCCCATCCGTCCGCTCACGCCCCGGACCCGCACGGGATCGCGCTCACCGCCAGCCGAGTCACGCCATGTCCACAGGCACGCTGTCCGATCCGGTCCCGCCGCGCTGGCTCAGGGCGGCGCCCGTGCTGTTCCTGCTGCTGTGGTCGAGCGGCTTCGTGTTCCTCAAGCTCGGCCTGCGCTACGCCGACCCGCTGACCTTTCTCGCACTCCGCTACGCGTGCGTGGTCGCCCTGCTCGCCGTGCCCTGCGCATGGCTCAAGCCGGGCTGGCCGTCGAGCCGCCGCGCATGGCGGCATCTGCTGGCGGTCGGCCTGCTGCTGCAGGCGGGCTACTTCGCGTTCACCTATCTGAGCTTGAAATTCGGGATGTCGGCGGGCGCGGTCGCGCTGATCACGTCGCAGCAGCCGATCCTGGTCGGGCTGCTCGCGCCGGCAATCGCCGGGGAACGCGTCGACCGGGTTCGCTGGATCGGGCTGGCGCTGGGGATGGCCGGCGCGGCGATGGTCATCCTGGCGCGCTCGTCGATCGATATCGCGTCGCCGCTGGCCTTCGCGTATGCGCTGCTCGCGCTCCTGTCGATGACAGGCGGCACGCTGTGGGAAAAACGCTTCGGCGCCGCGAACCCGACCCACCCCGTCACCGCCAATCTGGTGCAGTACGCGGTGGGACTGGCCGTCACCGCGCCGCTCGCGTGGCTGCTCGAACCGATGCATGTCGAATGGACGCCGGGCCTGTTCGGCTCGCTCGCGTACCTGGTGTTCGGCAACTCGATCGTCGCGATCTCGCTGCTGCTGGCGATGCTCCGCCACGGCGAAGCGTCGCGCGTATCGGCGCTGTTCTTCCTGGTGCCGCCGGCGACGACCCTGATCGCATTCGCGGTACTCGGCGAGGCGATTCCGGCGCTGGCGTGGCCGGGCATGCTGCTGGCGGCCGCCGGCCTTCATCTGGTGATGCGCAAACGCGCGGGCTAGCCGCCGCCCGCGCCGCTTACACCGGCCAGCTGATCTCGAAGCGCGCGCCCGGCAGCAGTTGCGGATCGGTCACCGCGATCCGTCCGTTATGCGCGTGCAGCACCTGCTGCGTGATCGCGAGGCCGAGGCCGTAACCGGCCGTGTGGCGGTCGAGCCGCACGAACGCCTCGAAGATCCGCTCGCGCTCGCTCTCCGGCACGCCGTGCCCGTCGTCCTCGACATAGATCTCGATGTTGCCGTGGCGCATCTCGATCCCGACGACGATCGTCGACTGCGCGTACTTGCTCGCGTTGCGCAGCAGATTGCGCATCGCATACGACATCAGCCGCTTGTCCATCCGCACCCGCACGTCGCGCGCGATCGCGATGCGCGACTCGATGGTCTTGCTCGCGTACAGCAGCGCCGCATCGGTGACCTGGTTCTCGAACCACGCGACGAGCACGGTCTGTTCGAGATTCGATTGCAGCGAACTGTATTCGAGCCGCGCGTAGGTCAGGCTCATGTCGATCAGTTCGTCCAGCTCGGTGACGTCCTGCGCGATGCTGTCGAGCGCGTTCTGATATTCGCCGGCCGAGCCCGGCTCGCGCAGGATTTCGAGCGCGAAACGCACCCGCGCGAGCGGCGTGCGCAACTCGTGCGAAATCCCGTTGGTCAGGTCGCGCTGCGCGGCGATCAGCCGCTCCATGCGCATCGCCAGCGCGTTCAGCGTGCGCGCGAGCGGCCCGATGATCACGCTGTGCGATTCGCGCGCGCGGGTATTGAAGCGCCCGCCGCTGAAATCGATCGCCCGCTCGCGCACCATCACCAGGTCCGCCCACACCGGCCGCATCCAGCGATAGGCGGCGAGCGCGGGCACCACGCAGACGAACAGGAAGATCAGCAGCGCGCCGCCCGGCAGCACCTCATACGCATGCCAGACCCTCTCGGGCGTCAGCACGACGCACAGCGCGAGCACCGGCACGAGCGTCGTCAGGAGCACGAGGCCGATCAGGTGCAGATAGGTCCGCACATAGAGCCGCGACCAGCTCGGAATCCGGTCGGCACGCATGTCGGTCCACGACCGGCGAAAGTTCAGCCAGCGCCACTTGCAATAGCGGAACAGGGAAAGTTGAGGCGCAGCACTGCGGTTCATGGTCGTTGGCGAGCGTCAGGAAGGACGGGCGTGACGGAAAGACAGGCGCGGCGCGAACGGGATCGGTTCGGGCGCTGGCGGCGGGATCATTTAATCATAGTGATCAATATCCGCCGCCTGTGTCGATTTACCTGTCGTTCTGTCGACTTATGTCGCAGTCGCCCCCCGCAGCCCCCTATTCCCACGCGTGCTTGCTGAACTGATAGCCCTTGCTGCGGATCGTCTTGATCCGTTGCGGGCTGCTGGCGTCGTCGCGCAGCTTGCGACGCAGCTTCGAGATCCGACCGTCGATCGTCCGGTCGAGCCCGTCGAACTCGACGCCGCGCAATTGCAGCATCAGGTCGTCGCGGCTCACCACCTCGCCCGCGTGGCACACCAGCGCCCACAGCAGGTCGAATTCGGCCGACGTCAGATCGGGCGCGCTGCCGTCGGGCAGGCGCACGGTCCGGTTGGCGCGGTTGATCGCGAATTTCCCGAACGTATAGCTCTCGGGCTGGCTGCTGGGCTCGGGCTGGCGCACCGGCGCGCGGCGCAGCTGCGCCTTGATCCGCGCGAGCAGGATGCGCGGCTCCACCGGCTTGTGCACGTAGTCGTCCGCGCCGAATTCGAGGCCGAGCAGCTCGTCGAACTGCTCGTCGCGCGCCGTCACCATGATGATCACGCCGTCGTAGTGCTCGCGGGCCTCGCGGCAGATCTCGAAGCCGTCCTTGCCCGGCAGGTTGACGTCGAGGATCACGAGGTCGGGCTGGCCGTGAAGGATCGCCGGCACGGCCTCGTCGCCGTGCAGCACGGTCTCCACGTCATAGTCATGCTTGCGCAGGTAGCCCGCGATCAGCGTCGATAAGCGGTTGTCGTCCTCGACAAGAAGAATCCGGAAAGGCATGGGCAGTCGGTCGATACGCACGGAATTGATACAAAACAGGGACAGATACCCCATCGTCCGAGTGGTCGAACAACGTTTGTAATATCCCGAAATGTTTCGCATGATACGCGCCGCTGGACGTAGCATGAATTCCATGTTCAAAAAAGGGCTGGATAATTGCCAAAAAAGGCGACCCCGACTATCTCACTTTTGAGCGGCGGCTGCCGGCGGATTTGGCCGGCCGCTCCGCCGGGCGTCGGCGCCCGCGCTTGACGAATCGGCGCCGAAACGGTTCCATACGGGCTCGCTCGACACCGCGCGGCGCCGCGGCGCCCGCCCGATTCAATGAATTACCTCCCGATTCTCGAACGTATCCACTCCGAACTCGCGCCCTGGATCGGCGCGGGACGGGTCGCCGACTACATCCCCGAACTCGCGAAAGTGCCCGCCGATCGCTTCGGCATGGCGATCGTCAAGCTGAACGGCGAGATCTGCACCGTCGGCCATGCGCGCGAGCGCTTCTCGATCCAGAGCATTTCGAAGCTGTTCGCGTGCACGCTGGCCTTCCAGCTGCTCGGCGACGAACTGTGGCAGCGGGTCGGCCGCGAGCCGTCAGGCACCGCGTTCAATTCGCTGGTTCAACTGGAGAGCGAGCGCGGCAAGCCGCGCAATCCGTTCATCAACGCGGGGGCGCTGGTCGTCACCGACGTGCTGGCGCGCCGTTTCGTGCGCGCCGAGACGGCGCTGGTGGAGTTCATCCGGCGGCTGATCGGCGTCAACGACATCGACTACGACTCGCGCGTCGCGCAATCCGAGCTGCAGCACGCCGAGCGCAACCGCGCGATGGCGCACTTCATGGCGAGCTTCGGCAACATGCGGATGCCGCCGGAAACCGTCGTGGACGCGTACTGCCGCCAGTGCGCGATCACGATGAACTGCGTCGAACTGGCGCAGGCCGCGCTGTTCCTCGCGAACGGCGGCGTCGCGCCGATCACCGGCGAGCAGATCGTCGACGCGAGTTCGGCCAAGCGGCTGTCCGCCTTGATGCTGACCTGCGGCACCTACGATGCGGCGGGCGACTTCGTCTACCGCGTCGGCCTGCCCGCGAAAAGCGGCGTGGGCGGCGGCATCGTCGCGGTGCTGCCGGGCGAGATGGCGGTCTGCGTGTGGTCGCCCGGCCTCGATCCGAACGGCAACTCGCTGGCGGGCACGCTGGCGCTGGAGTGGCTGACCACGTATTCGGAGCGCTCGATCTTCTGAGGCGTCGAATACGTCGGTTCGAAACGAAGCGACCGCTTCGCGACGGACCCTCCGGAGGGATGGCTGTTCCGTGATGCGCGTCAGGCGCTGCGATGCGGCGCCGATTCCCGGGCTTCATTCAGCATCCATGTCGCGAATGCCCGCAGCGGCCCCTCGGCCAGTTCGAGCGGTTCGGGAAGGACGAGGCAGAAGTGCTTGGCAATCGCTTTGCCGTCCGGCCACGGCGCGACCAGACGCCCCTGCTCCAGCTCGGCTTCGATATAAAGGCGCGGCACCAAGGCGACACCCAGACCGGCCAGCGCCGCTTCTATCAGCATCGCATGCAGATCGTAACGCGCGCCGATCGCCGAATTGGCCAGCACGATGCCGGACTCCTGCGCATACATCTGCCAGGCGTCGGGGTTTTGTCGCCGGTGAAGGCGCGGCAGATCGTCCAACGACGGGTTCGCTCCGGCGCCCGCGAGAAGCGCCGGACTACAGACCGGCACCAGCACTTCCTCCAGCAGAGGATGCAGATGCATCCCCGCCCATGCCGGGTGCTCGAAATGAATGGCTGCGTCGAAACCGCTGCCGGCCAGAAGGAACGGCTCCATCCGTTCGGCGATATGCACCGTCACGTTCGGATGCCGATTCTGGAAACGTTTCAGCCGGGGAATCAGCCAGCGGGTGGCGAACGTCGGAATGGCGGCGATATCGATGCTCGCGCCTTCGATGGGCTGCCCCATCAGATACAGGCTGTCCCGTTCCAGCCGATCCAGGATCTCGCGCACCTGCACCGCGTATCGCGTGCCGTTGGGTGCAAGCCGTACCCGGTTGCCGATTCGCTCGAACAGGGCGACGCCCAAAAACGCCTCCAGCCGGCCGATCTGACGACTGACGGCGCCCTCGGTCCGCGCCAGTTCCTCGGCGGCTCGGGCAAAGCTCCCGTGTCGGGCCGCAGCCTCGAACGCCAGAAGCGCGGAATTGCTTGGAATCTTGCGTGGCATCGGCGCCTCATCGATCAGAGTGTGTTCGCCGTCAGCTTGAGTAAATATCACTGAAGCCTGACTTTATTTCGTTTTATCCCGTGGAAATGCGAGCTTAGCATGACGTTACCGCACTGAATATCAAACGTTCGCAGCAGGACGGGCCTCCTGCCCGAAGGACAATCCGATGATCTATACCGTGGAATGCAGCTTCGCCGATCTCGACAGCGAAGCCGAATGGAACGACTTCTACAGCCTCGACAAGCTGCCCGCCCTTCTCTCGGTGACCGGGTTTCACACGTCGCAGCGGTTCAAATCGATGAGCGCAGGTTGCCCCCTCTATCTGGCCATCCACACGATCGACGGCCTCGACGTCCTGACCGGAGAGGAATACCGGCGCAAGGGCGGCGGCAATTTCGCGAGGTGGCAGCAGCACATCACCGACTGGCATCGAAATCTCTACGGCGCTATCGGCACCGCTCCAGCGGTAAAGGACGATGAGCGCCTCGTGCTTTGCGCAAGCGGGCCGGCGCCCCTGATCCGGATGGGCGTCACGCCGCTGGCCATGCAGGCCGTCGCGCTGGAGAAGTGTCCGGCGCGCCGTTGGCTGGCCGTCCTGCCTCGGGATAGCGCTCAGTTGGCTGAAAACATCGCCGAGGACATTCACCTTTACTCGCCGATGACAGCGCAGCTGACAAGCGCCCGCCCCCTTCCGACCGAGCAGGAATAGGCCCGCGATGCCCAACGTCACGTTCCATATCGACGCGATGCGGATGCCGTCCGACGCAAGCCTTGCCGAACTTTCGCGCGACTGCGTCGCGCTTTGCACAACCGTTCTCGAAGCCAAGATCAAGAACGTTCACGTCATGTTCCTGGATGTTCGGCATGGGTACGGACACCCGGTCTTCGCGGACATCCAGTATCGCCTCGAGACGTTTCGCACGCCGCCGGTCATGAACCGGTTCATGGAAGCCCTGGATAGCGCGATCGTCCGCCGCACCGGTCTCACGGCGCGCATCCGCCTTTTTGGTTACGCCGCGTCGAACATTCACGCCCGAAATTAGCCAGCCCGGAGAAGCACAATGTCCGCCCTTAGCTTTCCCAGTCAGCAAGTCGGGGATTTCACGATCACCGCCATCAGCGACGGCTATCTCACCGCCAGCCTCGAGCTTCTGTCGAATATCGATACGTCCGAAGCGTCCAGAATGCAGCGCGACGCAGCGCAGAAAGAGCCCGCCGCCGTGCACATCAATTGCTACGTCGTACACGGGGCGGGCCGCACCGTTCTCATCGACGGCGGCGCGGGAGGAATCAAGCAATGGGGCGGCCGCCTGACGGCCAACCTGGCGCTTGCGGGTATCGAACCCGCCGCGATCGACACCATCCTGCTCACCCACGCTCATCCCGACCATGTCGGGGGGCTCGTGAACGGAGCAGGACGCGTCGTCTTCCCGAATGCGGAGCTTGTCGCGCATCGGCGAGAGGTCGAGTTCTGGCAAGACGACGGCAATCTAAGCCGCGCCGGCGAGCGGGCACGCGGTAACTTTCTGATGGCGCGTCAGGTGTTCGATGCCTATCGCGACACGCTCCGTCTGTTCGACGGCGGAGCAGTGCTTCCCGGTATCAGCGCGATGCCGCTGCCGGGACACACCGACGGGCACACCGGGTATGTTCTCGAATCCCGCGATCGGGGCCTGCTCGTCTGGGGAGATGTGGTGCATTTTCCGCACATCCAGATTCGGCGGCCGGATGTATCGATTGCCTTCGATCAAGACGCGGCTCTCGCGGCCGCCACACGGTCGAGGCTGCTGGATCGGGTCTGTTCGGAGGGGCTTGTGATCGCCGGCATGCATCTGGGCGAACTCGGTTTCGCGCGAATCAGGCGAAGCGGCGGGGAATACGGTCTGCTTTATGAGACCGACTGATGGGCGGCCGACCGAAAACGCGGGGGGATGAGGGTTTCCGGCGGGGGACCGTTTTAGCCGCGATGGCTAGGACGGGGTGACAGGCGAACTTCACGCTGCGCGGTAGGGCGTTGCTCAAGGGACCCACCCTGCTATTTCGGCGATCGACCCGACGCCAGCTCGGCTCGCTTTTTCAACGCGTCATTCATCGCATGCATGCTATCGACCGTGTCGTTCAGGACGCTCCGGGTCAGGGTTCCGGCAAGCATGCCGGTGAAGGTTTCACCCTGGATAAAGCGCGTTTTATTGCCCACGGCTTCGAGAATGAAGCGGTGCTCGCCGTCAAAAATTCCGGGAAACCCCACGTACCCTTTCCATCGCAATTCTCGACCAGCCTGCACCGCAAGTATCTTGGGATGAAACACCATTGCGTCCTGCCCCGTCCCCTCTGCAAACTCGATGACGTTGCCCTCGCGAAGCTGTCCACTCAGTCGTGAAATCTCCGGATTCCACGACGGATAGTCGTCGGTCGCCGTGAGGACCGTCCACACCGTTTGAGGCGAGCTGTCGATCAAGATCTCCGTCTCGATCGACCCATTGCGATGCAACGCCAGTATTGTCAGGACGCTCAGGAAAACCACGCCGGCAAAACCGTAGATAACGCGCTTTGCTAAGGTCAAGACGAGTTCCTTGCGGTCGGAGAAATCGCATATTAACCGGTGCGGTGTGTTCGTTACTCCAACCGATTATGGCTTCAAGATTGTTGCGGATTGGCGGCGCGCTTTCGGGCGTCTCAGCTTGGCCGGACCTCGTCTCATGCGATGGGCATAGAACGCCTGCATTTGTGAGCGAGGCGTGCCGATTGCAACGTGTGGCGCAGGTTATCGCTCACGGTCGTCAGATCAGGTCCGCGCGCGGAGTCCGATCTGCTACGGAATGCCGACGCATGACTGTGTGTCTGAGAGACGGATCACCCATCGGTAGAAACCGTCACCCCCTCCCAAGCCCCAATCTCGCCCTCCAACGCAGATAACCTCCCCCTCACGACCTGCAACGCATCGCTACCAAGCAACAAATGCACCGGCGGGTTCTCCGCCCGAATCACATCAAGCATCGCCCGCGCCGCCTTCACCGGATCGCCCAACTGCTTCCCGCTCTTTTCCGTGCGTGCCCGGCGAACCGGATCGAAGATCGCGTCGTAATCGGCAATGGAGCGCGGCGTGCGGCTCATCGACCGGCCGGCCCAGTCGGTACGGAATGAGCCCGGCGCCACCGCGGTCACCGCGATCCCAAAGGGCCGCACTTCCTTGGCGAGCGCGTCCGAGATACCTTCCAGCGCGAATTTGCTCCCGCAGTAATAGGCGATACCGGGCATCGTGATGTAGCCGCCCATCGACGTGATGTTCAGAATATGCCCCCGCCGGCGCGCTCGCATGAAAGGCAGCACCGCCTTCGTCATCGCAACCGCGCCGAACACGTTCACGTCGAACTGGCGGCGCATCTCGGACAGCGGCGACTCCTCCAGAATGCCCTCATGTCCGTACCCCGCGTTGTTGACGAGGACGTCGATCGGGCCGACGTTCGCTTCGATCTCCGCCACAACGCCGTCGATGGCGTCGAATTCCGTCACGTCGAGCAGGCGGGCGAACGCGTTGTCCGCCGACAAGGCTTCGAAGTCCCGCTTCGCCTGCTCGTTTCTCACCGTACCGACCACGCGGTGGCCGGCCGCCAACGCCTCCCAGGCGAGTGCCCGACCGAAGCCGCTGCTGACGCCGGTGATGAGCAAAAGTTTGCTGGATGCCATTTATACGACTCCCGTAGATAGACTGGAAATCGCATATTATTCTTCCAATATCGTCTCAGTAAGCACGTATTTTCTATTTTTCTTGCCTGAAACTATGACCCTCAAGAAAGCCGTGAGCGATCGCTCCCGCTCGTCCGATCAAGCGCAGCGCCGCACGGTCGATCTGCTCCGCACGTTGGCGCCCGACGAGGGCTACAACCTCACGGCGCTTCCCGGCGTGCGGATACTGCGCTCCGATCGCGCGCTATCGCGCACGCCGGTGCTCTACGATCCGGGCATCGTGATCGTGTGCCAGGGACGCAAACGCGGCTACTTCGGCGACAAGCTGTACGTCTACGATGCGCAGCACTACCTGGCCGTGGCCGTTCCCGTTCCGTTCGACATGGAAACGGACGCGACGCCCGCGCGCCCGCTGCTCGCGATTTACCTGCATCTCGATTTCGCGGTTGCCGCGGAGCTGATGCTGCAGATCGACCGTCAGTCGACGGCCGAGCGAACGCAGGCGCCGCAGAGCATGATGTCGAGCCCGATGGATGCGGACATGCGCGCTTCGGTGCTGCGCTTCCTCGAAGCGATGAACCGTCCGCTGGAAGCGGCCGTCCTGGGCCCCGGCCTATTGCGCGAACTGTATTTCCGGGTGCTCGCCGGCACCCAGGGAAGCGCGATGCGGGCGGCGCTGGCGATGAAAGGCCACTACGGAAAGATCGGCCGCGCGCTGCGCTGCATCCACGCCGGCTACGCGGAACCGCTCAACCTGCCGCAGCTCGCCCTGGAAGCCGGCATGAGCATTCCCGCGTTCCACAGCCACTTCAAGGCGATCACGCAGACATCCCCCATGCAGTATCTCAAGTCGACGCGCCTGCATCAGGCCCGCCTGCTGATGGTGCGCCAGGATCTGACCGCGGAGGCCGCGTGCCGTGCCGTGGGTTATACGAGTCCGTCGCAGTTCAGCAGGGAGTTCAGACGGCTGTTCGGTTTGACGCCGGCGGCGGAGACGAAGCGCATGCGGCAGCACTTCGCGATCCCCCCGGTGTTCCCCGATGCGCAATACGTGTCGTCGCACTGAGCGTTGCGCGCGGAGGCCGGATTGAATCGATCAAAGCGCTTCGCGCGAGACGGCGCGAAGCAGCCGGCCCACGCTCGATATGACGCCTCGTGCCGCCCGACTACCGGACGACCCGCTCGTAAAGCGACGCGATATAGCCGCTGGGAAACGGCTTCGTCCCAACCCGGGCGAAGCCCAGAGATTCATAGTAGGCGCACAGCCCGGCGTTCTTTACTTCGCAATCCAGCCGCAAGCGATCGCGGTGGTTGGCGCGAACGAAATCCGCACACCAGTCGATTGCGTAACGGCCGAGGCCCAGCCCGCGAAAACCGTCGCGCACCGACAGTCCATGCACGTAGCCGGCATCGGGCTCCCGCGGCCCCCAGTATTCGTCGTCCTGCCACGACAGCGACAGCATCCCCGCCGGAACCCCGTCCTGCTCGACGACGTATGAGCCGCCCCGATCCAGCATCCGCTGCGCCGTTTCGAGCGTCCATCCGCTGGCGCCCCAGACGGCATCGCCCCGTTTCAGCTTGTATGCGATCGACTCGTTGCGAATAGCCGCGAGCAGCGAGGCATCCCCTGCTCCGGCACGACGGACGTGCCGCCGATGAGGGGACGCTTCCCTCGTGCCGGAACCCGTTGGATTCATCATTTGTGTCGACAGCTCCTGGCAAGACGGCCTGCGCACGGGCCGCGCGGAGCAGGATTGTCGGCGATTCGCGCTCCGTCGTCGAGCGCCCCTTTCGAAACGGCGGCCAGGGTCTTGAAGCACCCCGAACCGCCGCCCGCCCTTACTTCGAGATATAGACGCCGGACGACGGGCAGGTGCCCTGCACGTTGCCGTCCGTCACGAGCGACGCCGTGCTCGGAAACTGCGCCGCCGAGGCCGTCTTGACCGAGATCCACGCCTCGGTGAAGTAGCTGACGCCGTTCGCTTTCGTGCACTTGAGCGACACCGCGCCGCGCGTATTGCTGCCGAACGCGGTTTCGAACGCGGCGAGCAGCTGGTTGCGCGTCACGGTCTTGCCCGTGTTCGCCTGCAGGTAGCTGTTGAACGACGTGTTCGCGAGCCGGCTGATCATGCCCGTCGCCTGGTTCCAGTACGCATCGGGCGAAGCGGCCGACGCGCAAGTGCCGTGCTTGAACCACTCATGCTTATCGAGGCACGACGCGACGCCCGGCATGTAGGTCGACAGCGTGTTGCGGGTGGCCGTGCTGATCGGATAGGCATCCATGCTGCACCACGCATGGCTGTTGTCGAGATCGATGTCGCGTTGCGGCACGCCGCAGTAGAAAGGCTGGTCGCCGTCGTAGTTGTTCGGCCAGAGGCCGTGCAGCGACAGATTCGTCGCCGCATACGAACCGGAGAGATTCGTGCATTCCGGCGTGTCGTGGGTCGCGCAGAAGCCCGGCTCCCAGGATGCCGCCAACAGCAGATAGTCATAGGACTGCGCGCTGGCGAAACCGCAGTTCAACGCAATGACAAGCCCACCCACCACGCGCACGAGCGTTTTGATCATACCGGCCCCTTTTGTAGGTTCGCGGTTGCTGCGTCGCAGCCGCCGCGATGTTGACGAAATGTCGGGTGCCTATTGTGCTTTCGCCAATATTACGTCGTCATGACTAAATGCCGACATGCGGCAGGCGCGCGGCATCGGGCGTGCACCGGCGGGGCGAACGGGTGCTCGGAAGGAGCGAGGCGAGGCGGCACCGGTCCGGTGCCGCTCGGTATGGCGGGAAAAGCGTTCAGGCCGGCTGCGGATCCCGTTGCCGTTCGAGTTCGCGCACCAGCGGCAGCACGCGCTTGCCGAAATACTCGACCTCCTCGTGGTAATGCAGGAAGCCGCCCAGCACCAGATCGACGCCGAGCGCCTTCAGCGCGACGATGCGCGCGGCGATCTGTTCGGGCGTGCCGATCAGATTGGTCTTGAAGCCGTCGTTGTACTGCACCAGATCCTCGAACGACGAGTTCGCCCACATCCCCTTCCCGTCCGGCGCGGCCTTGCCGGCCTGCTTCACCGCGTGGCCGAAAGCCTTGACGGCATCCACGTCGGCATGCCGGACGATGTCGTCGAGCACCTGGCGGGCCTCGTCCTCGGTATCGCGGGCGATGATGAACGCGTTCACGCCGAACTTCACGCGGCGCCCCTGCGCCGCGGCCGCCGCGCTGATCTCGTCGATCTGCGCGCGGTGGCCCTCGGGCGTGTTGCCGTTCATGAAATACCAGTCGGACACCGCCGCCGCCATCTGCCGCGCCGCCGCCGAATTACCACCCTGGAAGATCTCCGGATGCGGCTGCTGCAGCGGCTTCGGCTTCAGCGTGTAGTCGTTGAAGCGGTAGAAGTCGCCCTTGAACGTGAAATGATCCTGCGTCCACACGCCCTTCACCGCGCGGATGAATTCCTCGGAGCGGCGATAGCGCTCGTCGTGTTCGAGCCAGGGTTCGCCGAGCGCGGTGAATTCCCCCTTGAACCAGCCGCTCACGACGTTGATCGCGACGCGGCCCTGGTTCAGCTGATCGATCGTCGCGAGCTGCTTCGCGACGACCGCCGGGTGCCACGGCCCCGGCAGGATCGCGGCGATCACCTTCAGGCGCTCGGTGGCCGCCAGCAGCGCATGGCTGAACGCGACCGACTCGTGCTGGTACTCGGCGCCGTAGCCGGCCGTGAAGCGGATCTGCGACAGCGCGTAGTCGAAGCCGTTCTGCTCCGCGAGCTGGGCGAGACGCCGGTTGTAGTCGATATCCCAGCTGGTGCGCTGCTCGATCTTGCTGACGACCAGGCCGCCGCTGACGTTCGGCACCCAGTAGGCGAACTTGAGAGATTCCTGCTCGTGGCTCATCGAAACATTCCTTGCATGGACAGGCAAACAGCGACATCCGGCCCGCGTGCCGCGCAAGCGGCCGATGCGGACCGGCCAGAGGCCCTCGCGCGCCGTTTCTTCGCACGGCATCTGTGTCGCCGCATCGTAGAAGCGCCGGCCCGTTCGCCCAACCAAGGATTTCGGCTATCGATGCCCGGCACGCACGTATAAGCAAATGAAAGTCGCGATCGGCCGCCGCGGCATGACCGCCGCGCGACAAACCTTCCTCCTACGCAACAAAACCTCGGATTAATCACGCGGAAGCGGGTAAAGAGGCGCGAAAATTGTGAATATCTGTCGGAAAGTTGAGAAGTTTTGTCTCCCCCTTGAACTGGCGGGCCAATCTGTATTCCAATAACCGGTTTGCAATTTCATTACATTCCAACCGTTCGTTCGGACCGCCCGCTCTCTCATGAAAAAAAGTCAACGTCGCTGGATCGGCCTCGCGGTGGGCATCGTCGTGCTGATCCTGCTCGTCGTGCTCTACCAGCACTGGTTCGCCAAGGACAAGGGGCCGCTCTACCTGACCGCGAAGGTCGGCCGCGCGGACCTGGAAAATGCCGTCCTCGCCACCGGCACGCTGCAGGCGTTCAAGCAGGTGGACGTCGGCGCGCAGGTGTCGGGCCAGTTGAAATCGCTCAAGGTGAAGCTCGGCGACAAGGTGACCAAGGGCCAGTGGCTCGCCGAGATCGATCCGGTGCTGCCTCAGAACGCGCTGCGCCAGGCGCAGGCCAGCGAGGACAACCTGATCGCGCAAAAACGCTCCACCGCCGCGCAGCTCACGCAGGCGGAACTCGCGTTCAAGCGCCAGCAGCAGATGCTGCCCGACGATTCGACGTCCCGTCAGGACTTCGAGACCGCGCAGGCCAACCTCGGCGTGCAGCGCGCGGCGCTCGCGTCGTTGGACGCGCAGATCCGCTCGGCCCGCATCCAGATCGAAACCGCGCAGGCCAACCTCGGCTACACGCGGATCATCGCGCCGATGGACGGCGAAGTGGTCGCGATCGTCACGCAGGAAGGCCAGACCGTGATCGCGCAGCAGCAGGCGCCCGTGATCCTGAAACTCGCGGATCTCGATACGATGACCGTCAAGGCCCAGGTCTCCGAAGCGGACGTGATCCGCGTGCATCCCGACCAGAACGCGTACTTCACGATCCTCGGCGAACCGGACCGGCGCTACTACGGCAAGCTGCGCACGACCGAGCCCGCGCCGCAGAACTTCCTCGACTCGCAGAGCCCGATGGGCGGCGGCATGAGCAGCGGCGCCGCCAAAAGCAACACGGCCGTGTTCTACAACGCGCTGTTCGAAGTGCCGAACGCCGACCACCGGCTGCGCATCTCGATGACCGCGCAGGTCAACGTGCTGCTCGGCACCGCGCGCAACGCGCTGAACATCCCGGTCGCCGCGCTCGGCACGAAGGACAAGGACGGCACCTACCCGGTGCGCGTGCTCGGCGCGGAAAACAAGGTCGACACCCGCAAGGTCCGCACGGGCATCAACAACAGCGTGAAGGTCGAGGTGCTGTCGGGCCTGAAGGAAGGCGAGCGCGTGATCATCGGCGATGCGGCGGACCGCGCCGAGGCCGATGCCGCGGCGTCCGGCGCGGGGAACTGACGATGCGGGAGCCGCTGCTGCAACTGACGAACGTCACCCGCCGCTTCCCGGCGGGCGACAAGGACGTCGTCGTGCTGAAGGACGTGAATCTGTCGATCGACGCGGGCGAGATCGTCGCGATCATCGGCGCGTCCGGCTCCGGCAAGTCGACGCTGATGAACATTCTCGGCTGCCTCGACCACCCCACCTCGGGCAGCTACCGAGTGGGCGGCCGCGAGACCGGCGAGCTGACCAACGACGAGCTGGCGCGCCTGCGCCGCGAGCACTTCGGCTTCATCTTCCAGCGCTATCACCTGCTGCCGCACCTCACCGCCGCGGGCAACGTCGAGATGCCCGCCGTCTACGCGGGCACCACGCATGCCGACCGGCGCGCGCGCGCGACCGAACTGCTCGCGCGCCTCGGGCTCGCCGATCGCGCCGAGCACCGGCCGAGCCAGCTGTCGGGCGGTCAGCAGCAGCGCGTCAGTATCGCGCGCGCGCTGATGAACGGCGGCGAGGTGATCCTCGCCGACGAGCCGACCGGCGCGCTCGACACCCGCAGCGGCCAGGAAGTGATCCGCATCCTGCGCGAACTGAACGCGCTCGGCCACACCGTCATCATCGTCACCCACGACGAGCACGTCGCCGCGCACGCGCGGCGCATCATCGAGATCAGCGACGGCGAGATCGTGCGCGACCGCCCCAACCCGCACGACGCGAACGGCGATGCGGCCGCCGAGGCCGGCAGCGACAGCCGCGGGCTGCGTCACGCCGCGCGGCTGTCGGCCGGCTTCGGGCGCTTCGCCGAGGCCTTCAAGATGGCCTGGGTCGCGCTCGTCTCGCATCGGCTGCGCACGCTGCTGACGATGCTCGGCATCATCATCGGCATCACGTCGGTGGTGTCGATCGTCGCGATCGGCGAAGGCGCGAAGCGCTACATGCTCGACGAGATCGGCAGCATCGGCACCAACACGATCAACATCTATCCGGGCACCGACTGGGGCGACAGCCGCAACGACACGATCCAGACGCTCGTGCCCGCCGACGTGACCGCGCTCGGCGAACAGCACTACGTCGACAGCGCGACGCCCGAGACCTCCCGCAGCCTGCTGCTGCGCTACCGGAACATCGACGTCAACGCGATGATCAGCGGCGTCGGCGAGAACTTCTTCCAGGTGCGCGGGATGACGATGGCGCAAGGCATCGGCTTCGGCGCCGACGAGGTGCGGCGCCAGGCACAGGTGGCGGTGATCGACCAGAACACCCGGCGCAAGCTGTTCGGCGCGAATCCGAACCCGCTCGGCGAGGTGGTGCTGATCGACAACCTGCCGTGCATCGTGATCGGCGTGACCGCCGACAAGAAAAGCGCGTTCGGCAACCTGAAAAGCCTGAACGTGTGGGTGCCCTACACCACCGCGAGCGGCCGGCTGTTCGGCCAGCGCCACCTCGACAGCATCACGGTGCGGGTCCGCGACGGCCAGCCGAGCGCGGCGGCCGAGCAAAGCCTCTCGAAGCTGATGCTGCAGCGCCACGGCCGCAAGGATTTCTTCACCTACAACATGGACAGCGTCGTCAAGACCGTCGAGAAAACCGGCCAGTCGCTGACGCTGCTGCTGTCGCTGATCGCGGTGATCTCGCTGGTGGTCGGCGGGATCGGCGTGATGAACATCATGCTGGTGTCGGTCACCGAGCGCACGCGCGAGATCGGCATCCGGATGGCGGTCGGCGCGCGCCAGACCGACATCATGCAGCAGTTCCTCGTCGAGGCCGTGATGGTCTGCCTGATGGGCGGCGCGATCGGGATCGTGCTGTCGTTCGGCATGAGCTTCCTGTTCTCTCTCTTCGTCAACCAATGGAAAATGGTGTTCTCGGCCGGCTCGATCGTGTCGGCTTTCCTGTGCTCGACGCTGATCGGCATCGTGTTCGGCTTCATGCCGGCCCGCAATGCATCGCGGCTCGATCCGATCGATGCGCTCGCCCGCGATTGAGGACGACAAAACCATGACATCGATCGCCCGTTTCCCGCGCCGCGCCGTTGCCCTCGCCTGCGTCGCCGTGCTCGCCGCCGGCTGCGCGAATCCGCGCAACGCGCCGCCCCCTCCCGTCGAGATGCCCGCGCACTGGACCTCGCCCGCCGCGCCGAACGCCGCGCCCGCGCAGGCGCTGTGGTGGCGCAGCTTCAACGACCCGGTGCTCGATCAGCTGATCGAGGACGCGCTGCGCACCAACAACGACCTCGCGGCCGCCGCGATCCGCGTCTACCGCGCGCAGCTGCAGGCCGGGATCGCCAACACCAACCTCACGCCCAACGTCACGCTCGGCGCGACCGGCAGCGTATCGCGCACGCTCGACACGCACGTGATGAGCCGCGCGAGCGCCCTCACCGGCACGCTCAACTACGAGCTGGATCTGTGGGGCAAGCTCGCCGCGCAGCGCGACGTCGCGCGCTGGGAGGTCGAGGCGACCGTGGCCGACCGCGAGGCCGCGCAGCTGTCGCTGATCGGCACCACCGCCGCGCTCTACTGGCAGGTCGGCTACCTGAACCAGCTGATCGCGCTCGGCGACGCGAACATCGCCTATGCGCAGCAGACGCTCTCGCTCGTCCGGTCGCGCTATACGGCCGGCGCCGTGTCGGGGCTCGACGTCGCGCAGGCCGAGCAAAGCCTGTCCCAGCAGCGCGCAGCGCAGACTCAGCTGATCCAGCAGCGCACCGAGAACCGCAACGCGCTCGCGATCCTGTTCAATCGCCCGCCGCAGGTTGCCGCGGCGGAGCCGAACACCCTGCCCGATCAGCCGCTGCCCGATGTGCAGGCCGGCCTGCCCGCCGATCTGCTCGGCCGCCGGCCCGACCTGCGCGCGAAGGAATTCCGGCTGCGCGAATCGTTCGCGAACGTCGAGATCACGCGCACCAGCTTCTACCCGACGTTTTCGCTGACGGGCTCGCTCGGCACGACCAGCACGAGCCTCGAGCGCGTGCTGCAGAATCCGGTCGCCACGCTCGGCCTGGGGCTCACGCTGCCGTTCATTCAGTGGAACACCACCCAGCTGCAGATCAAGGTGTCGAAGACGCAGTACGAGGAAGCGGTCGTGAACTTCCGCCAGACGCTGTACGGCGCGCTGCGCGAAGTGGAAAACACGCTGTCTGCGCGCGTACAGCTCGACAGCGAGGCCGAGCAGCGCCGGCTGTCGCTCGATCAGGCGCAGCGGGCGGAAACGCTCGCGCGTTCGCGCTACCAGGCGGGCGCGAGCGGCGTGCAGCCGTGGCTCGACCAGCAGCAGCGGCTGCGCGACGCGCAAAGCACGCTCGCGCAGAACCAGTTGAACCGGCTCAACAACCAGATGAAGCTGTATCAGGCGCTGGGCGGCGGCGCGAGCTGAGCGGCGGCCCGCGCCGTCACGTCACTCCGCGCATGCGCTCGCCACGCGCGTCGGCTGGGTCGGCGCGAATACCAGCAGGCTGGCCAGCGCGAGCACGCCGACGCCGATCGCGCCGTAATCCATCGCCCAGCCGAAGCCTTGCGCAAGCGCCGCGTGCATCGCGGCGCCCGACGGATCGAAGCGCGCCAGCTCGGGCGCCGCGTCCCTGAGCGCGCCGGCATGCCCCACCGCGACCTGCTGCGCGACCCGCCGCAGCGCCGCCGCGTCGACCGACTTCGGCAGGCTCGCCTTCAGGCTCGACACGATACCCGCCATCACGATGAACCCCATCATCGCGATGTTGAGCGCGAGCGAGATCATCCGCGCGCTCATGTCGATCCCCGACGCCATCCCCGCGCGGGCACTCGGCACCGCGCCCGTCGTGGTGTTGGTGACCGGCGTGTTCGTCAGGCCGAGTCCCATGCCGGCGACCACGCAGCCGGGCAGCATCGTCAGCCAGTCGGGATGCGCGGCGCCGCTGCCGAGCCGCATCAGCACGAAGCCCGCGCAGATCGTGAACAGCCCCGCCGGAATCACCATGCCCGGGCCGTAGCGCAGCGCGAGGCGCTCGCCGAGCGGCGGAAACACGAGCGTCGGCAGCGTATAGGCGAGCAGCGCGAGGCCGGCCGTCACGCTGTCGTAGCCGAGCGCGATCTGAAAGTACGCCGGCAGATAGATCATCAGCGGCCAGAAGCTGAAATTCATGCCCATCGATCCCAGCAGCGCGCCGGAGAACGCCCGGATCCGGAACACCGAGAAGTCGAACATCGGGCGCGGGCTGAACCGCTCGGCGAAGCCGAACGCGATCAGCGCCAGCACCGTCGCGGCGAGCACCCCGAGCCCGGCCGCGCTCGTCAGGCCGAGATCCGCGCCTTGCGTGATGTAGTACGCGAGCCCGAGCACCGCGAGCGACAGCGTGACGATGCCGGCGAGGTCGAGCCGGCCGGCGTGCGGATCGCGCGACTCCCGCACGCCGCCCGCGACGAGCGCGAGCGACACGACGGCGAGCGGCGCATGGACGAGGAACACCCACTCCCAGCTGGACAGCGCGACGATCATCCCGCCGACGATCGGACCGAAACCGAGCCCGATGCCGAACACGATGCCCCAGATGCCGAATGCGCGGCTGCGCTCGCGGCCGTCCTGGAACTGGTGCGACAGCACGGCGATCTGCGAGATCAGCATCGCGCCGCCGCTCGCGCCTTGCAGCAGCCGGCCGGCGATCAGCACCGGCATGCTCGGCGCGACGCCGCACAGCAGCGACGTCACGCCGAACAGCACCACGCCGATCGTGAACATGCGCTTGCGGCCGAACCGGTCGGCGAGCGTGCCGGCCGCCATCAGCACCGTCGTGCAGGCGATCGTGTACGCATTCATGATCCACTGCATGCCCTTGAAGTCGCCGTGCAGCACGCGTTCCAACGTGGGCAGGATGACCGGCACGCTGGAAATTTCCAGACCGAACATCAGCGAGGCAAGGCAGACGGCCGCCAGCGCGACGGCATTTTGACGGGAACGGGACAAGGTCATCGGTATCGCGCGATGCTCGGCGGGCGAGCGGCGCGCCTCCTGGGCAACAGGGTTGGGCCGCGCCGCGCGCGCCGTTCGTCGGGCGGCGCGCGGCATTCGAAGTGGGTAATATAGGGTGAATTTTCATCCCCATTGGATCGATTGATTCGCCCAAATAGGTCCATATAGGAACCAATCAAGGACAGCCCGCCCATGACCGACAAGCTCGATGGCGTGACGACTTTCGTCCAGGTCGTCGAATCCGGCAGCTTCGCGCTGGCCGCCGAACGGATGAACATCACGCGCTCGGCGGTGGGCAAGGTGGTGGCCCGGCTGGAGAAACGTCTCGGCGCGCGCCTGCTGCAAAGGACCACGCGCAGCCAGAGCCTGACCGACGACGGGCAGGCGTATTACGACCGCTGCGTGCGCGCGCTGGCGGAGCTGGAAGCGGCGGAGGCCGATCTCGACAACGGCCGGCGCGAGCCGCGCGGGCGCTTGCGCGTCAGCGCGCCGCTTGCGTTCGGCCACTACTGCGTCGCGCCGGTGCTGCTCGATCTCGCGCGCACCTATCCGTACCTGCAGATCGACGTGTCGATTTCCGACCGCTTCGTCGATCTGGTCGAGGAAGGCGTCGATCTGGCGATCCGGATCGGCCGGTTGCGCGACAGCACGAGCCTCGCGGCGCGGCGTCTCGGCACGCAGCACGGCAGCCTCGGCGCGGCGCCGTCGTATCTCGCCCGCTACGGCACGCCTACCCGCATCGACGAACTGGCCGGGCATCGGACCATCGCCTATGCGCGGGGCGGCGTGCCGATGCCGTGGGATGTTCGCGACGCCGAAGGCCGCGTGACGCGGATCGAGCCGCGCCATCAGCTGAGCTTCGACGACGTCCAGGCGATCGCGCAGGCGGCGGTGTCGGGCTTCGGGATCGCGTGGCTGCCGAGCTGGCTGCTCGCGCGGTACGTGCAGAAAGGCGAACTGGTCGCGGTCAGGGATCGCTGCTTCGAGCCGGAGCAGGATATCCACGCGGTGTGGCCGCAGACGCGGTATCTGCCGCGCAAGACGCGGTGTGCGATCGATGCGCTGGTGGGGGCGATTCCAGGAATGATGGGGGAGTGAGGGGGCGGACAGCAGTCCATCCATGCTGCGGCCACGCGCATTCATCGCAAGGCCGCACACGCGCACTCGGCGGCGCGGGCGGTTCGGGTGATGCGCGTTGAAATTGTCATCGGCCCCATACGCATGGAACCCGCGTCACCGCCATGCATCGGCCTACCCACCATCGGGATGGATATCGCCTAGGCCTCCCGGGGGCTAACCCGCATCGATCACGATTGCTCCGTCGCCGATCCAGTCGCGGCGATTGAGGTGCGGCTTCCCTGCTTCGCCGACGCTGATTTCAGCGCGTCGACTCTCCGCCTCAAGTCATACAGCTTCAACACGGGGAAGCAAGATCGAATTGCCGTCGCGCCGATGCCGCACTCAGAGGGAACCAAGCATCGGATTTAAGTCCGGCGGCGGCGCTTACGCTGTTGCAGCGACGCCATCCGTTCGATCACGTCCTGCGGCAATTTGCGTGCGCGAGCGATCGCCACGCTGTCGCGGCCCGCCGAATCCGGAATCGAAGGGTCCGCCCCCGCCTCGATCAGCAAGTCCAGCGTCGCGAGCCGCTGCAGCCTCGCGGCATAGAACATGGGGGTCTCGCCATGCGCCCTCAGGTTCAGTTCCGGTTTTGACTTCAACAGTGCGCGGCACATATCGGCATCGTCCCGCCACACCGCCGCCCAAAGCGAATAGCTGGCGTTGGCGCCACGCCGCAAAAGAAACTCGACCAACGGAAAATTTTCGCCACGGGCGACCGCGTACCAGAGCGGCGTCGCGCGGAAATCCCCTTCGTCCTCATCCATGGGCACGGCCTGTTCGAGGTCCGCGCCCGCTTCGAGCAACATTGTGACAGTCTTGACGCCGTTCGGCTCGACCCGTTGCGAACGACTGTCGGGCTTGACCGCGCAAGCGCGATGCAACGCAGTGTGCCCCTGCGGATCGCTCGCCGCGACGAGTTCGGGGGCCGCATCCAATAATGCAGCGACCGTTCGCCAGTCCCAGATGCGGGAGGCAGAAAATAACGCTGTTCTCGAAGGCTTACCCATGTGCGTCTCCGCCCTTGATTGCGACTGCTCCGTCGCTCGCAGTCCCGATTGCCACCAAGCCCAGGTGTCGGATTGTCGTCAATTCGGAGCAGGCAGTCCAATGGCCTGCGTGGCCGAGTCCGGCTCAGCGACAAGGATTGCGTTGCATCGTCGGAACTGTAGGCGCCGAAGGCGGTTTCCGACCCGATTCGGTCGATACGCCGCCTTCCTCGTCCCGCCGCCCCGCAAGCCCACCGGCCTTGCCACGCGCGGCGGGGCGCGTGCTATTGATCGCAGCCATGCAGACGCAACGCATCGGTCAGGCTCGCGTGCGCACCGCGCAAATAATCCAGCGCGTAGGCAGCCTGATCGAGATCCGTCGGGTCGAGCAGGAATGGCGTCAGCGGCGGTTTGAAGTCCGCGAACAGATTGAACTGGTCGGCGGACGCGTAATGCCTCGTGTGCGGCGACCAGGGCAGCCGCATGAGTACGGCATAGGGCGGCGCGGCTTGCAGCGAGACACCGGCCGCTTGAAGCTCGGCCACCAACGAGGCGCTGCCGTGGTAAGTCACGGGGCTGCCGTCGAATACGGATCGGATGGCGGCGAGCCTTGCCCGTTTGTCCGCATCACTCATGGCGCGGTCGAATAATCTGGGCGTCAGCATGACCGCCACCGAGGCACCTGGCTCGACGAAGCCGCGCAGCGGGCGAAGGGCCGCGACGATTTCCCCGGTCGTCAAGACCCGCGGCTTGCCCGTCCCATCCGTGTAATTCCCGCCCAGCCAGATGACGTGATCCGCGGCGGCCAACACGGTGTCCGCGTGGCCATCCTCGTCGGACCGGGGCGGCAAGGTGGTGTCCAGCGCCAACGGCGCGGACCAGACGCGCGCCGGTTCGATGCGCAACATGGCGTAAGCGGACGCATTTCTCAACCGGAGCAAGGCAAGCTGGGAATCGGTAAAAAACAGATTCAGCGCGCCGCGCCCACGCAACGCCTTCGCCAGCGCCAAGCCAGCCTCGTCGATCACGTGCGCGTAGAGCCCGACGGTCCGCCCGGACAGCTTGGCGGTCGCCGACGCGGCCTGCGCCATGTCTTGGATGGCGCCTTGCCCGACGACCAGAACGCAGCGATACCGCGCTAGATCCGCATGTTCCGCTGACTCGCTGGAAAGATTCAACAGATCGGGTTTGACGCCGCCCCAGGTGCTTTGCAGAACCCTCGCTCCGCTTGCGTCCCCGCCGCCGCCTTTCGTGATGATCAGCGTTCGCGTGTCGGCCGCGCCGGCATCCGGCTCCGCACCGGCTCCGCAAGCCGCGGAACAGGCTGTGCACAAAACCAGCACGACCCATCGAGATAAATACCAGCGCACCATCTTTCCTCGCCTTGAACACCCGCCATCGTCCGACCGCCTTGCTGGGCGTCCGGGCCTAAGACGCGGCCGCCCGGCCGCGCTTGCTCACCGGCGCGGATCGCGTCCGGGCCCGCCCGATCCGCATGCCGCGCCGATGCTGCCCTCGACCGCCGAGGGCGTCGTTAAAAGACCGCATACATCAAACTGCCGTCCCCGCGAGAACGAACCGACGCAGCAAGCGGCAACGCCTACGCCGCCCGCAGATCCCGCAACACCTCAAGCACGTGTTGCGTGGAACGCTCAATGTGCCCGGCACGATGCGCAATGCCGAGCCGGCGCCACAACGCCGGGCGCAGCGCACGCATGACGATGCGCCCGTCGGGTAACGGCGTCGCGGCCTCATGAGGCAACAGCGCCGCGCCGTAACCTGCCGCGACCAGACTCTTGATCGCGTCGTTGTAGTTGAGCTGAATGCGCGGCACGGGATGATGCCCCGCGGCCGCGAACCACTCCGCGGTCAGACGCGAGAGACGCGTGTTCGCGTCATTGAGAATGAGCGGTCGGGCAGCGAGCCATTCGGCCGTGACGCGGGCCGGGCACTGCCAATGCGCGGGGACGAAAGCCATCACGGGGTCGCGGCGCCAAGGCTTTATCACGAGCCCGGCCACCGGCGGCTGAGGCAGTGCGACCAGCCCGATATCCAGCGTTCCATCCGCCAGCCGGGACAGCGTTTCATGCGAAGTGAGCACCGCAACCTGAATGTCGATGGCGGGATGGTGCCGGCGCAGCACCTCGAGCGCCTGCGGCAACAGATGCGCGATCGCGCCGGTCGACGCACCGAGCCGCACGCGTCCTTCCAGCCCCTGAACCTGGCGTTGAATATCGTCCAGCGCCCGCTCCGCATCGGCCAGCAGCCGACGCGCGCGCTCCACCAGCACCTCCCCGATCGCCGACGGCCTGACCTGTCCGCGCTTGCGTGAAAGGAGCGGCGCGCCAATGCGATCCTCGAGTTCAGCGATGTGGAGGCTGACCGTCGGCGGCGCCAGGTTCAATGCACGCGCTGCGTCGGCGAACGAGCCACGGTCGGTAATCGCGACCAGGGTGCGCAAGCGGTCCAGGCTGATCTCTCGCATGTCGGTGTCCAGATTCAGAAAAGCTGAATACACTCGTTATGAAATTCAACTTTCTCTATTCTAGCAATCCATCGAACATAGGGGCTCGTTCTCCTTGTTACCACCGACAGTCACCGGGGTCTTCCACGTATGAGCGCTCCCATTGTCTTCATCGACGGCGACCAAGGCACCACCGGGTTGCAAATCCACGAACGGCTGCGCGGCCGGACCGATCTCAGACTGTTCACGCTTGCCGCGTCCGAACGCAAAGATCCGCGGCGCCGCGCGGAAGCCATCAACGCCTGCGACATCGCTATCCTCTGTTTACCCGATGCCGCCGCGCGCGAGGCCGTGGACGCCATCGTCAATCCCGCTGTCAGGGTCATCGACGCAAGCTCCGCCCACCGCACCCGGCCGGACTGGACATACGGCTTTCCGGAAATGGCGCCGGGGCAGGCCGAGCGCATTGCGAACGCGCGTCGCGTCACCAATCCCGGTTGCTACCCGACCGGTGCCATTGGCTTGCTGCGTCCCCTGTCGCAGGCCGGGCTCATACCGGACCACTACCCCGTGAGCATTCAAGCGGTGTCGGGCTACTCGGGACGCGGGCGCGCCGGCGTGGAGGAACATGAAGGGCAAGGTGCCGTCAACGCACCCTCATATCAGGTATATGGGCTGGAACTCGCGCACAAGCACACTCCGGAGATCCAGTTGCATGCCGGGCTCGCGCAGCGTCCCCTCTTCGTCCCCGCGTATGGTGCGTTCCGCCAGGGCATCGTGCTGACGGTGCCCTTGGCGTTGCGGCTGCTGGCGCCCGACGTGGATGGCGCGATGCTGCACGCATGCCTCGCGCGTCACTATGCCGAGGCGGCGCACGTACGCGTGTTGCCGCTGCACGAATCGTGCGCGTTGAAGCATCTGGATCCGCAAGTGCTGAACGGGACGAACGACATGCACTTGAGCATATTCCCCAACATGGAACACGGGCAGGTCCTGCTGTCCGCGGTTTTCGACAATCTTGGCAAAGGCGCATCAGGCGCCGCGGTTCAGAACCTGAACCTGATGCTCGCGCAGCAATAGCGGCCGACGCCTCGAGCTAGCGTTCCGCCGCATCCAGATGCCGGCGCGTGCTGCCGATCGGGACGGGACCGTCGAATGTCACATGCCGGCGGATCGCTGCCGTCCGTCCTCACCGGCAACGGGTCGAACGGAGCGCTTCGCGCATGCGCGTTCGGGCCGTTGCCTTCCCGCTGGCTCCGAACCGCCAGCCTGCTCCACGGCCGGCGTTAGTCATCCACGGATCAGGGTTGACGTTTGCCACGGCCGCCGGCGGGTTTGCCAGCCGGCCTGCCCGAACCCGCGGCCGGCTTGCCGGCGGGTTTGCTGCGCGGCTTTTGCATGCTGAACGGGTTATCGCCGAACGAACGGGTTCCTTGACCCGCGGGCATCGCCCGCTGCGCCGCAGACTTGCGCTTGCTTTCGCCACGTTGCGGGCGCGCTTTTCTACCGGGCACCTGGACGGCCCCCGGCGCAGCTTGCGGCACTTTGGGCTTCTTGGGCTTTTTGGGTTTCTTGATGATCTCGCCCGTCGCGCTGGTTTGCGGCACGCGGTGTTCGGCTTCGAAACCCGGCTCTTCTTCACGGGGCAGCGTTTGCCGGATCAGCGCTTCAATCGCGGCCAGTTGCGGCGCTTCATCGGCGCATACAAGGGACACCGCCACGCCGCTGGCGCCCGCGCGTCCGGTACGGCCGATACGGTGCACGTAGTCTTGCGCCACGATCGGCAGATCCACGTTGATCACGAGCGGCAGGTCGTCGATATCCAGCCCGCGCGCAGCCACATCGGTGGCCACCAGCATATGGACTTCGCCCGTCTTGAAGCGCTCCAGCGCACGCAGGCGCGCGGGTTGCGGTTTGTCGCCGTGGATGGTGTCGACCGAATAGCCCGCTTCATCCAGGATGGCCGCCAGGTAATCCACGCCTTTGCGGGTTTTGACGAACACCAGCGCGTGCTGCCAGTGGTTCTCGGCCACCAGGTGCATGAAGAGGTCGGGCTTGTTCTTTTTATCCACCGGCACCACCCACTGCTTGATCCTGCTGGCCGTGGCATTGGGCGGGCTGACGCTGATATTGACCGGGCCGCGCAGAATGCTTGCCGCCATCGCACGGATGTCGTCGGTAAACGTGGCGGAAAACAGCAGGGTCTGGCGCTGAGCGGGCAACGCGGCGAAGACGGCGTTGAGTTCGCGCGCGAAACCGAGATCCAGCATCCGGTCGGCTTCATCCAGCACCAGCGTCTGCACCTGATCGAACTGCACGGCGTTCTGGCGATGGAGATCCAGCAAACGGCCCGGCGTGGCAACGAGCACATCCACGCCCTTGCGCAGCTTCATCATCTGCGGGTTGATGCTCACACCGCCGTAGGCGGCCAGACATCGCAAATCGAGGCCTTTGCCGTAATCGACAAAGCTCTGCAGCACTTGTTCAGCCAGCTCACGCGTGGGCACCAGCACCAGAACGCGCGCGCGGTTGCTGGACACCGCCGGGCCGTGCTGCACCAGCCGTTGCAACAGCGGCAGCGCAAAACCCGCCGTTTTGCCGGTGCCGGTTTGTGCCGCGGCCATGACGTCCTTGCCGCCGAGCACAGCGGGAATCGCCTTGGCCTGCACCGGCGTAGGTGTCCGGTAATTGAGGCCCTGCACATTACGCAGCAAGGGTTCGATCAGGCCAAGCGAGGCAAAAGACATGGGGGCATTCCGGGCTAAAAAGCGCAATTCTAGCGGGTACGCCCGCGCCGGCGGCCGTTTTCGGCCGCCGATCACGGCCGGTTGCCGTCCGGCGATTTTCAATCGACACAAACCGACCCCAAGCAAACCGAATCAGGACAGTTTCAACAAACGACGCAAATAGATGGGATTGATCAACGTCGCATGGAGAGCCGAACATTCTCGAGCGCTTTTTGCAGTCAATTTCAATGCGCACAAGCGCCCGCGGCTTCTACACTGTCAGCGATCACGAATTCCCGATTAACCGGAAGGTGATCGTCGCCTACGCTCATTTTTCGAGACCATTTACACATGGAGGATGTGGGATGAAACGGATCATTGTGACCGCGCTTGCCTCAGCCCTGCTGCTCAATGCAGGACACGTGCTCGCATACACATGCAAAGCGGATACGGGCAAACCCCTGACGGCGAAAGAAACCGAGATGGCCAACCAAATGGTTAATAACCTGGTGGATTTGAACAATAACAATAATGCCACCAACTATATTCAAAAATGCTATTACGCTCCGGCAAAAAGCTGTCAAGTCGGCGTAGATGTCGGCGCGACTCACATCAACGATGGCGATTCAAGGCCTCATTGGACATGGCGAATCGGGAAGGCTCAGGATATCGGCGTTGCTTCGTCCGTCAGGACGACACATATCTATGCGGCCGATCAAAAGGGGAAATATCCGTATTGGGCGTATGACACGGGTTCCGACTATCCCTGCGGCGCGCCATAAGACGGCCCTTCCGGTGTTGCTGACCGGTGCGGCGAAGGTGGACTCGATTTCCTCGGGCGGACAAAGGCGCCAGCGAAGGCGCGCCGGTTCCGGATCGAGCGTGGGGAAATCGTGAGCCGGCTGACGCATCCTCCAAGCGTGTCGCAGCCGGAGAGCCGGGCGGGCCGCTGGCTCATGGGTGTGGCGGGTGGTGCCTGACGGGGAGGCGCCGGCAGATAACATGGCAGCGCTGCGCCGGAGCATCGACGTGTGGACAGCCCGTCACCTTTAAAGTACGGCCACAGCAGAACGGATCGGCAAACTTTTTCAGACGCGACGCGAAAACATTCTGGAGAACGAAAAAGTGACGACATGTTCGGCGGACAGCGTCTTCATCCTGCTACGTATTTGTGATCGGAGCGAAAGGAGTCGAACGTTCGATCGTCCGACCAAAATCACGCGCGCCATCGCTTGACCGGCAGCGGGTCGCTCGTCAGCGGTCGTTCGCCGGCAGTTCGTGAAAGCCCGCCGATAGCCGGCTGCCATCGTACACGGGCGGCCTCAACCACCCCGCAACGCACTCCCCCGCGGGCCTGCGCCCCCAGGCACGCATTGCATACACATTGACGCATTTTGCTAGTTACAAGGCGCGTCGTGCAGGCCATCATGTCTCCAATCCATTCTCACGGAGCTGGCAACATGAACATCGACAAGAACCTCCCCGTCATGGTCACCGGCGCGACCGGTTACGTCGCGGGCTGGCTGGTCAGGCGTCTTCTGGAAGCAGGCCTGACGGTCCACGCGCCGGTCAGGAATCCGGCAGACGCCGGCAAGCTGAAATACCTCGACGAGATCGCGGCCAACACGCCGGGGCAGATCCGTTATTTCAAGGCCGACCTGCTGAAGGCCGGATCCTATGACGAAGCCATGGCCGGCTGCCAGGTGGTATTCCATACGGCGTCGCCGTTCAAGATCGACGTCAAGGACGCACAGAAGGAACTGATCGAGCCTGCCCGGCTCGGCACCCGACACGTCCTGGAAGCGGTCAACCGCACCCCTTCGGTCACGCGGGTCGTGCTCACCAGCAGCTGCGCGGCCATCTACGGCGACAATGCCGATCTCGACCGCACCCCGGGCCGGATGTTCACCGAAGCGATCTGGAACACCAGTTCGTCCCTGCAACATCAGCCGTACGCCTACTCCAAGACGCTGGCCGAGCAGGAAGCCTGGACCCTCGCCGCGGCCCAGCATCGCTGGGATCTGGTGACGATCAATCCGTCGCTGGTGATCGGCCCGGGCATCAATCCGGACAGCACCTCCGAGAGCTTCAACCTCATTGGCCAGCTGGGCGACGGCACGATGAAAGCCGGTGTGCCGAACCTCGGTATCGGCGCGGTGGACGTGCGCGACGTGGCCGACGCGCATGTCCGCGCCGCCTTCACTGCGGAGGCCAGCGGACGCTACATCGTGTCGGGTCACAACACCAGCCTCCCGGACATGGCGGCAACCCTGCTCGATCGATACGGCAAGGACTACCCCATCCCCCGCCGCACCCTGCCCAAATGGCTGGTCTGGCTGGTCGGCCCCGTCACCAACAAGAGCCTGACCCGGAAAATGGTCTCGCTGAATGTCGATCGCCCGTGGATCGCCGACAACCGGCGCAGCCGGGACGAACTGGGCATTCGCTATCGTCCGCTGGCCGAATCCATGAACGAATTCTTTCAGCAGCTCGTGGACAGCGGGAGGATCGCCAAATGAACCGCTTCGCGATCGGTTCGAGCTGGAAGATCCTGCTGACCGATATGGGCATCGCACCCGGAGAACTCCTGCGGCGGGCGCAACTCCCTTCCGACCTTTTCGTCCAGGCGGACGCGAGCCTGTCGAGCCGCGAGTACTTCGGCTTGTGGCAAGCGCTGGAAGATCTGGCCGGCGGCTCGGCGCTCCCGGTCCGCATACTCGAAAGCCTGTCGGTCGAGATGTTCGACCCGCCCATTTTCGCCGCGCTGTGCAGCCCGAACCTGGAGGTGGCGGCTCGACGCGTCAGTCAGTTCAAGCCGCTGATCGGACCGATGCGGCTGGACGTCGAGACGGGGGCCGACGCGATGACGCTCTCGATCGCGTTCCTGGAGCAGGATGCCGCCGTGCCGGATCTTCTGGTTGCGCTCGAACTGGGCTTCTTCGTGCAATTGGCCCGGATCGCGACACGCACGCGCATGACGGCGCGCGCCGCCACCACGCCGCGCGACGTGCCCGGACGGGACGCGTACGCCGGATTCCTGGGCGTGATGCCCACGCGCGGCGACGCCCTCAGCGTCACCTTTTCGCTGACCGATGCGCGCCGGCCGTTCGTGACGGAAAACAATGCGATGTGGACGGTATTCGATCCCGAACTGCGCCGGCGGCTCGCCAGCCTGTCTGCGCAAGCGAGCATGACGGAACGGGTTCGGGCCGTCCTGCTCGAGTTGATTCCCAGCGGCCTGAGCAGCGCCGACGACGTGGCGGCAAAGCTGATCGTCACGCGGCGCACGCTCCAGCGGCGGCTCGCGCAGGAACACACCCGTTTCAAGACGGTGCTGGCCGAAGTTCGCGAAGCGCTCGCACGGCATTACATCAGCCATACCAACCTGCCTCACAGCCAGATTTCATTCCTGTTGGGATATCAGGACCCGAACTCCTTCTTTCGTGCATTCCACGCGTGGACCGGCATGACCCCGGACGCCGCCCGCGCTCGGCGCCCTGTGCTGACGTAGCGCAGCGCGCGGCACGGCGACCCGCGCGGCGGCCGGATGCTTCCGCCGGGTCCCGCCCTCGCGGCCACTCGATCGACCGCGCCGAGCAGCTCCCCGGCGGCGACGGCAAAACATGCTTTTGGTAAGATCGGCGCCGATCAAGACAATGCCGACGAAAACCCTTCACGCCCCGCGCACATGCCCTTGCCCACCCCGACGCTGCCTACCGATCGCCTGGTGTTGCGCCCTTTCACGGAAGCCGATACAGATGCCCTCTTCTCGCTGCAGAGCAACCCGCGCGTGTTGCGCTACTGGGACGCATCGCCGTGGACGACACGCGCGCAGGCGGAACGCTTCATCGAGGTTTGCCGGCAGATCGAACGGGAAGGCAGTGGCGCGCGACTGGCCATCGAGCGTGCCGCCAGCGGCGTGTTCATCGGCTGGTGCGCTTTGATCCGCTGGGATCCGGACTATCGCAGCGCGAAAATGGGCTACTGCCTCGAAGAGGCCGCATGGGGCCAAGGCTTCGCGACCGAAGCCGCGCATGCGTTGCTGCGGTGGGCGTTCGGCACGCTGGACCTGAATCGCGTCCAATCCGAGGCGGACACCCGCAACACGGCATCGGGCCGCGTGCTGGAAAAGCTCGGGTTTGTCCGCGAAGGGACGCTGCGGGAAGATTGCATCGTGGATGGCGAGGTATCGGATTCCTGGGTGTACGGGCTTCTCAGGCGGGAGTGGACGCCGTTGCAGCCGGGGTCGGCGGCGGGTTGAATCGGGCGCGCCTCGGCGCTCGCCGCCCGACGGGGTGATTCGGATTCGCCACGCGTGCGCACGTCCGTGTCGTATAGACTGTCGCGCATCGCCCGCGCCACGCTCTCCGACATGCCCCGGTCTTCCCCGCCCCGCCCACGCCCGCCCGTCGTCGTCTGGTTCCGCGACGATCAGCGTCTCGCGGACAACCCCGCGCTCGAACACGCCGTCGCCACGGGCCATCCCGTCGTGTGCGTGTACGTCCACGACCCCGATCCGCAACAGACGCGCCTGCCGGGCGCCGCCGCGCGCTGGTGGCTGCACCAGTCGCTGCATGCGCTCGATGCGGCGCTTGCCGCGCTCGGCGGCGAACTGATCGTGCTGCGCGGGCCGGAACGGCAAGCGATCGAAGCGTTCGCCGCGCAAATCGGCGCGACGAAGGTATGCTGGAATCGCCGCTACTCGGCCGCGCAACGCGAAACGGATGCCGCGATCAAAGCGGCACTGAAAGAACGCGGGATAGCGGCGGCCTCCTTCAACGGACATCTGTTGCGCGAGCCGTGGACCGTGGCGACGCGCGAGGGCCGGCCGTTCCGGGTATTCAGTGCGTACTGGCGCGCCGCGCGCGACGCGTATTCGCCCGAGCCGCCGTCGCCCGCGCCCGGGCGAATCGATTCCTTCCCCGTGCCGGAAAACGCAGCGGCACGCGTCCTGGATCTGTCCGCGCTCGGCCTTCAGCCCGCCGCGCCCGACTGGGCGAGCGGGCTGCGCGAGACGTGGCAATGCGGCGAGGCCGCCGGACAGCGTCAGTTACAAGCATTCCTGGCGGGGCCGCTCGCGAGTTACGCAAGCGGCCGCGATATCCCGTCGATGCACGCGACCAGCCGGCTGTCTCCCTATCTTCGTTTCGGCAATCTCTCGGCGCGGCAGATCTGGCAGGCGGCGTCCACGGCAGACATCCCGCTCGACAAGTTTCTTGACGAACTGGGCTGGCGCGAGTTCTCGTACTACCAGCTCTACCATTTCGCGCCGCTGCATCAAGTCAACTTCAAGCGCGAATTCGACGCCATGCCGTGGCGTACCGATCCCGAATCGCTCGGCGCGTGGCAGCGCGGCAAGACCGGCTACCCGCTCGTCGATGCCGGCATGCGCGAGCTATGGCATACCGGCTGGATGCACAATCGGGTGCGCATGGTCGCGGCGTCCTTTCTCGTCAAGCACCTGCTGATCGACTGGCGCGAAGGAGAAGCGTGGTTCTGGGATACGCTCGTGGACGCCGACGAGGCCAGCAACCCCGCGAACTGGCAATGGGTGGCCGGCAGCGGCGCCGATGCGGCGCCGTACTTCCGCATCTTCAATCCGGTGCTGCAGGGCGAGAAGTTCGACCCGCAAGGCGACTACGTGCGGCGCTGGGTGCCCGAGCTCGCGCGCTTGCCCGGTGCGTCGATCCACGAGCCTTGGCTCGCGCAGCCGGCGCAGCTGGCCGCCGCGTCGGTTCGGCTGGGTCACGACTATCCGTTGCCGGTGGTGCCACACGCGCACGCGCGCACCCGCGCGCTCGAGGCCATGAAAATGCTGCGCGGGGGCAGCGGCGAATGACCCTCGCCTCGCGCAACGGGGCGATATGAGAGCGGCGCGTCATGGCGGCGCAGCCGCCGACCGGTCCTGCACTCGCCGCGCCGCGCTCTTCACGAGTTCGCGCATTCTCTTTCGCCTTCACGATCGGATGTAGCCGGTTCGTCGGGCAACCGTGAACGCTCCGCGTCGTTCGTCAACGAACAATCGCGCACGTGCGCACGCTCGTTTTCAAGGCGCGAGCCGACCAGGGCTTCCTCGCCCGACTCGATCAATCGATGAGAGGTGTCCCTTGTTCAAGATCAGGCGCGCTCGTCCGAACGCCGCAGAACGAACCCCTCCGGCCGGATCAGCACCTCGCCGTCTTCAGTCGGTCCCGTCAGCGCATCCCCGTCCATCCCCGCCTCGATAGAATCGAAATTCTTGCCTGCAGCAAGGACGGCCGGCGTATCGGGGTTCAGGCAAGACCGGCTCGACGAACGCACCGACGCGCTCGGGCCGGCCTGCAGCACATAGCCGTCGCCGAACTTATCCAGCGTCGACATCCGCCGCCCCTCGCTTCGGGTCCGCCCGTGCGGAAAGCGCGTCCCGATTCGCGCTTCCAGATGGGCGACGGAATCGGGCATGCCGCCGCCCGGCGCAGCCGTCGTATCGAAACGGGCCAGCGGAGCGCCGATCGAGCCGATCGAGCCCGACGCGGCTTTCGAATTCGGACTGGGCTTGATGGTCGATGGACTGGGCGGCGGGCGAGGCAAGCGTCGTTGACTCCCGAGGCGCCGTTGCCGGGCGGACGAGCCGGTACGGCGATCCTCATCTGCCTGCCGCCCCCGATTCCCACTATTTAGCTTCACTAACAATACATTGCGCTTACATTCCTCGCGCCTCTATTCTTCCTTTCGATTTTTCATCAATCGAGAATACGAGCGAAGGAGATACGCATGTCGCCATACTCAAGCGCCCGCGGCCGTGTCGCGCGGGGCATCATGGTTGTCCCCATGTTGTGGTTGTCAGTCTATGGCATCTGCGCTCACGCAATCGGCCCCGCATTCCCGGCATCCGAAGCCAGGGCGGCGTCGGCGCCGGAGCCCTTCCCGACGATCTACAAGACGGTCGACGCCACGGGAGCGGGACAGCTTCCCGCCCCCAAGACCGTGCCAATGGGCTGGAACGCCTGGAATACCTTCCGCTGCAATGTCTCGGAGAGTCTCATCAAGTCCGAAGCCGATGCGATCGTCTCGTCCGGACTGAGCGATTCGGGCTATCAACACATCAATCTCGACGATTGCTGGATGGGCGGACGCGACGCCAAGACGGGAGAATTGATCAGCAATCCGGTGACGTTCCCGAGCGGCATCAAGGCGCTGGCGGATTATGTTCACGGCAAGGGATTGAAACTCGGCATCTACGAAGCGGGCAATACCAAGACATGCGCGGTGATCTGGGACAATTATCCGGCCGATTCCGGAAAGGGCAGCGTGGGATTCGAAGCGCGCGATGCCAAAACGTTTGCCGCGTGGGGCGTCGATTACGTCAAATACGACCACTGCGACGGGCCGAGCGACCGCAAGACGTTCTCCACCATGCGCGACGCGCTCGCGTCGGCGGGCCGGAACATGTTCTACTCCGTCAACCTGGATTACCCCGGCACGGGCGGTTCGAGCGTCGATCAGATCGCACATACCGCACGCGTGTCATCGGACGTCAATGCTTCGTTCAGTTCGCTGCTTTCGCAAATCAACGCATCCAATAATCTGATCGGCTATGCGGTGCCGGGTTATTGGAACGACATGGACATGCTCGAAGTCGGCCTGCTCCCGAACGCCGATCAGGACCGCGTCAACATGGGCATGTGGGCGATGATGGGGAGCCCGCTCATTATCGGGACCGACATCCGCAATGCCGGCGCGTCGACCCTGGCGATCTTGAAGAATCCCGACGTGATCGCCGTCAGTCAGGATCCGCTGAATATGCAGGCCGCATTGGTCCGCCAGGACTCGGCCGGGCTGCAAGTATGGAACAAGCCCTTGTATCCGAATGGGCAACGAGCAGTCGCGCTGTTGAACCAGACCGGTACCGCGGCAAATATCTCGGTCAAATGGACCGATCTGGGGTTGCGCAGCGGCATCGCACAGGTCCGCAATCTCTGGACGCAGACCGATGGTGCGCCGGCGAAGGATCAGTTCACCGCTTCGGTGCCTGCGAACGGCATGGTCATGCTGAAGGTCACCGGCACGGAAAACGGGGTCCCGGCGGGCGACTCCCCGCTCGTCAATGCCACCCCCATCTACACGGCAAACAGTTTCGGCCCTGTCGAGACCAACATGTCGAACGGCGAGGCGGCGAAGGGCGACGGTACGCCGTTAAGCATTGCCGGGGTGGCGTACAAGAGCGGGTTCGGGACCAATGCGCCATCGCACCTTGCCTTTCGCCTGAACGGCGCCTGTACGTCGCTCACGGCGCAGGTCGGCGTCGACGACTACATCAACCGCAAGAACGGCACGGCGGGCCACGGCAACGTCATCTTTCAGGTCTGGGGAGATGGTCGCCTGCTGACGCAAAGCGCCACGATGAAACCCGGCGCCGCGGCGGCATCGCTCAAGGCCGACGTCACCCGGGTGGCCGTCCTGAGGCTGATTGCCCGTCCCGCCGACAACAGCAACTGGTTTGATTACGCGGACTGGATCGCGCCGACCGTGACCTGTCGATAACGTGCCGTGAGCCCCGGTTCGGCACACCTGCCGGAACGGGGCGCGGTCGGTAAATCAGGATAACAGACCATCAAATACCGGGCCTCAGCGTCATCTTGAATGATCGGGGCGCCTCGCCGTTTTCATTCACCGGCATCGGATCGGCCTGTCTGAGCGCTGCGACAGCCGCCCTGTCCCAGGCCGCGTTTCCGCTCGAGTGAACAATGCTGACCGACTCGAGGTTGCCCGATGACGTGCAACTCACTTCGACAACCGTTTCACCGTGAACGACCGTTCCATCCCAGACGATGAGTGGACGCACACGCTTTCGGACCATTTCCGCGTAATCGAACACTGCCGGCACAAGGGCAGGCTGCTTGGAAGGCTGAGGTATCGAACTGAAATTCTTCAGCATCGTGACGAGCGCGAAGGCAAAATCTCTCTGGTTTTCCAGCCCGGCAAGGATGATCCAGTCCTGTTCCGGTTGTGGCGTCTTGCTGAGGGCGTCGCGATAGAGACGTGTGGCCTTGCACCATGCCACCGGAGAAAGGTCTGCTTGTTTTCCGCTCATCAACAGCCCGAGATCGTCTGCCTCGGAAGGGTCTTGTTTCAGAGCATCTGCGATAGATTGGGAGAGCGCAAGTTGCGCCTGCAGCCGCTGTGCCGCCGTGATCGGCGGCGGCGTATCCTCGGTTGACTGTTTAAGCAAGTCGAACGTTGCGCGCAGCTGGGCCCGTAACGCCTCATCACTCTCCGTTTCCAGCGAGAGATAGCGTGACGTCATCACCTGGAGACTCTTGGTGCCCCCACAATCCGGCGGCGCACCGTCGAGCGCGCGTTTTGACAGGCCCATCAGCGCTTCTCGGTCTTGCTGCGAAATTCGCCGCATTCCGTCCACCATACCCAATGCATGCGACAAGGCCAATGTGCTCGCGCCAGTTGGATCCGTATTGGCAGTAGAAAAGTAGGTTTTGATGTCCGGATCGGACGCGACTTTTTTTGCCCATTCCGCCAGGATCTTCGACTTGGATGAACCTGACGCAATACCCAACCTCGCGAGCACGGTCGTGTCGATAGGCTGACCGGCCTCAAACGGCAGCGCGGCTGCCAGGGGTGAGGGCGAGTGGGCAACGCTCGCCGAAAGCGGGGGTTGGCGCACGGCGCTTGTCGCAACTGGATCGCTCGCCGCTGCGATACCCGGATCGGCCTGTCTTGCGCTGGCTTTCGGCTGCGCGGCATGAAAAACGAAGTTGGGTCTTACGTGAGGGAAAGCCACCGTGTCTGCGTGACAAAGCATGCTGTGCAACTGCGCTGCCGTCGGTGAAGCTAAAGCGGGGCCGCTAATGGAATAGGACGACTGTTTAACGGAATTGACGACATTCTTACTTCCGTTGATTGTGACCGTACTGTTCGCGCGCCCCCAGTGGAAAAACCATTGCATGTTTCCGTTAGCGGCAGGCTCAACCAGGATCCCGAACGTATCGCCGTCACCGGCGAGGGTTTGATAGACGGCATCGCCGCGCGGCGAAACGCCTGGCGTAAGAATGCGCCCCTGCAGCCCTGCATTGGTCGCCGTCCCGGCTGCCAACCTATAGCATCCGCTCCCCACGGACGCGGGGCCTTCATCATCCTGTTCGAACGCAGTGATTTGACCATTCTGATCGATCTCGATATATCCATGGGTCGGCACTTTTACGCCGTCGATCGTGACGGGGTGTGCCGAACTGTAGACACCGGCCAATGCGGATACATTGCCTGCGCAATTGCCCGTTTGAGCCTATCCGGCGAACCCCAGCACGAGAAACGAAATAACTGAGATATATCTGGATTCCATGGATCAAGGCCGAAAAGGCTTCGAGTCAGTCGATGCAGTCGCTGCGCTCGCGCATCGCGCATTTCAATTGCAGTGCGGTCATGGATGACGACCATCTACGCGTTAATGCCGGCCGAGCGCTCATGGCCAATTTCCGTCGAACGCGGTTAGCCGAGGCCGATCCGTTTCCGCCACGTGTGTTGCTTGGGAGCAGACGTTCAGGAAGCGACCTAGATCACACCGGAGGTCGCATACCTTGTGATGTGACCAACGCCGATTGACCGTAAGACACGCGTCAATTATTTGTCATGCTTACTTTGCGTTCGTATTTGATCCGGCCAAGTTCAAAATACGTTATGGTCCATCCGGCGTCAACTTGACGAACATCACACACCGCCAGGCGGCGCGGAGATCTGGTCCGGCTCGTAGAACCATACCGTTTGAATGAGTCCGTCATGAACCTCATAGACCACCATCACCTCGAAAGGCTCGGGCCGGACGCCGACCGCGCGTTCGTGGTCGACGACCTTGTTTCCGATGACCAAACGCCCGAGGATCTGCGCGTGCAAACCCGGATTCTTGAAGGTCTTGCCACCGTAGTGTTCAATGATCTGCGCCTTCCCGCGAAATCGCAGGTCGCAGTGCGGCATGCGATAGATGCACGCATCGTCGGCATACGTCGCTGCAAACGCCTCGACATCTCGAGCGTTGTACGCGTCGAGCTGTCGGTTCACCACTTCTGCCGGGGTCATCGAGAGCTCCCTGTCGATTGACGCAACACGCGTTCACAAGCGGACGATGCGCACTTGCGAACGCGCCTCAATGAAAAAATCAAGCCTCGGGTTGATGGCAAACCACTTCGACATTGTGCCCGTCCGGATCGATGACGAACGCCGCGTAGTAGTTCGCGTGGTAGCGCGGGCGCAGGCCCGGCCCGCCGTTGTCCTTGCCGCCGGCCTCCAGCGCCGCGCGATGGAACGCGTCGACTTGCCGGCGATGCTCGGCGACGAACGCCAGGTGAAGATGCGCCGGCTTCTCCTCGGTCTGAAACAGGCACAAGGAAGTCTTGCCGTCCGAACTCAGCTCGATGCCGTGCGGCCCTTCCTGGACGACAGCCAGGCCGAGCGGTTCGAGAGCCTTGAGAAAGAACGCCTTGCTCGCTGCATAGTCACGGACTCCGAATACCACGTGGTCAAACATGTGCGCTCCTGAAGGACATGAGTCCAGGCAAGCTCCGGCAAGTGAGGCAAGCAACCCGTGAGCCCGGACATTTCTGGTAGGGAAACCAGGGAGAACGCCCCTGCGGACAGGCTTTCCAACGACTGACGATCCACCCGGCCGACGCTCTCCCGAGAGCGATGGTAGCGGCAAATGCAGCCGGAAAAATTCAGTTCGCATTGAATTTCCGCCATTGCATCGGAAACATCTCGTCGCTTCCCTTGAACACCGCTCCGGATGGGTCTCCCGCACCGCTCGCGAGGAGCCCTCGCCCCGAAGGCGATAGCGCTTTCCGGAATACGATTCCACCGCAAGGCGTGAGAGAGGATTGGGGGAGAAAAACCGGGAGACAGGCACCGCTGCGATCCTCGACGCGAGAATCCACAAGTTCGGCGTGGCGAACACGGCCGAGGAGATAGTCAAGCTCGAAGACAAGGCCGCCAAGCGCATCGATCCGCCAAAACGAAGAGGACCCTCTCCGGCCGCCGCGCCGTATCGACACCCCCTATCGACCGATCACATGATCGCCTGCAACTCCGGCGCGAAGGGGTCAGCCAGGGCCAATACACCGCACCTTCACGAACGTGGCGGAACGCGCCACCAGGTCAGCACGACGGCCACCAGAAACGCCACATAAGCCGCCGCAAATACCCAGCCGGGAAACGTATAGAACAGCCAGTAGCCGACCCAATGCTGGATGAATCCCTCCGTGCCTGCGCGGCCGGTGCGGAGCCGATCCTCCAGGACCGTCAGCGGGCACGGGATATCAAGCGCGGCGAGCGCCGCCACGATGCCGATCGCGACGAGGTGAACGATCCGGAACGCGCGATTGCGCACCCACCCGAGCGTCAGCCATGCGCCGCCCCAGATCGCGATCAACCCGCCGGCGATGAACAGGACGACCAGCGAGTGCAGGACAAGAACGGTGTCGGCCAGCCAGTTCACGATGCAGTGTCCGGTTCGGTCTCCGCGACGCAGGCGCCGCTCGATCCCCGGTTGCGGCGCGTCAGCGCCGAGGCAGTCGTTCGAGAGAGAATCCCGAGTATCAAGCACGCCCTTTCGGGTGCCGAAGGGCGCACACCCCGACCTCGCCCTACTCCGCCGCCCCCAACCCCGCCAGCGGATGCGCATCCGCCTTCCACGGCGACGTCAGAAAATGCCGCGCGCGCTCCGCACGCACCTCGACCAGCGATGCCGGCGCCCAGCGCGGCTTGCGATCCTTGTCGACGAGATGCGCGCGCACCCCTTCGCAGAAATCGCCTTCCTCGATCGCCCGCACGACGATGCCCAGCTCCATCCGGAACGATTCGGCGAGCGTCATCTGGCGGCCGCGCAGCAGCGCGTCGCGGGTCACGTTGAGCATCGTCGGCGAATGGCCCAGCAGCGCGTCGAGCGTCGCCTGCAGCCATTGGCGCTGCTCGCGCGACAGCTCGTCGCGCGCCAGATCCTGCCGCAGCGTCGCGGCGATCCGCTCGACCCCCGAGCGCTTGTCGAAATGCCGGACGATCCACGGCAGCTGTCCGTCGAGCGCCGCATGCGGCACGACGTTGCACGGCGGCTCGAACACCGCGCGCAGCGCCTTCAGCAGATCGCCCGACAGGTCAGCCCGTTCGAGCCGCGTCTCGAACGTATCGAGCCACGCCGACGGCACGCACAGGTCCGCAAGCCCCGCGCTCAACGCGTCGGCGCCCGACAGCGTCGCGCCCGTGAGCCCCACGTACAACGACAGCTCGACCGGCAGCTTCGCGAGGAAGTGCGTCGCGCCGACGTCCGGCACGAATCCGATGCGCGTCTCCGGCATCGCGATCTTGCTGCGTTCGGTGGCCACGCGCAGTGCCGCGCCCTGCGCGAGCCCCATCCCGCCGCCCATCGTGATGCCGTCCATCAGCGCGACGATCGGTTTCGGGAAGACATGCAACGCGTAGTCGAGCCGGTACTCGTCGACGAAAAACGGCAGCCAGTCGAGCCCGCCCTGCTTCGCTGCCTGGTACAGCGCGCGCACGTCGCCGCCCGCGCAGAAGCCCTTTTCTCCTGCTCCGCGCAGCACGACCGCGACAATGGCATCGTCGGTCCGGCAGCGTTCGAGCAGCACGGCCAGCTCGCGCACCATCCCGTGCGACAGCGCGTTGAGCGCGCCGGGACGGTTCAGCGTAATCAGCGCCACGCGGTTCACCACGCGCAGCAGCACTTCATTCGCGGCGTCCGTGTCGCGTCCGTCGCGCTCGATCACCGGCGTACTCATCGCGCCCCTCCTTCGTCCTGGTTCCAGCGCGGCTTGCGCTTCTCGAGAAACGCCGCCACCCCTTCGCGCGGCTCGCCGCCGTCGAACAGATCGACGAAGCGCTCGCGCTCGATCGCGAGCGCCGCGCCGCGCGGCACGCCCTGACGGGCAAGACCGATCAGCCGCTTGCTGTACTCGATCGCGAGCGGGCCCTGCCGGACAACCTGGCGCGCCAGCGCCAGCGCCGCGTCGCGACCGCCGCCCGTTTCCACCACGTCCTCGACGAGCCCGATGCGCAGCGCGGTGTCCGCGTCGACGCGCACGCCCGCGAGAATGATCCGTTTCGCCCAGCCCTCGCCCACCAGCCACGGCAGCGTCTGGGTGCCGAGACCGCAGGGGAGCAGCCCGACCGACGGCTCGGGCAGCGCCATCTGCGCATGCCGCTCGGCGATCCGCAGGTCGCAGGCCAGCGCGCATTCGAGTCCGCCGCCCATCGCATAGCCGTTGATCGCGGCAATCGTCACGAAACGCGCATCGTGCAGCGCCTCGAACGCGGCGCCGAAGCACGCGGCCATCGCGCGCGCCGTCGCGGGGTCGCCGTCGGCGAACGTCTTCAGGTCGGCGCCCGCGCTGAAGAACTTCGGGCCGGCGCCGGTGACGACGAGCGCGCGCACGCGCGGCTCGGCGTCGAGCCGGCCGACGATCTCGCGAAGCTGCCGGAGTCCGTCCTGCGTGAAGGTGTTCGCGGACGGATTGTCCAACGTGACGAGCGCGATCGCGCCGTCGTCGGTGTAGTCGAGTTCGATCATCAGGCGTCCTTCTTCTGCGCCGGCTGGTACAGGCGAATCACCGCCGAAAAATCCAGCTTGCCCGCCCCTTGCGCGCTCATCGTCTGATACAGCTGCTGCGCGAGCGCGCCGAGATACACCGGCTGTCGCGCCTGCTTCGCCGCGTCGTTCGCGAGCCCCAGATCCTTCAGCATGAGGTCGGTGCCGAAGCCGCCCGTATAGCCGCGCGAC
>NZ_JAWJWL010000015.1:156491-174296 GCF_034721475.1 Burkholderia alba | reverse complement strand
TGGCTTTCGGTTTGCGGGGCATATTGACTCCTTGGCGTCATGATATGCCTCGAACACGAAATTAATGACAGGCCCCGGCGATGTCGAACTGGTAATACGCCCATATGCCACCGCCGATGATCGCGAGGCACGATAGGACCTTCAGGGTAAGGTCCGCTATGTCGAGTGCTCTTTTCATGGCCACTTTTGGGCTTTCTGGCTTTGACAACGTGCTCGTTGTAGTAGTCCAGACATGCCATTTTGACGGTGTAGGGCGGCTTCGCCGCTTCTCTCTGTTGTTCGAGTAATCGTTCCCGTTCAAGCTTTCGGTTGAGGGCCACGTCTAGACCTGAGCTTCGAATCTGACGTTGTTCCTCCCATGCGGTAATCGCTGCGGAGAAGGGCATCACAGGCCACTCGCCGAGCTTGATTTGCTTCATTTTGCCATCGAGCGGTGACTTGTATCGATAGACCCAAGTTCTGCGCTTGGCTCCTGCACTGATACGCAAGCCAGCGAATCCGTCGATCGGCTCGTCAGTACCCTGAACCATGCGGCGGATTTTGTTCGCATCAAACTTCATTTCCACCCCCAAATTACCTACGCCAAAACCTACGCCTTGGCTTTGGGATGGGGCGATCCTCACGCCTCTACGACAGACTCCTGCATCACGCTACGCATCCGCCCACTTCCTCAACAGGTTGTGATAAATCCCCGTCAACGCAATGACCCCTGGATCCTGCGCGCCTTTCTCCGCGGACAGCGCCTGAATCTGCGTATCCAGCTGATACAGCAGCGTCCGGTCGCCGTCGTCGCGCACCATGCTCTGAATCCAGAAGAACGACGCGATGCGCGCGCCGCGCGTGACCGGCGTGACGTGATGCAGGCTCGACGCCGGATACAGCACCAGATCGCCCGCGGGCAGCTTGGCGCGGTGTACGCCGAAGGTGTCTTCGACGCACAGTTCGCCGCCGTCGTAGTGCTCGGGTTCGGCGAGAAACAGCGTCGCCGACAGATCGCTGCGCACGCGGAAATCCGTGCCGCGCAGCAGGCGGATCGCATTGTCGACGTGCGTGCCGAACGCCTCGCCGCCCGCGTAGGCGTTGAACAGCGGGGGGAACACCTTGAGCGGCAGCGCGGCGGAGAAGAACAGCGGATTGCGGGCGAGCGCGTCCTGGATCGCGTCGCCGACCGTGCGTGCCGCGGACGAGCCTTCGGGCAGTTGGCGGTTGCGTTTCGCCAGCGCCGACTGCGCGCCTGAAGTGGCGTTGCCGTCGGCCCAATCGGCGTGGTCGAGCACGTCGCGGCATTGCGCGACCTGTGCCTTGGTCAGAACGCCCGGGATGTGCAGCATCATGATGCGGGCTCCGGTACGGGGCCGACGGCGCGAGCCGCGGCGCGGAACGCATCGATCGGAGAATCCGCCAGAAACGCGCGCATCTTGCCGACGAAGGCGGGCGTCGCGGTGCGCGGCACCCGGGCGAGCCAGTCGAGCGCTTCCGCTACGCGGCCGCGTTCGCCGAGCAGGCGCGCATAGTTGAATTGTCCGCGAAAATCGCCGGCCTCCGCCGCGCGCCGGTAGTGGTCGAACGCGGTATCGCCGTTCGCCGCGACGATCCAGCCGTCCTCGTAGAATCCGCCGATCAGGTTGATCGATTTCGCATGGCCGAGCGCTGCCGCCTTTTCGAACCAGGCGAGCGCCTGCGCGCGGTTTTCGTCGACGCCCTGGCCGAGCGCCAGCGCCGTCGCGTAGTTGTACATGCCCCAGTCGAGCCCCGCGTGCGCGGCCTGGCGGTACCAGTACACGGCGACGCTCGCACAGGCCGCCGTGCCCCAGCCGAATTCGTAGCAGCGGCCGAGCATGTTCATCGCCATCGGATGGTCGGCCTGCGCCGCGTGCTTGAACCAGCGGAGCGCGGCCGCCGGATCGCGCGCGACGCCGTGGCCGTCGAGCAGGTACTGTCCGTAGACCGCCTGCGCCTCGACGATGCCGTTCTCGGCCGCCGCCGCGACCCACGCGGCGGCGACGTCGGGCGGCCCGGCGAGCATCGCGGCGAACCGGCCGGGCGACACCGCCGCCAGCGCGTTGAGCGTGACCGGCCGCATCGATCAGTAGCGCGCGTTCAGCGTGACGAACGCCGAACGGCCCGGGGCGATCGACGCGTAGTGAGCCGGATACGCCTGGTCGAAGTAGGTGCGGTTGAACAGGTTCTGCACGTTCAACTGGACATCGAGCTTCTTGCTGATCCGGTACTGCGCCATCGCGTCGAAACGCCAGTAGGAGGGCACGGCGCGCAGGTTCGCGGTGTCGCCGTACACCTCGGACATGAAGAACGCGCCGCCGCCGACCGTGAACTTCGGCACGACGTCGTAGTTGGTCCACATCGTGAAGCTGTTGCGCGGCGTGCTCGGGAATTGCTTGCCGTTGTCGGCGGTGTCCTTGCCGTTGTCGCGCAATGCGCTTTTCATGTACGTGTAGCCGCCGAATACCTGCCACTTGCTGGTCAGCTGGCCGGCGACGCCCAGTTCGAGACCCTGCACGCGCTTGTTGCCGACCATCGCGTACTGGTTGTTCGGCAGCGTGACGCGGGCATTGGTGGTGTCGATCTGGAACAGCGCGGCCGTCAGCGACAGCTTGTCGTTCAGCACGTTCCACTTGGTGCCGAGCTCGATGCTGCGGTTCTTTTCCGGCGCGAGCTGGTCGGCGTTCAGGCCGACGCCGCCGCGGCCCGGCGTGAGCGACTGGCTTTCCGCGCCTTCGCCGAGCAGCATGCCGGCGGGCCTCGACGACGTCGCGTACGACGCGTAGATGCTGCCGTTCTGCACGGGCTTGAACACGAGGCCGAGCTGCCAGTTCACCAGCGTGTCGTCGCGGGTGTAGGTTTTCGAGCCGTTCGCGCGGGTGTCGGTGAAGCGGGTCGAGTAGTCGTCGATCCGTACGCCCGCATTGATCTGCCAATGCCGGGTCAGCTCGACGGTGTCGAAGCCGTAGATCGATTTGGTGACCGTGCGTGCGTGGGTCGGGTCGTTGTTCGGCGTGATCGAGCCCGCCCACGGATCGTTCGGGTTCGGCGACCACAGGCTCGTGCAGTTGTAGCCGGACGCCGCGCCGATGCCTTTCTGGCAGATCTTGCCGGTGTCGGTCGCGACGGTGTACGTATCGCGCTTGCCCCATTCGCGCGACAGTTCGATACCGGTCGTGAAGCTGTGCTTGAACGGACCGGTGCGGAATTCGCCGAACAGTTCGGTCTGGTTCGCGATGCTGTTGATCGAACTGTTGCGGTTGTTGTTGCGGCGCCAGACGCGGCCGTTCACGACGTTGCCCTGGCTGTCGTCGGGCTGCGTCCAGATGTAGTCCTGGGTCGATTCCGTGTAGCGCGTGGTGTTGCGCACCGTCAGCGACGGCGTGATGTCGTGCTCGATCCGCACGGTGCTGATGTCGGACGTGGTCTTGCGGAAATCGCGGTTGATCAGGCCGTAGAAATTGTGACGGTCGACCTTTGCCGGGTAGATCGTGTCGACGTTCGCGGGTTTGTTGCCGGTGGTGTAGAAGTACGGGATGCCGCCGTCCGGCAGATCGTCGGTCGACAGGTGGTAGTAGCTCGCGGTAACGCGGGTGGCCGTGCCGAGCCCGAACGCGACCGACGGCGCGACGCCCCAGCGTTCGTTGTTCACCGCGTCGCGGCCCGCCACGTCGTTGTTGTGGCTCATCAGGTTCAGGCGGAATGCCGCATGTTCGGCGAACTGCCAGTTGCCGTCCGCGGTGAAGCGGCGGTAGCGATCGGTGCCGAACCCCGCGCTGGCCGCGGCCGTGGTGCCCAGGTGCGGGGTCTTGGTGATCACGTTGATGCTGCCGCCCGCGCCGCCGCGGCCGCCGTACGCACCGTCGGAGCCCTTGGTGATCTCGATGTTCTCGGTATTGAAGATTTCGCGGGTGGTCGCGCCGGTGTCGCGCATGCCGTCGACGAACATGCTGCCTTGCGAGTCGTAGCCGCGGATGAACGGACGATCGCCGAGCGGATTGCCGCCTTCGCCCGCGCCGAACGTGATGCCGGGCACGGTGCGCAGCGCTTCGGTGAGCGTCGACGCGCCGCTGTTGCGGATCAGTTCCTGAGGAATCACCGTGACCGACTTCGGCGTGTCGACGAGGGGGGCGGTGAATTTCATCGACGACGAGAAATCCGCCTTGTAGCTGGCTTGCGCCTTGCCTTTCACCTCGATCGGCGCGAGATGCTTTTCGTTGTCGAGCGGCGTGGCGTCCTGCGCGAACGCGGGGGTGGCGGCGAGCACGCTGCAAAGCGTGGTGAATTTTCCGAGCTTCAGCTCGTCGGTGCGCGGCTTCATGACAGCTATTTCCTTGCCAGTGTGGCGGAGCGCGAACGCCGTTCGGGAATCGCGGCGCCACGCTCACATTTATTACAAATCGTTTTCGAGTGGCATTCTAGTTAATAAATTAATGAATGAGAAGCGTTCTTGTTACGTTTGTGTGAACAAACGCAAAGATTTCAGGCTATCTGGCGGAAAGATGCAAAGAATGCGGACTGCCGCGAGGCGCTGCGTGTGATTTTCTCGTGATGTGAAAATTGGGGCGAGAAAGCTCGCCCGATATCCGGCTCGATGCGCGGTGCGGGCGGCGGCGCGCGATGAAGGTGCCGTGAGGCCGGATGCTCGAGCGGCGGGTGCGCGCCGGACAAGCCGGCGTCGAGGGGGCGGGTATTTCGGGGCTGCCTCGTCGGGCGTCCGTCGAAGTCTTGCGGGAAGGGGGAGCCGAGCCGAAGCATCGGCGGACCGGATGCTCGGCGATCGTCCGCCCGGAGCGCGCCTTCATCTCCGCGCGGCCGAGCGGGCGGGGGCCGGGTCCGCTGCCCGGCGGGCCGCGCCGCGCGGGTTCAGTCGATCCCGTGAAATACCGCGTCTTCGGGGCCGAGGTACGAGGGCGGGCGCCATGCGGCGTCGCGCATCGAATGCTGAACCTGGTTTTCCACGCCGAGCAGCACCGCGAAAATCGCCATCCGGACCGGGATGCCGTTGTCGGTCTGCCGGAAGATCGCGAGGCGCGGATCGCGGTTCAGGTCGGTCGACAGGTCGTTCGCGCCGGGCCGGCTGTCGCGCGGCAGCGGGTGCATGATCAGCGTGTCCGGCCCGCACACGGCGTCGACGAGCGCCTGGTTGATCTGGAAATCGGGCGTGTAGCCTTCGAACGACTCGTCGGTGAAGCGCTCCTTTTGGATGCGCGTCGCATAGACGACGTCCGCGCCCGCCAGCCCCGCCGCCAGATCGTGGGTCTGTTCGACCACGTGGCCGTTCTTCGAAATCTGCTCGAGGATGTGCGCGGGCATTTCGAGCATCGGCGGCGACACCAGCGTGAACTTGAGGCCGCGATACAGCGCGAGCAGTTTGACGAGCGAATGGACGGTGCGGCCGTATTTCAGGTCGCCGACCAGCGCGATGTGCGCGCCGTCGACGATCTTGCCGAGCCGCGAGAATTCGCGCTGGATCGTGTAGAGATCCAGCAGCGCCTGGCTCGGGTGTTCGCCGGGGCCGTCGCCGCCGTTGATCACGGGCAGGTTGATCGCGCGCGCGAACTCGGCCACCGAGCCTTGCTCGGGATGGCGGATCACCAGCGCGTCGACATAGCCCGCCATGACGCGGCTCGTGTCGTAGATCGATTCGCCCTTCGCCATCGACGAGAACGTGAAGCCGGTGGTGTCGCACACCGAGCCGCCGAGCCGGCAGAACGCCGCGCCGAACGATACGCGGGTGCGGGTGCTGGCCTCGAAGAACAGATTGCCGAGCACGGCGCCTTCGAGCACGCGCGAGATCTTGCGGCGCCGCGCGATCGGCTGCATCACGTCGGCGACGCGGAACAGCGCCTCGACGGCATCCCGCGAGAACTGGTCGACCGACAGCAGTTGCGGCCGGCCTTCGAACGGGAACTGGCCCGCCAGCGAGTGAGGATCTACGCTTTGCGTATAGCTGTTGGTGGGCGACGCGTGCAGGACGATTTCCGAGACGAAGCGCTCGACGATCTCCGGCATGCTGCGCGATTCCTGCGAATCGTCGGGCAGGAGCCAGGTATCGAGGGCCCGCCGGCTGACGCCGATACGATTCGCGAATGCTTCGCGGGTCATGTTGAGGCGGCGCATCGCATCGCGGAGGAACGCTTGCTGGGGAACGGTCATCGGTCGGCCTTGATCGGTGAAAATGTACGCGATGCGTATATTAGGGCGGCGACAGCCGAAGTCAAGCAAAATATCTCCGCGCGGCCGGCGTGTGTCCGGCCGGCGTTCGCCTGTGCGAGCTTCACCACGTTTAACAATCGACGGGTAGCGGGTGCCCGGCGCGTCCGTATAATCGGGACCAGTCCCCGCCCGGCCAGGCCGCGCGGAGGCGAGCCGCACTGGTGTCGATTGCTCGTGGTGACGGGCCCATCTTTTCAAGGAGATTGCGAATGACTCGTTCGATTGCTGCTGTTCTGCTGATCTTGACCGCCGCACTCGCCGGCTGCAATACGATCGCTGGCGCGGGCCAGGATATTTCGAAGGGCGGTCAGGCGATCTCGGATACGGCCGAGAAGGCCAAGTAAGCGCGTCAGGCGCGCGGCGGGCTCGTCATCGCGAGCCCGCTTTTCATCGTGCGCTATGCCGTGCCGGACGGGCCGGATGGCCCGGTTGTCCGGCTCCCGGCCGCGCGATCCGCCGCGACCCGGCGGTTGTGCCACGTGGTTTCTCCTGCATCGCACGTTCGTGCGAACTGCCGCCGGCCGTTCGGTCCGCGCGGTTGTCCCGTTTGAATCCAGCCGGTTTTTCGCCGCGAATCGCAGCCGCGCCGACGTGCGTTCGCGCCGTCGTCACGCGTGCACGATCGATACGCCCGCCGCCGCCAGCGGCTCGGTGAGCGCCGCATCGGTGTGCCGTTCGACGATGATCGCCGTCGCCAGCGCGAGTTCGCCGATCCGGTATTGCGAAGCGGCGTTGAGCTTGTCCGCCGACGCGAGCACGATGGTTTCCGCCGCGTGCGCGGCAAGCGCGCGCTTCATGTAGGCCTCTTCGAGATCGCCGGTGCTCAAGCCGGCGCTCGGGTGCACGCCCGTGACGCCCATGAAGTACAGGTCGGCGCGGATCGCCGCCAGCGCTTCGAGCGCGGCGGCGCCGACCGTCACGATCGAATGCTTGAAGAGCCGCCCGCCGATGATGACCACCTCGACGCCCGGATGGCCGGCCAGTTCGACGGCGACGCTCGGACTGTGCGTGACGACCGTTGCCGTCAGCGCGCGCGGCAACTGGCGGGCGAGTTCGACGGCGGTCGTGCCGCCGTCGAGGATCACGACCTGACCGTTCGAGATCATGCCCGCCGCGGCCTGCGCGATCGCGCGCTTCGCGCCGGATTCGAGCGGCAGCCGCCGCGCGAAATCCGCGTCGGCGGACGACGCGGGCAGCGCGCCGCCATGCACGCGCTGGAGCCGGCCCTCGGCGGCCAGCTCGCGCAGATCCCGCCGGATCGTGTCTTCCGACACGCCGAACGCATCGCTCAACTGTTTCGCGAGGACCTGGCCGTCGCGCTTGAGCGCGGCGAGGATCGCGGATTTTCTCTGGTCGGTCAGCATCGGATCGCCTTGCACGAAATTTCTTGTTTTTGCACGAATATGCACGATACCATCGGGCTCCGATGCTGACAATGGAGGTGATCGATGATCGCGACATCCGAGCGCGTGCGCATTCTCGAGACCAAGGTGCTGTCCGACGACTGGTACGTGCTGAGGAAAACCACGTTCGAATTCCAGCGGCGCGACAAGTCGTGGCAGCGGCAGAGCCGCGAGACCTACGATCGCGGCAACGGCGCGACCATCCTGCTGCAGGATCGCGCGCGCGGCACCGTGCTGCTGGTGCGGCAGTTCCGCTTTCCGGCGTTCGTCAACGGGCATGACGGCATGCTGATCGAGACACCGGCGGGCCTGCTCGACGATGCGTCGCCGGAAGCGCGGATCCGCGAGGAAGTCGAGGAGGAGACCGGCTATCGGGTCGAGCGCGTCGAGAAGGTGTTCGAAGCGTTCATGAGCCCGGGTTCGGTGACCGAGAAGCTGTTCTTCTTTATCGCCGACTACGATTCGCACTCGAAGATCGGCGGCGGGGGCGGGGTCGAGGCGGAGGGCGAGGACATCGAGGTGCTTGAATTGAAGCTGGACGATGCGCTGGCGATGATCGCGCGCGGCGAGATCTCCGACGGCAAAACCATCATGCTGCTGCAGTATGCGGCGATGCGGCGCTCGATGTCGGAGGATCGGCGGGCGTAGTCGCGCTCCGACGCGGATCGGCGCCCCGGGGGCTGGGGGATGCCGCTCCGGGCGCGGCATGCGGTCCGGTGGCCGGATCGGCGGGGGCGGCCGCCGCTTCGTTCAACGCTTGTCCAGTGCCGTCGGCCCGGCGAGCGTGGCCGCGCGCGGCCGGCGGCGCGGCCACGCGCCCGCCATCACACCGGCCAGCACGAGCGCGATGCCGAGCAGGCGGGGCGCGGTCAGCGCGTCGGCGAACATCAGCGAGGACAGCAGCACGGCCGATACCGGCGCGAGCGCGGTGAACAGCGCGGCTTCCGTGCCGCTCGTGCGCGCCGAGCCGGCGTACCAGAGGAGGTAGCCGAGCACGGTCGGCACCAGCGCGTAGTAGACGACCGCGCCGAGCGCGCCGGCGGACACGGCGGGCCGTGCCGCCAGCAGTTCGAAGGCGGCGGGAACGAGCGACAGCGCGAGGCCGAGGCCCGACATCGTCATCGATAGCGCGAGCGGCGCGAGCGGCACGGCGAGGCGCCGGTTCAGCAGCACGAACACGGATTCGCACGCGACGGCGGCGAGTACGAGCAGGTCGCCCGTCAGCGCACGCATCGACCACTGCGAAGCGCCGCCGTGCATCGTCACGGCCAGCACGCCCGCGGTCGCCAGCGCGGCCGCGCACCCGTCGCGGCGGGTCTGCCGTTCGCCGAGCAGCAGCGCGGCGATCAGCGTCGACATCGCGGGCAGCGTGCCGAGCATCACGCCCGCTTCGACGGGCGACGACAGTTGCGTCCCGGCGATCAACAGCACCGTGTAGCCGACGGCGCCCGCGCTTGCCTGCAGCACCAGCAGCAGAGCGTCGCGCCGCGCCGGGCGGGGCCACGCCACACGCTGGATGCGCATCAGCACGCAGAACACCGGCCAGGCGATCGCGAAGCGCAGCGCCGTGGCGGTGAACGGGGGCAGGCCTTCTCCCGCCAGACGGCTGGCGGCGACGGTGCTGCCGACGCCGATCATCGCGAGCGCGAGGTACAGGTATCCGACGAGTCGTGTATTCATGCCGCGATGGTCGGCGCCGCGCGGGTGCGCGTCTTGAACGGAATTGCGGGCGGTGGGGGGACGGGGAGAGGCGCCGGCGGCTGGCGCATGAGCGCATGTCGCCGCGAATTGAAGGGCTCCGGCGCGAAGCGGGATGCCCGAGCCGGGCTGCGCGGGTTACGGCGCCACGCGTGCGCCTACGTATTGCCCGGGCGTGAGCCCGAACTGCCGCGCGAATGCGCGAGTCAGGTGACTCTGGTCGGCGAAGCCGGCGTCGAACGCGACCTCCGCGATCGACCGGCCACTTGCCAGTAATGTCCGGGCGAGCCGCACGCGCTGCTGGACCAGATACGCGTGCGGCGTGATGCCGACGTCGCGGGAGAAGCCTCGCAGCAACTGGAAGCGGCTCACGCCGGATAGCGCCGCAAGCTCTTCCAGCGTGACGGGCGCGGCGGGCGCCGCATCGATCCGTTCCAGCGCGCGGCGTACCGACGGTGCCGGACCGGCAAGCCGCAGCGGCCGGGCGGCATGATGGGTCAGCACGTGCGCGGCGAGCCGCACCAGGGCCTCGCTGCTCGCGGTCGGCTGGGCGGCGATCGCGGTCGCGCGCGCGAACAGCCGCGCGAAATGCGCCGCCAGCAAGGGATCGCGCACGGCGGGGCGGGTCAGTTCGACCGCGTCGAGCCCTTCCTCCGCCGCGAGGCGCCGCACCGTTTCCGGTTCGACGAAGACCATGCGCCACGCACGGGCGCCGCCGAGCGGCGCGCCGTCGTGGATCTCCCCCGGATTGACCATGATCGCGTCGCCCGCGTGCGCATCGACCTGCCCTCGGCCGCTCCACGAACGATGCGCGCCCGCGGCGATCACGCCGATGCCGAACTGGTCGTGCGCGTGACGCGGGAACGCCCGATCGGTGGCAAGGCTGATCGCTTCGATCGGCGCGTCGGCGCAGCGGTGCAGGATGACGCGATGCATGAAACGCTCCAGGAGGGCGCAACGAACACGACAGGTAACGCGCGACAGGCCGCGCGAACGTCACTGTACCCGCATGCCGGCCGCCGCGCCCGTCGCGCGTTCATCCTTTCGGTTGATACCCGCCGCTGCCCCGCGCGGGCACCATGGTCGCCGGTGTCGCCGCCGTCCGTGGCGACGGATCGGTTACTCGGAGAACACGCATGGAAGCAGATCCGGTTTTCATTCAGGTTGGCGCGCTGGCCGAGGGTTTCGCGCCCGACAGTCACATTCTGGACCCCGTCGCCGATCTGGCGGGCCGCGAACTGGTGCTCGACGCGTCCGGCGCGGCGCCGGTCGTCTACCGCTTCGACGGCGCGACGACGCTGCGCTGGGAGGCGCGCGGCACGGGCGGCGGCGGGACGGCCGAATATCGTGCGACGCAGTTGCGGCCCGGCCTGTATTTCGTCGACTACATCGATGCGCAGCGGCGCGCGACATCGGTCAGCGTCGTGCTCGATACGGCACACGGCGTCTGGACTTCGGTGCGGGGCGTCCTGCCGACCGAGGCGGAGGTGCATGTCGATGCGTTCACCCGTGTCGCGCGCGGCCTGCCGCTGACCGGCGTCGAGGTGGCGTTTCGTCACGGCGTGATCGCCGGCACGACGGCGCGCGCACCGCTGCACGCGGAGACGGACGAACTGATCGGCAAGCGGACGATGTATCGCTACAGCGCCAGCGAATGCTACGAGCACATCTACCTGAACGCGCATTTCTATGCGTGGCAATGCCTGGAGGGCGTCGAGCGCGGCCTCGCCGACGTCGATCGCTGCCACTACTTCAAGCTGGCCGATGCGCTATACCTGTTCGTCTGGCGCGAAAAAATCGTGCCCACGCTCGGCGTCGTGCTGATCGATCTCGCGCAGCGCAAGACGGACGGCAAGATCTTCGGTTATCGCGCCGGCGATTTCGGCGCGCTGTCGAATTTTCCGATCGGCGCGTTCGCGCAGGTGCTCAACGAAACCGTGCATCCGGGCGTGCAATGACGGGCGCGGACACCTCGCCTCCAAGCGCCGGCGGCGGCCTGTCGCCCGCCCGGTTCGGCGCCGATTTCACCGGTCGGGCGGTGCTCGTGACCGGCGGTGCGCAAGGGATCGGCGCGGCCATCGTCGAGACGTTCGCGGCGGCGGGCGCGTCGGTGGCGATCGCCGACCTGCAACTGCCGGTTGCGACGGCGCTCGCCGACCGGCTTGCGCGGCAGGGGCTCGCCGATGGACAGACGGTGCGCGGCTATCGGACTGACGTCGCGCAGCGGGACGAACTGTTCGACCTGGTTGCGCGCGTGGAAGCGGACTACGGCGCGCTCGACGTCGTCGTTCACAACGCGGCGTATTTCCCGCTGACGCGGTTCGACGCGATCACCGAGGCCGTGCTCGCGCGCACGCTCGACGTCAACCTGAGCGCGTTGTTCTGGCTCGCGCAGGCGGCGCTCCCCGCGTTCTCGCGGCGCGGCGGTGGGCGCCTGCTCGCGACGTCGTCGGTGACCGGTCCGCGCGTCGCGTATCCGGGGCTCGCGCACTACGCGGCATCGAAAGCGGGCGTCAACGGCTTCATCCGCGCGGCGGCGCTCGAACTGGCCGCGCGCAACGTGACGGTCAACGGGGTGGAACCCGGCATGATCCGCACCCCGGCCGCCGACAACCTCGGCGACGCGGCGCTGAGCGCCCGGATCGTGCGCGGCATTCCCCTCGGCCGCCTCGGCGAGCCGGCCGACATCGCGGCGGCGATGCTGTTTCTCGCGTCCGACGCGGCGGCCTACATCACTGGGCAGACGATCGTCGTCGACGGCGGCGCGACGCTGCCGGAGAGCGGGGCCGCGATGGCGTGACACCGGCCGGGGTGACGGGCCGCATCCCGGACAGGCGCTCCCGGCGGCGTGCGGCTTCCAGGTGCCGCGCCGGCGGGCGCCACGGCTCACCGTCGTGACGCGGCTCCCGCTCGCTGCGGCCGCGGGGGCCGGCGCGCCCATGACCGGTTCGAGGGTTTGCCGATTCGTGCTACCGGTCCGTCCGATCCGGCGTCTACTCTGGCCGGGTCGCGATTCGGCGACACCGCGTCATTCCGTCCCCTTCATCGCCCATGACCGACGCTTCCCGAGCCGCCTGGCGTGCCGCGCTGCGCGCCTGCGTAACGGCCCTGCAGACCTTGAGCCGCGCCACGGCGGTGGTGTTCTACCGGCTCGACACCGATAGCCAGCCCGCCGATTTCGAACTGTTCGGCATGACGGAGGCGATGCATCGCGCGTACGTCGGCCGCTACCGGATGCTCGATCCGCTGCATCCGTCGCGTTGCGCGTCGCAACCGGGCGCGGTGATCACGCTCGCGTCGCAGTTGCCGGACGAGCGGCGCGCGGCCTCCGCGTACTGGACCGGCTTCCTGCGTCAGCACGACGTGTCGGACGTCGTCGAGGTGCTGCTGCGCGACGGCGGCGTCACGGTCGCGGCGTTCTCGCTGCTGCGGGCGGGCGGGGCGGAGCGCTTCTCCGGGGACGCGCTGGCGGCGCTCGACGCGTTGCAGCCTCTGCTCGAAGCCGCGCTGCTGCCGCATCTGCGCGCCGTGCGCGGTATCCGCCGGATCGCCTGCGAGGAGCGCTTGACCTACCGCGAGGAGCAGATCGCGCGCCTCGTGCGCGACGGCCGCTCGAACAAGGAGATCGCCCGCGATCTCGCGCTCGGCCAGCCGACCGTCAAGACCCACCTGATCCGGATGTTCCGCAAGCTGAACGTATCGAACCGCACCGAACTGGTCGGCGCGCTGTTCCTCCAGGACGGCGGCGCGGATCGGCGCCGGTCTGCCGATTTGCGCTAACCGTGCGCGAAACACGCTCGCTAGAGTGGTACGCGGATGTCGCGCCCCGTCGGGCGTGGATGCTCAACCACAATAACGAGACGCTTATGACTCAGACGACTACCGTCACCGTGAGTGACGCGGTGCGTGCGTTCGCCGCGCGCGAATTCGGCCTTTTCATCGACGGCGGGATGCGTCCCGCCCATTCGCCGCGCACGCTCGACGTGTTCGATCCGGCTACCGGCGAGCGGCTCGCACGGGTGCCGGACGCCGACGCGCAGGACGTCGATCACGCGGTCGCGAACGCGAGGCGGACCTTCGATTCGAAGACCTGGAGCGGCCTGCGGCCCGCCGACCGCGAGCGCATCCTGCTCCGGCTCGCCGATCTGCTCGAAGCCCATGCGGAGGAGCTGGCGCAACTGGAGACGCTGAACCAGGGCAAGTCGATCAACGTCGCGCGCGGCGTCGAGGTCGGCGCGACCATCGAATACGTGCGCTACATGGCGGGCTGGGCAACCAAGATCACGGGGCAGACGCTCGACGTGTCGATCCCGTTCCCGCCCGGCGCGCGCTACACGGCCTACACGCGCAAGGAGCCGGTCGGCGTGGTGGCCGCGATCGTGCCGTGGAATTTCCCGCTGATGATCGCGGTATGGAAACTCGTGCCCGCGCTGGCGGCGGGCTGCACGGTGGTGCTGAAGCCGTCGCCCGAGACCCCGCTCACCGCGCTGCGTCTGGCCGAGCTGGCGCTCGACGCGGGCGTGCCGCCCGGCGCGTTCAACGTCGTGACGGGCGGCCGCGAATGCGGCGCGGCGCTCGCGGGCCATCCGTCGGTCGGCAAGATCTCGTTCACCGGATCGACCGCGACCGGCAAGCTGGTCGGGGCCGCGGCCGTGCAGAACATGACGCGCTTCTCGCTCGAGCTGGGCGGCAAGAATCCGGTCGTGATGCTGGAGGACGTCGATGTCGCGCAGGCGCTCGACGGCGTCGCCGCCGGCGCGTTCTTCAACCAGGGGCAGGTGTGCGCCGCGGCATCGCGCATCTACGTGCACCGGAGCCGGTACCGGCAGCTCGCGGACGGGCTGGCGGGCATCGCGTCCGCGATGCGGCTCGGGCCGGGGCTCGACGCGGCCGCGCAGATCAACCCGCTCGTGTCCGCGCACCATCGCGACAAGGTGCTGCAGCACATCGAGCGCGCCCGGCGGGACGGCATCGCGTTTCTCGCGGGCGGCGCGCGCGCCGACGATCTGCCCGGCTACTTCGTGAAGCCCGCCGTGCTTGCCGACGCGCCGCCCGACAGCGCGATCGTGCGCGACGAGGTGTTCGGCCCGGTGGTGGTCGTGCAGCCGTTCGACGACGTGGAGCAGGCGATCCGCGCGGCCAACGCGTCGCCGTACGGGCTTGCCGCGAGCCTGTGGAGCAACGACCTGAAGGCGGTGATGGATCTCGTGCCGCGCATCGAGGCGGGCACCGTCTGGGTCAATTGCCACATTCCGCTCGATCCGGCGATGCCGTTCGGCGGCTACAAGCAATCGGGCATCGGCCGCGAATTCGGCCAGTACGCGGTGGAAGGCTTCACCGAAACCAAATCCGTCTGCATCGCGCACTGAGCGCCGCGTCCCCTTTCCCTGGATTATCCGGAGCACACACCATGAGCTACAACGATTCCCGTTTCTGGCACCCGATGCTGCACCCGAACGAGATGAAGCGCCGCGATCCGATCAGGATCGTGCGCGGCGACGGCTGCTACGTCTTCGACGATCGCGGCCACCGCCTCGTCGACGGCGTGGCCGGCCTGTGGAACGTCAACGTCGGCCACAACCGGGCCGAGGTGAAACAGGCGATCGTGCGCCAGCTCGACGAGCTGGAGTATTTCCAGCTGTTCGACGGCGTCACGCACCCGCGCGCGGAGGAGTTGTCGACGCTGCTGATCGACATGATGGCGCCGGAAGGCATGCGGCGCGTGCTGTACAGCTCGGGCGGCTCCGATTCGATCGAGACGGCGCTCAAGATCGCGCGCCAGTACTGGAAGCTGCGCGGGCAGGCCGATCGCACCAAGTTCATCTCGCTGAAGCAGGGGTATCACGGTACCCACTTCGGCGGCGCGTCGGTCAACGGCAACACGGTATTCCGGCGCAACTACGAACCGAACCTGCCGGGCTGTTTCCACGTCGAGACGCCCTGGCTGTATCGCAACCCGTTCACGCAGGATCCGGAGGAACTGGGTCGCCTCTGCGCGGAACTGCTCGAACGCGAGATCCTGTTCCAGAGCCCGGACACGGTGGCCGCGTTCATCGCCGAGCCGATCCAGGGCGCGGGCGGCGTGATCGTCCCGCCCGCGAACTACTGGCCGCTCGTGCGCGAGGTCTGCGATCGCCACGGCGTGCTGCTGATCGCCGACGAGGTGGTGACGGGCTTCGGGCGCAGCGGCAGCCTGTTCGGCAGCCGCGGCTGGGGCGTGCGGCCCGACATCATGTGTCTCGCGAAGGGCATTTCGTCGGGCTACATTCCGCTCGGCGCGACCGCGGTGAATGCGCGGATCGAGGACGCCTTCGCCGAGAACGCCGATTTCGGCGGCGCGATCATGCACGGCTATACCTATGCCGGGCATCCGGTCGCCTGCGCGGCGGCGCTCGCCAGTCTCGACATCGTGCTGCGCGAGGATCTGCCCGCGAACGCGGCGAAGCAGGGCGCCTATCTGCTGGATGCGCTGCAGCCGTTCGTCGAGCGTTTCGCGGCGGTCGGCGAGGTGCGCGGCAAGGGGCTGATGATCGCGCTCGATCTGGTCGCGGACAAGGCGACGCGCGAGCCGATCGATCCGACGTCGGGCTATGCGAATGCGGTGGCCGAGGTCGCACGGGAGAACGGCGTGCTGGTGCGTCCGGTGGGCACCAAGATCATCCTGTCGCCGCCGCTCGTGATCGGGCGCGAGGAACTCGACCGGATCGTCGCCGGACTGGCGGCGGGCTTCGAGGCGACGCCGTTTCGGCGCGCCTGACGCTGCCGCGCGGCGCACCGGCCGGCACCGCGCGACGCGGCCGCCGGCCGGTTTGCCGATTTGCGCTATCCGCGGGAATTTTGGCCTCCGTATGGTCTCGACATCGGCAGATCAACCAGGAGACGGGTATGTCGGGTTCATCAGGGTATTCCAGCACGCAGGGCGGCTCGGCGGCCGGTCCGGCAAACGGGGCGCCGACCGCGCTCGAAGCGGGGGCGGTCGGTTTTCCGACGGCGCTCGCGAGCGCCGTCGGTCTCATCATGGCGAGTCCGGTGATCCTCACCGCCACCTCCGGGTTCGGGATGGGCGGCTGGGCGTTCGCGGTCGCGATGATCATCGCGTTCGTGATGATGCAGGCACAGGCGACCACCTTCTCGGAAGCGGCCGCGATGCTGCCGACGGCGGGCTCCGTTTACGATTACCTGTCGTGCGGCCTCGGCCGGTTCTGGGCGATCACCGGCACGATCTCCGCGTACTTTCTCGTGCACGTCTTCGCCGGCACGGCGGAAACGATCCTGAGCGGCATCATGGCGCTCGTCAATTTCGAGTCGCTGAACGCGGCGCTCGAAAAGCACAACAGCGCGTGGCTGGTCGGCGTTGGTCTCGTCGTCACGTTCGCGATCACCAACATCATCGGCATCAAGGTGTTCAGCAAGCTCGAGATCGTGCTGACGGCGGGCATGTGGCTGTCGCTGATGATCTTCGGCGTGCTGGGACTGGCCGCCGCGCCGGCCGTGCCGCTCGACGGCTGGTTCGGACGGTCCGAAGTGGGCGCGTCGGTGCCCGCCGTGCTGTCGCTGGTCGGGATGGCGATGTTCATGTTCGTGGGCTGCGAGTTCGTCACGCCGCTCGCGCCCGAAATGAAGACGCCGGGCAAGACCATCCCGCGCGCGATGGCGCTCGGGCTGATCGGCGTCGCGGTCTGCATGTTCATCTACGGCGCGGCGATCAAGCGGCAGGTGCCGAACGTCGCGGTGAGCGCGGACGGCCTCACGCACCTGCTCGACACGCCGGGGGCGATTCCCGCCTTCGCGCTGCAGGTGCTCGGGCCGTTCGGACGGATCTGGTTCGGCGTCGCGTTCCTGTTCGCCGGCGCGGCGACCATCAACACGCTGATGGCGGGCCTGCCGCGCATCCTGTACGGGATGGCGATCGACGGCGCGCTGCCGAAATGCTTCGCGTACCTGCATCCCCGCTTCAAGACGCCGGTGGTCGGCATCGTCGCGGCGGCGATCGTGCCGATCGCGCATGCGTGGCTGATCCAGGGCAATCTCGACAGCATCCTGCACCTGGTGCTCGCGGCGACCTGCGCATGGGGCACCGCGTATCTGCTCGTCACGCTGTCGGTGGTGATGCTGCGGATCCGCCGGCCGGATCTGCCGCGGCCGTACCGGTCGCCGTGGTTTCCGCTGCCGCAGATCGTGTCGAGCGTCGGCATCGTGCTGGCGATCTGGTACATCGCGCCGCCGGGCATGAACAGCCGCGACATCTACGTGCCGTTCGGCGCGATGCTCGGCCTGACCGCCGCGTATGCGCTGTTCTGGACCGTGGTGGTGCAGCGCAAGCATCCGTTCCGGCCGGTGCCGGTCGAGGAAGTGCTGCGCAACGAGCACGCCGCGCAGGCGTGAGAGGCGACGGGATGGATGGGATGGATGGGACGACGGTCAAACGCGGGTGGCGCCGCTGGTTCGCGCCGGGCGCCGCGCCGGGCTACCGGCGCGGCGCGAC
>NZ_JAWJWL010000015.1:0-156342 GCF_034721475.1 Burkholderia alba | reverse complement strand
GGGCCGCGACGCTCGCCCGGATCGCGCACGACCTGCGCGCCGACGCGAGCGGCCCGCTCGGCAGCGGGGCGGCCGAGCTGCGCGCGGCGATGGGGCTGCCGGGCGGCATGGCGCTGCACGCGCAGGAAACGGTCGACCGGCAATTCCTGATGCATACGGTGCAGGTCCGGCTGACTGCCACCCTGCCGGGACCGCCAGCGCACGGCGCGGCGACGATCGCGCAGCGCGGCTGGCTGCGCCGCACGGATGTCGCGGCGACGCTCGACACGCGCGCCGACGCGCGCTTTGCCCGGCATCTGGCGGCCCTGCTCGCGTGTCCCGCGTGGCGGGCCGCGTTGATGGAACTCGATCTGACATACTGTGCGATCGAAGCGCGCGGCACCCGCTGGACGCTGCGGGTCGTGCCGTTCGGCGGCAGCGAAGTGGTGAATCGCATGCCGTCGTTCCGGCGCTATATTCGCGTGACGGACGCCCAGCGTCATGCGCTGGCAGCGACGTTCGGCGGCTTCGCGGTCCTGCTCGCGCAGTGCGCGGGCGACTAGGCGGGCGGGCCGTATCGGGATTTCACCGGAGACACTCATGCTGTTCCAGTCACGCTCACTCGAAGACGCGCACGATCACGGACTCGCGGTCGCCGGCTGGCGGCAGGTGTATCGGCAGATGACGCCGGGCCGCTTCGTCGGTACGGTCACGCAGGTTCTGTACGACGATTTCCACTTCTTTCGCGAGACCGTCAACCGGCGCGTCGCGCAGACCGGCATGTCGCCCGAGTCGCGCACGTCGCTCGCGGTGCCGTTGCTGGCGCCGCTCGTCGGCACCTTTCAGGGGCAGCAGATCAACGGTTACGCGCTGCTCGCGCTGCGGGCCGGCGAGGATTTCGAATTCCACACGCCGGAGGGCATGCGGCTCGTCGGCATCAGTGCGGCGTCCGACATGGTCGACGCGCTGTGCGAAGCGGAGCTGGGCGGAGGCGAAACCCGGCGGCTGCGGCACGTGCTGCGTCTGACCGACGCACAGGGCGTCGCGCTCGGCGCGCGCCTGTCGTCGTATATCGACGATGCGCAGCGCAATCCGGAGCGGCTCGAATACGCGGCGACCCGCCGGATGTTCCGCGATGCGATGCTCGGGATCTTTCTCGATTTTCTGGCGGGCGGCGCCGGCAATCAGCGGCACGACATCACGCACGCCACCTACAGCGACATCGTGCGGCGTTGCGAAAAGTATCTGCGCGACCGGCCCGAGGAGCCGGTGACGGTGCTCGAGCTGTGCCGCGCGCTGCGTTGCAGCCGTCGCACCCTGCAGACGAGTTTCCAGCGCGTGGCCGACGTCACGCCGGTCACCTACCTGCGCACGATCCGGCTCAACGCGGTGCGTCGTCTGCTGCGGACCTCGGCGCTGGACGAGCTGTGCGTCGGCGAGGCCGCGGCGCGCTGGGGCTTCACGCATCTCGGTTATTTCGCGCGCGAGTATCGCGACCTGTTCGGCGAACTGCCGTCGCAAACGTTGCGCCTGGTCTGAGCGGCACGGCGTCCGATCCGTTTGCCGATTTGGGATAGAGGTTGGTTTTTTTCGCTGGATAGAGTCCCATCACCGCTTCAAAACATCGCCATTGATTTGCAGTGCAAATCAATGGCCATAACAGGGATGGGACATGAACGTCAGAACACTTCTCGCCGCCGGGGTGGCCGGCGCGCTCGTTTCGCCCGCTTACGCGCAGAGCAGCGTGACGCTGTACGGCACGGTGGACACGGGCATCATCTATTCGACCAACCAGCAGACCACGCATGCCGACGGCTCGACGAGCGGCGGCCACGCATGGCAGATGGGCGGCGGCAATCTGGTGCCGTCGCGTTTCGGCTTGCAGGGCAGCGAGGATCTGGGCGGCGGCTGGAAGGCGGCGTTCGCGCTGGAGCAGCAATTCCTGTCGGCGAACGGGCAGGCGCTGCAGGGCGGCACGGCGTTCAGCCGGCAGGCGTGGGTCGGCCTGCGCAATGACGCGATCGGCACGCTGAGCGCGGGGCGGCAATACGATTCGTATACGGATTTTCTCGGTGCCTATGTGTCGAGCAACAACTGGTCGACGCCATACGGATCGCATCTCGGCGACGTCGACAATCTGAACGCCGCGTTCAACTTCAACAACGCGCTCAAGTTCACCAGCGCCGATTATCACGGGCTGACTTTCGGCGGCACCTTCAGCCTCGGCGGACAAGCCGGCAATTTCGCGACGAAGCGCGGCTATTCGATGGCGGCGGCCTACAACCGTGCGCCGTTCTCGCTGAGCGTCGGCTACCTGAATCTCCGCCAGCCGCTCGACGCCGCGCTCGGCGGCGCGGACGGCTATATCGGCGATTTCTCGTGCGGCAATCCGGACGCGATGTATTGCCAGTTGCAGAACGCGGTGTCGATGAAGGCGTTCGGCGTCGGCGGTTCGGTCACGCTGGGCGACGCGATGGTCGCGCTGACCTACACGCACACCCGGCTCGGCGACAGCCAGTTCTTCGCGAGTACCGCGCAGCCTCGGGGCGCGTCGATTTCTTTCGACATTGCCGAATTGAACGCGACCTATGCGTTCACGCCCGCGTTGCGCGGCGGCGTCGCGTACATCTTCAACAACGCGAAAGCCGACAGCCGCGGCACGACACGCTTTCATCAGGTCAACCTCGGCGCGAACTACAGCCTGTCCAAGCGGACCGCGCTGTATGCGGTCGCGATCGGACAGATCGCGTCGGGCAAGGGGCTCGGTACCGATGCGAGCGGCGAGCCGGCGAACTATGCGCAGATACCGGTGTTGAACAACAGCAACTCGAATCGGCAACTGGCGTTGATGGCGGGGGTAAAGGTCGATTTCTGAGCGTGGCGCCGGGGCGGATCGTGCCGCGCGAGCGGCTCGGGTTCGCGCCGAAGGTATCGTCCGGCGTTCGCGGGAATCGTTGAAGTCGCGGAGGCAAGTGCGGACGCGGCGATCCCGGATGTTCTCGGGAAGCGGATCGATCGACGTGCCGCGGGGATGTCGAACCTTGCCCGGGTGCCGTCGCCGCATTCGGGCACGCTCCGTGCCGGATCGATCCCTGGTCCATGCCGATGCGATTCGAGTCGCGTCGTCGGTGGGGGGCCGGTGAAGGGTGGGGGCCGGCGCCACCCGTCACCAGTCACCCGTCACCAGTCACCAGTCACCAGTCACCAGTCACCAGTCGGTACCGGCCCGGCCGGCCCGGCCGGCGTCATCCGGAGGGCTTCGCGGCCGCGCCATGCCGCGCGCGACTCACCGCGCCTGCTCGAGCACCGGATAGTTGATATAGCCGTTCGGCCCGTCCGAATAGAACGTGTCGCGCTGCGGCGCATTGAGCGGCGCATCGGTCGCGAAGCGTCGTACCAGATCGGGATTGGCGAGATACAGGCCGCCGAAGGCGACCGCATCGGCCTGACCTTCCGCGAGGTTGCGACGTTCGCTCGTTTCGCGATGAACAGCGTCGGCTTGAGCCGCGAACTGGCGACGCTGGGCATCGGTATCGTCGGGCTCGACACCGAACTGGCGCGGCGGGAGGTGGCGGCGGGCCGCCGGGTGCGCGTGCTGCCCGAGTGGCGTCTGCCGCCGGTGCAGGTGCACGCGATCACTAAAAGCCGGCTGCTGCCGGCGCGGACACGGCTGTTCATCGATTTCCTGAAGACGCGGCTGCGCGATGCGTAGGCGCTCAGTTGTCGAAGGTGCCGCGATACGGCGCATCGGCGTCCGAGCGCGTATTGATCTCGACCAGGACGCCGCCCGGCACTTCGCAGAAGAATCGCGAACCGCGTTCATGCTTGAACACATCGGTCTTCATCGAGACGCCCGCTGCCGCCATCCGGCCGTGCAGCGCGCGAACGTCGTCGAGGGTCGGCAGTTCCAGTCCGATGTGGAAGTTGTGCGGCCATTCGACCGGATGGTCGCCCGCATCGTCGATCACGATGTCGAAGCCGGGACGCTTCAGAACCCAGTGCGCGCCTCGCATGGCGACGGTGCAGCCGAGATATCGTTCGAAGAACGTGGCGGTGGCGCTCACGTCGGTTGAGGGGAAGCTCAGATGGTTGAGCTTCATGGGGACGATGCCGGTCATGTCGATCTCCGTTTTTGCGGTCCGCGTATTGCGTTCCATACGGAGCATGTTACGAGTAAAAGCTCGCGTTCAATACTCGCGTCGCCGCGCGTCGCGGCGTTCGGCGCTCAGGTCCGTGTCGGCGGGCGTTTCGGCGTGCGCGGTGCGGCTTGGCCGGCGGGTTGCTCGCGTTTGGGTGCTGGTTTCGGCGGCTTGTCGGCGGGCGGCGCGTCCTTCGAGGCGGCGCCTTGCGCCGACATCATCGTCAGGTAGCCCAGCACGGCGGCCTTCACGCGGCGCGTGAGTCCGCTCGTGTCCGGCTCCCGGCGATCGCCGGCGGCGTCGACCAGTCCGCGGACCATCGCCAGCAGATCCTGCGCGGCGACGGCGCTGTCCGGTTGCGGCGGCAAGCCGTCGCGTTCGACGACCTGGATCAGCAGCGCGCGCATCGATCCGGTGCCCGGCAGCGCATCGCGGAATGGCGGCCGGCTTTCCTCGACGTCGAGCAGCCGCGCGAGCGTCGGCCGCGCGAATTGCTGCCGCACGGAGACCTCGATCAGGTAATCGAGCGCGGCGGGTCCGCCGGGCTGGTCGAGCGCGGCCTGCGCGTCCCGGTGGAATCGCTCGCTTTCACGCTGCATCAGCGCGATGGTCAACGCGTCCTTGCCCGGAAAGTACTGGTACAGCGAGCCGACGCTGACGCCGGCCCGCTCCGCGACCGCGTTGGTATTGAAGCCCTCCAGGCCTTTCGTTTCGAGCACCTGGGCCGCTGCTTCGAGCAGCGTGGCGACCATGCGTTCGGAGCGCGGCTGGCTGGGCGCGCGGCGGGGTTTCAGCGGCGAAGGAGCGGTTTGACGGGGCATGCGCAATGATGGGACGAAGTGGCGGAAGGCGGCGCCGGGGCAAGCTTGCCATAAAACCTGATTGAAGTCCGCTGCCTAGCGGTCTGTGTACATTCGATGAAATGTGTTGACATCGTGCCCTTTGCACGAGCCGGCCAAGATGATTCGAGCCGGCGCGGCGAGGTCATTGCGCCGATCGGGCGGTGCGCGGCGAGGTGACGGGGGATCGAATCGAATCGGCTTCCCGCGCCGCCGCGCGCCGGAGCCGGCGCGCTTGTTGTAGCGCGGGCGCGCGCCAGACGATCCGGCCGTCGTCGGACCCGCAGACGGGCGGGTCGCGCGGCCAGTCGTCGGGCGGGCCGAGGAGCGTGCGCAGGGGGCGGCGGCACGGCAGCAAGCCGGTTACGCCGTGATCGATCGCGCGCTCGACCGCGTGCGCGAGTTCGGCCGGATGAGGGTAGTAGGGCGTCAGCAGGAACGCCCGCTGCGGAGAATCGCCCGCCCACGCGAAAGCGGCGAGCGTCATGTCGACGATGGCTGTCAGGCCCGACTCATGATCCAGGCCGGAGCGGTGCAGCAGGCTGGCGATGTTGATGTTGACGCACAGATCGACAGGGTTCGGAAAGCACAGCTCGTCGATCCAGGTCTGGTACACGCCTTCGCGATACCACGGCCTCGGGTTGCCGGCGAGCCAGCGCAGGCGGAACGGTTCGAGCACCTGGCGCGCCGCCTGCGTCAGCCGCGCCGCCGGCCAGCGGCCGCCGTCGACCAGCGCGAGCGTCATGAGCGCGGTGTCGTCGGCGTCGGGAAGCAGCGGGATCGGCATCCAGTCCGGCTGGCCGTCGAGCGGATAGAACGCGAATGCGCCGCGCCGGTCCGGCCGCTCGCAGCGCGCGAGGAAGTCGAGCGCGCGTGCGCGCGCCGCATCCAGCGCCGGCGTGGCGGGCAGTCTCGACAGTTCATGGATGACGAGCGCGGTCACGAAGCCGTTCTCGTCCGCGACGGGGCCGTTCGGCAACGCAACGAACGAGACGAACGCACCACTCGGCATCTGTTCGGCGAGCACTGCGTCGAGTGCGGAATCGAGGGGGGCGGGTTGGGTGCTCAAGCATGCTCCAAGGGCGGCGCGACGCCGAATGTCGCGCTTGGCACAGCGTCGGTGTGTACGGTAATGCCGAACATGGTGTGATGCGTGACCGGATCGTCAAGCTGGTCGAGCGGTTCGGTCAGCGCCGTGTAATAGCGAAGGTCCCAGTCGTGGCGGCGTCCCAGGTCCAGGATGCGCGCGCGGGCGCGGCTATCGCCGCCGAGCAGTGCGCGCGCGTGGGTATAGAGCGTGAAGGCGGTCGGCTCGCCGCGTGCGGATACCGAATAGCTGAAGCCATACAGGTCGCCGGGCAGTTCGCGCCAGATCGGCACGATGCAGCACTCGCTCAGCAGGTCGAGCAGGTCGCGATAGCGCGAGCCGAGATTCACGCGGGCGAGCAGCGCGATCAGGTCGGGCGCGATCAGGCCGCGGATCCGGGAGTAGAACTCCGTGCGGCCGGCCTCGGGGTCTACCCCGATCATTTCGATGTGCTGGGCCTTGTCCGGCAGCGACCTCGGCCGCCCGATCACCCCGGCGGCGAACGTTTCGGCGTCGGCGGCCGCCGCTTCCGGCACCTCGAAGTACAGCTTGACGCGATGCCGGCCCGCGCGGTGACGGCCGCCGAGATAGGCGCCGAAGCGCAGCGCATGACCCTGCTGGAGCCGCCGGACGGCGTCGAGGGTGTCGGCCGGAACGGGGGCCGCGCCGAGCGCCGCGAGCCGTTCGAGCGCGATCTCGACACGCTCGTCGGCCGCGGCGCCGGGCAAGGCCGGGTCGACGGTATAGCGCAGCGCGCGGTCGGCGGTCGAGAACGCGATTTCCACGGGAAAGCCGTTCATGCTGAGCCGGCTGCCCGTATAGTCGTTGTCGCGCATGCGCTGTTCGAGCATGCATTGCAGCTGGGTCCCGGCCTGTTCCACGTCGTCTCCGTGGCAGGCCTGGGCGACGCGCAGCGCGCGCGCCAGTGCGGGGTGCCAGGACATCGCGTCAGCCCTATGCCGAGCCGCGTATCGGCAGAACCAGCACCGTACCGGACTGATGATCGGCGGAGGCGATGCGCGTGGTTCCGTCCCGCAGGGTGTAACGTGCGACGTAGCTGTAGATTGGTGCGATGTCATCGACCGACATCGTGCCCGCATACCCGTAGCCGCTCGCATTCGTGAACGTGACAGGGTGCGGGTCGCTCGCCGAACTGGCGGTGAAGGTGAGCGTCACATCCACGTGATCGTTTTCGCGCCAGTCGACCAGCGACGGATCGATCCTGACCGCGGCGGGCACGGTCGTGGGCGTGATGCTGACGCTGGCGTCGGCGCTGGAAACATCGAACGGAACTTCCCTGTCGTGGATGATCCGCGTGCCCATGAAGTGCGTGGCGGCGGCGTCCGCGTCGACCGCCCAGTATCGATACGAGATCGACGGATGGGCGCGGGTGAGCGTGTGATTGCCGGAAACTATGCTGGTGACCGTCCATTTCCGCTGCGGAATGCCCAGGTTGCCTGTTTCGGTCGTGTCGATCGCCACCTGGACTTCGTCGTCCGCGCCGAGCTGCTGCGCGGTGAGCGTGAACGTTTTCTCGCTCAGCGGCGAGCGCGCCCGGACCGCGGCGGGCGCGGGTGTCGGACCGGACAGGATGACGGAGCCCTGTTCCCGTCCGGTCGAATCGGGCGATGCACCGGCAAGCGTGTACTCCAGCCAATACGAGAACGACCCCGCGGTGTACTGCTGGCCGGCGACGAGGCGCGTGGGCGGTCCGCCGGCGGTGAGCGCGCAGGTCTTTTTCTCGCTCGCTGATTCATAGTGCGCGGTGATGCGCGTAATGACGGCGGGCATCTTGTCCGCGACGAATTCACGCATGCCGACCTCGTCAAGCGTGAACGAGGTTGAGTCCTTGCCGTCGATCTCGCCGGAGTCGAACGGCAGCAAGCCCGCGCTCGGCTTGTAGCTGACGATGTAGCGGTAGCGGCAGTCGGCTTGCCAGGTGACCAGGGAGGTTGGGGTCTGGAAGATGCGGGTCGACCACGGGCCGGTGTGAGCCGGATCGAACAGGGTCTGGCGCGGAAGGCCGCCGGGATTGAGGACCGTCAGCGCGATCGTCGCGACCGGCAGCGTCTCGAAGTCGTCCTCCACCGGCGTGAAGGTCACCGTCTCGACCGGGGGCAGCGCGGCCAGCACCAGCAGCGGCGAGAAGGCGGTTCCGCTCTGCGTCCAGAACGTGTCGTCCGTGAGCGTGTAGGTGGCGCTCCAGGTGTACGAGCCGTTCTGAACGGCGAACCAGCGTGCGTCGGCTTGCTCGGCGGTGAAGCTGAACGGCTGATCGCCGATGGTGCCGTCGACGCGTGCCACCCGGCTCCAGTCGATCAGTACGGGCGTGACCGTGATGGCGAGGCTGGGCTGAACGTCGGCGCCGACGTCGATCGTCGTGTCTTGCGCGACCTCGAGCGGAATGGGCGTGGGTTCACCCGTGAGCGAGAACTGCTCTCCGCGATAGAGGACCACGCCGGATGAACCCGCCGGCGCATCGAACTGCCAGGTGTCGGTGGGTTGCGCGGCGGTGAGTGCGCACCAGTGGCTCGCGCAGTACGCCTGATCCGGGTCGAGGTAAGTGAGATTCAGCACGATCAGGCTGAGCGACGGCGCCGCGCCGTCCAGGCCGCGGCCGACGATACGGTAGGTAGAAGTCGTCATGGGGGTTCCGGAACAGTGGGCGGAGACGGGAAGCGGCAGCGCCGCTTCCCGTCGATGAGGCCGCCGCCCGGCAAGGACCGGGCGGCGGCTCGCGTTACTTCGCGTTGGCCGTCTCGTCAGCCAGATTGACGCCGGCGAACAGGCGCTGGTGCGCGACTTCAAGCGCATGCGCGTGTTTTTCCGCGTCGACGTAAGGCAGTTCGTTGGCCAGCAGCTGCTTGCTGCTCCACGTTCTCGGCAACACCAGCAGGTGCGAGGTCATCTTCGTCTGCGGGATGTTGACTTGCTGGCTCTCCAGCGGGAAATACGCGCCCGTGTAGTACCAGGTCAGGGTGGGATCCTGGCCGTCCAGCATGAACGAATAGAACTGCTTGCCCATGCCCTTGGTGAACTGGAAGGAATGCAGGCTCTTCTGGTTGCCGGCCTGATCGAGCAGATAGATGTCGAGCGTCACCGTGCTGTACAGATTCCATTGGATCAGTGACGGATCGATCGTCACCATGACCGGCGTCTGTATGGCGCTGAGGTTGAGCGGTTGCCGTTGCGGCACGTACCACGGCGTCGGATAGGTGACGATCCGGCCTTTGTAGTCGAATTCCGCCAACGTTACATTGCAATAGGCATTCGGGTTGTCCGGCGCCAGGAACGTCCAGGGGCTGATCTTATCGCCCTTCTTCTCGATCTGCCAGCTCTTGCCCGGCACCGACACGCGGTTGTTCGGATCGACGTAGTACGCCGACACGACGACGTTTTCCATCTCGGCGATCCAGCGCGGGTTCAGGCGCACCTCTTGCTCGACCAGGCTCGGGTAGATCCACACCGTTCCATCGTTGCTCAACTCGGGGGCGGTGACGACCTGCGAGTTGTCGCCCATCACGTAGCGGACCGAATACTGGTAGAAGGTCGTGTAGGGGAGGGCGGTCAGGAACGCCACGTTCCATTTCTCATCGTTCGAGTAGAACACGTAGCTCAGCGTCTTGTTCTCTGCCGGCAGTCCGGGCGGCGCATTGGTGTTGACGAACACGAAGTCGACCTCCACCTGGCGCACCGATTGCGGCTTGGTCCCGTAGTCGACGCCGCTGGTCTGGAACGTGACGGCAAGCGCGGCGAGCGAGCCCGCAGTGAGCGTCACGGTCGCGCCGCCCTCGTTGCCGGCATTGCCCAGGATGACGCCCGACTGGTACGACGTGCCATTCGTGTAGGAGACCAGGTACTGGTACGAGTAATTCAGGTTGGGCGTGCCGTCCGGGTTGGTGACTGCGGGGCGGCTGAAGGGCCAGCTCGTGACATCCTTGTTCAGGGTCTTGGTATCGTTGCCCGACGGTGACTGAACGGTGATCTGCACCGATGAGATGTGGGCGGCAGTCTGTTCGATGTCTTTAAGGTAGAAGGTGACGGTCAACGGGGTGTAGTCGACAGTCTGATAGAGCTGCGCCCACAGCTCTTTCGAGAAGGGTTGCAGCAGCACCGACGACGTGGCGATCCAGTCGACCACCTGGTTCTGCGAGTAGGTGTAGGAGAACGAGCTGACCTGGCTCATGCTGAACGTGTAGTCATCGCCCGACGGATGGTTCGACTGCATCATCGCGATCGCCGAGTTGACCGCGTTGGTGACCGCATTCTGCAGTGTCTGATTCGCCCAGTTGGTGACCACCTGGCCTTGCGGCGACAGAGGATCGATCTTGCCCCAGACGTAATCGATCGAACCGGCCTGCGACTGGCTCAGGTACTGCTGGACCTGGACGGTGCGGCCGGTTTCGGAGCCCCAGACATTCCGGTCGATGTGAACCTTCTGCTCGTAATCGAAGGCGGTGGTCGAGTTGAACCCGACCGTGACGGATACGCCCGGCAGCGTTCCCGGTACATGCATCTGGTACTGGAGTTCGTAGGTGCCGCCGCCGCTGCCCGACGGGCCGAAGGCGGTGATGAAGGCGGAGACGGCCCCCTGGTCAGGCAGCGAGATCGAGAACGAGGCAAGCGCGCTGGCCTGGCCGATATCGCTGGTCGTCGGCGCGAGCGAGGGCCACGCTAGTGCCGAGTGGCTGCTCAACTGCCCTTTTTCGTCGGGATACTGATAGTTGAACCATGTCATGCCGCTCGTCCAGTCCCAGCCGCCGATGCGGATGTCCTGGCCGAACTTGTTCCGCACTGCTTCGATGGAACCGGGCGGCGTTTGCAGCACGGTCTGGAAATTGCATTGCCCGGACACGGAATTGGAATTCTTGAACTGGCGCAGCGAGAATTCCGGCAGGCCGTTTGCGGCGACCGCGAATTGCGGTTGAGGAACGATGTAGTACTTCTTGTTGTCCTGGTTGTCCCGATAGATCTGAATCGTGTATGCCCGGCCGCCAAAATCATAACGTAAGGTATCCGAAGTAGCGATGTCCAACATATGCCTTCTCCCGTAGCGTGCTGCGACGTAGTGTGAGCGCCATGCTGTGAACGGAAGAGATACCCAAGGTTGCGCGCGGGCGTCGACAGTACGCCGGCGCGCTTGTGTCGCATGCCGACTGGTGTCGCGGAACGGAAATGCGTTCTATTCGGGCGCATCGACAATCCGCGTGGTCTCTCTCGTGTTCTATTTCGTTAGGGCGCGCCATGCCGGAACACTCGACCGAGTGCTCACATTTTTGTGGGCACCGTCGATCATTGTTGATGCGGCCGTGTGTGCGACGACATCATCATTTGTAAATTTGTGAATCTCGGCAACGACCAGAAATGGTAGGTGGGGTGATGAGGGCCAGCGTGGGAGATGTGCTTTGCCAAGCGTGAGTGGCTGATTCGGGATGGTCAATGGCGCGGTCGCGCAGCATGGCGAACAGAACGTTGCAGGGCGAATTCAACCGGTCGCCGCAACGGGTTGTAAGGGACGCGACGATGGATGATCTGCCAGCGCTTTGAGCGACATTCTCAATAAAACGCATTTCATCGAATGAAAACGGACCCTAAAGTTTTTCGGAAAAACGGCCGTCATACACGATTGCCGGACAGGATTGGAGCGAGGCGCGACGCAAGCAGCGCGGCCGGTCCGGTGAATGTTGCGCCGCCCGCGGAATGCCCGGTGCGCGGGCAGTGCTTTCCGCCGTGTCCGGTGTCGCGCATTCGCCGCCGGAACGCCGCCGTCGCGCGCCCGTCGCCCGGCCCGGGCTTGTTCCGCCGTACCCAGGCATGCATTCCCCACGCAGCGCTGGACGAGGAGACAAAGGCATGAATATCGACAAGTTCAAGCATCAGCACCTCGAGATCATGGAAGCCGTGGCCGAACTGCGCAATCTGGTGAAGACGGGAGTGGCCGATCACGCCGCGCAGATCGCCGCGAAACTCGTCTCGATGAGCGCCACCATCAAACTGCATCTGTCGGTCGAGGACAGCGTCCTGTATCCGGCGCTGCGCAAATCCCACGATCCCGCCCAGGTGGCATTGGGAAACCGGTACCAAGCGGAGATGGATGGATTGGCCGCCGCCTATACGAAATTCGCGGGGAAATGGCTGTCAGCCAGGCAGATCGCCGACGATGTCGACGGCTTCAAGGCCGACGCGAACCTCGTGTTCAAGGCGCTTCACGATCGGATCCAGAAAGAGAACGCCGAACTGTACCCGGCGCTCGAACGGATATGAGCGGCGAGGCGCTTGGCAACGTACGTCGCGGGTGCCGGCGTCGGTTCGCGACGCGCTCGGGAAACCGAACGCGACACGTCCCGGCGCGGATGCGGGATTGTCGCGCATGTCCGGGCCGTGAAGCCGGTGCGATGCGCATCGTGTTGCGCCGGCAGCATAACCGCCCGAAGCGGTGCCGCATGACCTCGACGACACGAGCCGCACGCTCGCGACAGGCGCGGCCTTCGCGGAGAGCCGCGAAGGCCGGCGAGGCATTCCGCTGCGGCGGCGCAACCGCTCAGTGCGCGCGCCGCTTCGGCATCACGCGGACTTGCCAACGATCCGCCCCGACGCCGCCGCGCGCTGGCAACGCTCGGCGAGCGCGCCGAACAGCAGGCCGATCGTGGTCCACATGATCACCTGCATGCCGATCGCGGCGACCCGGAATTTCCACAGCAGCACGGCCGGAAATGCCGCGGGCACTTCGTTGATCACCGGCAGGCCCGCCTGCACGGCGGCGATGATCGCAACGAACACGATGCCCGCGACGATCGACGCGTTCCATTGACCGAAGCGCGCGATGGCGTGCTTGCGTACCTTGAGCGAGAACACCATGGCGGCGATCGAAATCGCGATCATCAGAAAGAACAGTCCGGTTCTCATGCCGATCGTTTCGGGGTCGCCGACCGACGGTGGATTGGCGGGGTACTTGATGTTCGGCACGATCACGAGCGTGACGAAGGCGGCGAGCGCGAGCCAGGCGGACAACGGCCGCGCGCCGAGCTTGTTCACCCGGCCGAATGCGTAGGCGAACGTCAGCGCGAACAGGCCGCCGACAGCGGCGCCGAACGTCACCACGCCGGTCAGAAGGCCCACGCCCGCCTGCGTGTGCCGGCTCACGATCTCCGGCTCGGGCGCTTCGCCCTTGGCCGCATCGGCCTTTTCCTCGAACGAGATCGCCTGGTCCACCTGGGGTTCGCCCGCCACCTTGGCGAAGCCGAACGTGAGAAGTCCCGCGGCGATGCCCGCGAGCATGCCGCGCACCAACAATTTGCCGACCATGTTCAGCTCCGCGTCAGTGGCAGGGGAAACCGAGGAGGTGGCGGCCGTCGTGCACGAATTCGTGCACGTACATGCCGGGAATCAGCGATGTCGCGCCTTCTTCCGCGCCGACGAAGTAGATGGCGAGCAGCAGGATCAGGCCGCCGAAGACGACCCACGGCAGCAGTTCGCGAAGCGGAATGGCGGCCGGCTCGGCGGCGGCCGGATTGAATACGGCGTCGGTCATGATGGACTTGCTCCAGGGGTTGCGCGCCCCGATAGTCGATTGGGAAAGGATGGCAAGAAGCGCAGGTCTGGCTTTCGGATCGTGGCGAACCGATTTACAGTGGCGCGACCGCGCCGGGATTGCACCGGCTTCCGCGCTTCGAGCAGCCGTATTCTACGCGCCGGATACCGGGGCAAAGGCAAAATACACACGGATCCGCGCCGCGAGGCGGCACGGCGCTTACCGACAGGAAACGGGATGCGTACTCGATTGATGCTCATCAGCCATGCGGCGACGCCCGCGATGCGCGAGGGCCGGTTCCCGGCGGACGACGCGCTCGACGCGCGCGGCGCGGCGGATGCCGGGGCGTGGCCGCACCGGATGTCGATCGGCGCCGATGCGCCGGTGTTCTGCAGCCCGGCCGCCGCCGCGCTCGACACGGCACGTGCGCTCGGCTTCGCGGTGCGCATCGCGAGCGAACTCGCCGATGCGGACTACGGCGAGTGGCGCGGGCGGCGGCTGGCGGACGTGGCGGGCGACGCTCGCTCCGAAGTGGAGGCGTGGAGCCGCGATCCGCATGCGGCGCCGCCTCGCGGAGAGTCGTTCGAGCAGGTTCGCGCCCGAGTCGGCGGTTGGCTCGAACAGCTGGACGACGCGGGCGATATCGTGGCGCTCACGCATGCCGCCGTCATGCGCGCGGCGGTCGTTCACGCGCTGAATGCGCCATCCTCGTCGTTCGCACGGATCGAAATCGCGCCGCTCTCGGTGCTCGAGTTGCGGCGATCGGCGCGCGGGTGGACATGGTGGCCGGCTCGGCTCTGACGGCGCGCGTTGTCGATGCGGCGAGCCATGTCGCCCGATGTGCCGGGTCTATCCCGACGGGTGCCGGGCTTGCGCGGATTCGCGGGCCGGGGTGCCCGCGCTAGCGGGTGGCGATCGCGACCGCCGCGCCGGCCATTGCGCTCGCGCTCGCGCGGTTGGCGATCTGCATCGCCTTGCGGCTCGTCAGCAGGCGGCGCGCCCGCACCGCGAGGAACGCCCAGCTGAAATCGATCGCGACCAGCACGACGAGCATCGTGGCGGTGAGTTCGAGCCACGCGACGGTGCCGATGCGGTTCAGATCGATCAGCGTCGGCAGCAGCGCGAGATAGAACACCATGATTTTCGGGTTGCCGAAGGTCACCAGCAGTCCGGCGGTAAACATCCGCCACGGCGAACGGGCGCTCGGCAGCGACGCGCTCGGCGCCTCGGCCGGCGCGCGCCACATCTTCCACGCGAGATACAGCAGGTAACCGGCGCCCGCGAACTTGAGCACGATGAAGAAGGTGCCGAAGGTGTGCGCGACGACGGCGAGGCCGCCGACCGCGCAGGCGAGCCACACGATCTCGCCGAGCCACATCGCGGCGAGGAACGGCAGCACGTCGCGCAGCCCGTTGGTGAGCACGCGCGCGACCAGCGCGGCGACGCTCGGACCGGGCGTGCCCGCGGCGACCAGCAGGGCGAGGGAGAAGACGGCAAGCGCGGAGAACGACATGGGAGCTCCTGAATGCGGGTGCAAGCGAAATGAAATTTCCGCGAGGAATTGATTATAGTGCTGGCGGTCCCTTTCGACGTGGCAGGCCTTCTCCGTGAACACATCCCTTTCCGCCTCTCCGCAGGCCGCCGTCCAGATCCGCGCGGCGCGCGCCGACGAAGCCGCCGCGATGGCCGCCGTCGAGGCCGCCGCCGCGTTGCGTTTCAATGAAATCGGCATGACGCACATTGCGTCGAGTCCGCCGACCGCGCTCGACGATCTGCTCGAACGCGTCGTCGCCGGCCGGGCGCTCGTGGCCGTCGACACGGCCGGCGCGATCGCGGGCTTCGCGATCTACCGGATGCTCGACGCGCAGCGGCTGTATCTGGAAGAAGTGGACGTATCGCCGGCGTGCGCCGGGCAGCGCATCGGCGCGGCGCTGATCGAGGCGGTCGCCGCGCGCGGCCGCGCGGCGGGCGCGACGCAGATCGTTCTGTCGACGTTCCGGCAGGCGCCGTGGAATGCGCCGTATTACCGCCGGCTCGGGTTCGCCGACCTCGGCGGCGACGCGCTCGACCCAGTGCTCGCCGGGGTGCGCGCGATGCACGTCGAGCGCGGGCTCGATGAAACGCAGCGCGTGTTCATGAGCCGCGCGCTCGATCGCGGCGTGGACGGCACGCCCGCCGTCCACGCCGGCGGCCGCTGAACGCGGCGCGCGTTACGCGGCGTTGCTGAGCGCCGGGTAGTCCGTGTAGCCCGTTTCGCCTTCCGCGTAGAAGGTCGACGGGTTCGGCTCGTTGAGCGTTGCGTTCAGTTCGAAGCGGCGCGGCAGATCGGGGTTCGCGATGAACAACTTGCCCCAGGCGACGGCATCCGCGTCGCCGTTCGCGAGCGCTTGTTGGGCGGTGTCCAGCGTGAAGTTCTCGTTCGCGATGAACGGACCGCCGAACGCCTGCTTCAGCTGCGGCGTGATGTGATCGTCGCCGAACGACTCGCGGGCGAACAGGAAAGCGACTTTGCGGCGACCGAGTTCGCGGGCCACGTAGCCGAAGGTCGCGAGCGGATCGGAGTCGCCCATCGTGTGCGCGTCGCCGCGCGGCGAGAGGTGGACGCCGACGCGCTGCGCGCCCCATACGTCGATCGCCGCATCGACCGCTTCGAGCAGCAGACGCGCGCGGTTTTCGATCGGACCGCCGTACGCGTCGGTGCGGTGGTTCGTGCTGTCCTGCAGGAACTGGTCGAGCAGGTAGCCGTTCGCGCCGTGGATCTCGACGCCGTCGAAACCGGCGATCTTCGCGTTTTCCGCGCCCTTGCGGTATGCGGCGACGATGCCGGGGATCTCATCGAGTTCGAGCGCGCGCGGCGTCACGTACGCGCGCTGCGGACGCACCAGGCTCAAGTGGCCTGCGGGCGCGATCGCGCTCGGCGCGACCGGCAAGTCGCCGTTCAGGAACATCGGATGCGACACGCGGCCGACATGCCACAGCTGCAGGAAGATCCGGCCGCCCGCCGCATGCACGGCGCCGGTCACGAGCTTCCAGCCTTCGACCTGCTCGTCCGACCAGATGCCGGGGGTGTCGGCGTAGCCGACGCCCTGCGGCGTCACCGACGTCGCTTCGCTGATGATGAGGCCCGCCGACGCGCGTTCGGCGTAGTAGCGCGCCATCAATGCGTTGGGCAGGCGCGCCTCGCCGGCGCGGGCGCGGGTGAGCGGGGCCATCACGATGCGGTTCGGCAGCGTGAGGTCGCCGATGGTCAGGGGATCGAACAGGGTAGGCATAACGAAAACCTCATCAAGGTGGCAGGCAGCCGTTACAGGCCGCTGTGCAGTTCATCGAGAAACGCCTGAATCACTTCCTCGTTGCGTTTGAATAAAGTCCATTGGCCGACGCGGGTCGACGAGATCAGTCCGGCGCGCTGCAACGTGGCCAGATGCGCGGACACCGTCGATTGCGACAGACCGCAGCGCGCATCGATCTGGCCCGCGCAGACGCCGTGCAGCGCCGGGTGCGACGGATCCGCGAAATGCCGCTCCGGCTCCTTGAGCCAGGTGAGGATTTCACGGCGGACCGGATTGGCCAGCGCCTTGTGGATGGCGTCGATGTCGATCGTCATGGATTTCAGGGTCAAAAGCTCAAACAAACAAGTGAATCGTCGTTTTCCGAATCTTATATCGGAATATCGCGATATAACGAAAAGAAACTACTGCCAGTAGGGTTGAGGCGGCCGGAACGAAAGCGCGCATTGGTTTGCCGCGCTCGACCGGCCCCCGAGCTTGCTGATCGGGCAGGCTCAGGATTCGTGCGAAGGGTCGATTCTAAGAGATGCATCCGCGGTTCGGGCGGCAGATTGTTGTCGCGGGCGCCGGAGTGACGCTTGATACGTGAAGGAAGGATCCTTATCTTGACTCGATGTGGAAATACTCCCGCTTGCCCTTGGCGGGAAAGGCTCGGGCGCAATGGGGGCGGCGCTCGTTCGGGATGTGATCGTTGGTTTGACCGGGTGCCTGGATCTCAGCCGGCGATATGGCGCATGACAGAGTCGGCGAGCCGGCCTGGAGTACGCGAATAATCGGCTACGCGAGAATGTATTGAATGGCACGGGTATCCGGTGCCAATGCCGTGACGCGGCGCGTTTGAAAGGGGCCGGGATGCAGCCTGGGCCGGGCTCCCGTCCGGGGAGATCCGTCGATGATTTCGCGGCAACGCATCGCGCTACCGCGAGCACGGCGGCTTGCCTCGGAGGTCGCGAACTCGCGCTCCGCTGCGCGTCGGGCGGCGGCGGGTTCCCGGAATCCGAGGTCCGGCCGCACGCCGCCGCCGCCGGCGGGCGTGCCGGCTGGCCGGCCCTCCCGCCTCGGCGACACGCGAGCCTATTTTCCCTGCAACCGGATGTCGCGCGACGACGCTCCGACATACACGGTACCGCCCGGCACATACCGCCAGCCGTTGCGCGCGGTATCCCACACGCTTTGCATCCGCGGCGAGACGGTGATCCGCACGCGGCGCGCTTCGCCCGGATTCAGGCCGACCTTTTCCCAGCCCACCAGCCGGCGCGGCGGTTCATCCTTGTACGGCACGCCGAGATACACCTGCGGCACGTCGGCCCCCGCGACCCGCCCGTCGTTGCGCACCGTGAACGACACGTCGATCGCGCCGTCCGGCCCGCGCCGCACCGACAGGCCCGAGTAGGCGAAGTGCGTGTACGACAATCCGTACCCGAACTCGAACATCGGCCGGATGTTCTTCGCGTCATACCAGCGGTAGCCCATGTTCAGCTTCTCGGCGTACACCGGATCGTTCTCGAACGCGCCGTTCTGCCCCCACGTCGGGGTGTCCTGGTCGCGCACCGGGAAGGTGACCGGCAGCCGGCCCGACGGATTGACCTTGCCGAACAGCACGTTCGCGATGGCCTTGCCGCCGGCTTCGCCCGGGTACCACGCCTCGACGATGGCCGCGACCTGGTCCTTCCACGGCATCAGCACCGGGTTGCCGCTCTGGACCACGACGATCGTGCGCGGATTCGCCTGCGCGACCGCTTCGACGAGCGCATCCTGATTGGTCGGGTTCGCGAGGCCGAGGCTCTGCAGATCGCCGAAATCCTCGCCGGCCGGCTGCGCGACGACGACGATCGCGACATCGGAGCCGCGCGCGAGCGTGGCCGCCTGGCTGATTTCCTGCTGCGTGTAGGCGCGGAACGGCGACTGCTGATCGCTGTTGCCGGCGAACGTCACCTGCGCGGCGGGCGCGAGCGCCTGGATCGCCGCGACAATCGGCACGTCGACCTTCAGCCACGGATTGCGCCACCAGCTGCAGCCCGTCGAGGTGCCGAACGTCAAGCCGCCGCAACCCGCGAACGACCCGCTGACCGGATCGCGCGTGTTGCCCGATCCGCCGCCCGACAGCACGGCCGCGTCGGCGTGGCCGCCGATCACCGCGATCCGCTTGAGCGCGGCCGAAGCCAGCGGCAGCTGGTTGCCGTCGTTCTTCAGCAGCACGATCGATTGTTCGGCCACCGACTGCGAGAACGCATTCGCGCCCGCGAAATCGATCGCGCCGCCGCCCTTGGGCGGATCGTCCATCACGCCGATGCGGATCATCACGTACAGCTTGCGGCGCACCATGTCGTCGAGCCGCGCGGTCGACACCGAATGATTCGCGATCGCCTGGCGCACCGCCTGCGGCGTCAGGTAGACCGTCGGGCCGACATCCTCTTCCTCGTCGAGCCCGGCGTTGATCGCCTTCGCGGTGCTATGCGTCGCACCCCAGTCCGACTGGACCTGGCCTTCGAATCCCCAGTCGTTCTTCAGGACGTCGTTGAGCAGGTGCGCGTTCTCGCACGCATAGTCGCCGTTGAGCCGGTTGTAGCTGCACATCACGCTGCCCGGCCGCGCGCGTTTCGCGGCGATCTCGAACGGCAGCAGATACAGTTCGCGCAGCGTGCGCTCGTCGATCTGGCTGTTGCCGCCCATCCGGCCGTGCTCCTGCTCGTTGCCCGCGAAATGCTTGATGGTCGCGATCACCTTCTGGCGCTGCGTGCCGTCGGTGCGCTCGGCGAGCAGGTCGCCGGCGAGCAGCGGATCCTCGCCGAGATATTCGAACAGGCGGCCGCCGCGCGGCTCGCGCGCGAGGTTGGTGCCGCCGCCGAGCCCCATCGCGAAACCCTGCGCGCGCAGCTGCACGGCGACCTGCTTGCCGTATGCGTACGACAGCCGGCGATCCCAGCTTGCCGCCAGTGCGAGCGTGGCCGGGAAGGTCGTGCTGGCCTGCGACGTACTGCCGGAGCCGGTCGCGGAATCGACCATGTTCAGATCGGGGATGCCGAGTCGCGGCACGCCCTGGATGTAGCCCGCGCCGCCGCCGGGCACGTCGCTCATCTGATATTGCGAATGAATGAACTGCAGTTTTTCGTCGAGCGTCATCTTCCGGACCAGCGCATCGGCGCGCCAGTGCGCGGCGGACGACGCGAAACCGTCCGAAGCGGCGGCAGGGGATGGGACATCGAGCGCGCCCGCGTGGGCGCTGGCGAACACGGCTGCCGTCAATGCGGCGGCCGGCCAAAGTTTGACCTGCATATCTCTCTCCAAGGATCTGATTCTGTTTATGCGAGTGATGCGGGGTCTTGCTGACGCCCGGGGCACGACGGAAACGGGCCGGGCGACATGCTGCTGGCGATGCGGCGCAGCGGCGGGATGCGCCGTGCGGGGTGGAGGGATAGCGCGGCCGGATATGAATGTAGCTAAGCTCCACCGCCATTTACGGTAGCGATGTAGTCCGACTACAGCATCGGTGTTTTCCCTTGGTTTGCGCCAGTGCATGTGAAGGGATTCTCTTCATCGCCGCTTGGCGAGTAAGCCTTTCCTGAGCAAGCAGGGAGATGCCGTAAGAACTGCTCGACGCAGCGCAGCATGCGGGGGCCGCGCGGGTTGCGGACGCGTGACGGGCGCGCCGGCGCAACGCGCGATGGATGGGTGAGCGCCGGCGGCGTCAGCGCCAGTCGGTCGCGACGTCGTCGGGATCGACCAGCGTCAGCCCCGACGCGGGCAGCGGCAGCGCCGTCTTGTAGCGCACCTGCTTCAACGCGAAGCTGGAACGGATGTTCGACACGCCGGGGATTTTCGTGAGGTGCTCGACGATGAAGCGTTCGAGCGTCTGCATGTCCGGCATGACGACGCGCAGCAGGTAATCGGCATCGCCCGACATCAGGTAGCACTCCATCACCTCCGGACGCGCGGAGATCGCCTGCTCGAAGCGCTGCAGCGCATCCTCGACCTGTTTTTCCAGGCTGACCTGGATGAAGACGTTGATCCGCAGCCCGAGCGGTTCGGGATTCAGCAAGGTCACCTGCTGCTTGAAGAGGCCGAGCTTCTCGAGCGCGCGGACGCGGTTGAAGCATGGAGTCGGCGACAGGTTGACCGAGCGCGCCAGCTCGGCATTGGTGATGCGGGCGTCCTGCTGCAACTGGCTGAGGATGCCGATGTCGATCCGGTCGAGACGCTTCGGGGCAGCAGGCATGGATAAAATATTCCTTGGATCGATAAAAAACAGGAATAACTACACTACAGGATCGGCAAATCGCAAGCAAATGAGACGCTTATTTTGCGGATGAGCCGCTACCATGATCCATTCGTCGGGTAACCGAACCCCCTGTCAGGAGTCGAGCGATGACCGATTTGTCGAGCGGCAGCAAGCAGGTGCAATCGATCGCGCCGGATGATGCCGGCCACGACAGCGATCCGCAGGAAACGGCCGAATGGCTGGAAGCGCTCGACGCGGTGATCGCGCATGTCGGTCCGGCGCGTGCGCAATATCTGCTGGAGCGGGTCACGGGGCATGCGCGAACGCGTGGGCTCGACGCGCGGGCCGGCCGCGTGACGCCGTACCTGAACACGATTCCCGAAAGCGCACAGCCGGACTATCCGGGCGACCTCGCGCTCGAAGCGCGGCTCGCCGCCGCGATGCGCTGGAATGCGCTCGCGATGGTCGTGCGCGCGAACCGCGCGTATGGCGAGCTGGGCGGCCATATCGCGAGCTACGCGTCGGCGGCCGACCTGTTCGAAGTCGGTTTCAATCATTTCTTCCATGCGTCGCGCGGCGCGGGCGCGGACGGCGATCTCGTGTATTTCCAGCCGCACTCGGCGCCGGGCGTCTATGCGCGCGCGTATCTCGAAGGCTTTCTCGACGAAGGACGGCTGGAGCACTATCGGCGGGAAATCGCCGGGCCCGGCCTGTGTTCGTACCCGCATCCGTGGCTGATGCCCGATTTCTGGCAGTTCCCGACCGGCTCGATGGGAATCGGGCCGATCAATGCGATCTACCAGGCGCGCTTCATGCGGTATCTGCACAATCGCGGGCTCGCGCGCACCGACGGCCGCAAGGTGTGGGGCTTCTTCGGCGACGGCGAGATGGACGAGCCGGAATCGATCGGCGCGCTGTCGCTGGCGGCGCGCGAAGGGCTCGACAATCTGGTGTTCGTGATCAACTGCAATCTGCAGCGGCTCGACGGTCCGGTGCGCAGCAACGGGCGCATCGTCGACGAGCTGGAGGCGCAGTTCGCCGGCGCGGGCTGGAACGTGATCAAGGTGCTGTGGGGCTCCGATTGGGATCCGCTGTTCGCGCGCGATCATGCCGGCGCATTGGCGCGCGCGTTCGCGCAGACGGTCGACGGCCAGTTCCAGACGTTCTCCGCGAACGACGGCGCGTACAATCGCGCGCGTTTTTTCGGTCAGCATCCGGATCTGGCCGCGCTCGCCGCGACGCTCAGCGACGACGAGATCGACCGGCTGCATCGCGGCGGCCACGATGCGCGCAAGCTGCACGCGGCCTATGCGCGGGCGCTCGCGCACCGGGGGCAGCCGACCGTCGTGCTCGCGAAGACGATGAAGGGGTTCGGGATGGGCGCGGCGGGGCAGGGCCGGATGACCACCCATCAGCAGAAGAAGCTCGACACCGACGACCTGAAGGCGTTCCGCGACCGGTTCCGCCTGCCGCTGTCGGACGACGACGTCGAGCAGCTGAAGTTTTACCAGCCAGCGGCACACAGCCCGGAGATGCAGTATCTGCATGCGCGCCGGGCTGCCCTGGGAGGCTATCTGCCCAGAAGGCGGAGCGCGGCGACGCAGGGGCTGACCGTCCCGGCGTTGCGGGCCTGGGGGCAATTCGCGCTGGAAGCGGGCGGGCGCGAGATGTCGACGACGATGGCGCTGGTGCGCATGCTGACCGCGCTGCTCAAGGACGGGGAGCTGGGCGGCCGGATCGTGCCGATCGTCGCCGACGAGGCGCGCACGTTCGGCATGGCGAACATGTTCCGGCAGGTCGGGATCTATTCGCCGCTCGGCCAACTGTACGAGCCGGAGGATCTCGGCTCGATGCTTTACTACCGCGAGGCGACCGGCGGGCAGATTCTGGAGGAAGGCATTTCCGAGGCGGGCGCGGTGTCGTCGTGGATCGCCGCCGCGACGTCGTACAGCGTGCACGACCTGCCGATGCTGCCGTTCTACATCTACTACTCGATGTTCGGCTTTCAGCGCATCGGCGACCTGATCTGGGCGGCCGCCGACCAGCGGGCGCGCGGTTTCCTGATCGGCGCGACCGCCGGCAAGACGACGCTCGGCGGCGAAGGGCTGCAACACCAGGACGGCAGCAGTCATCTGGCGGCGTCGACGATTCCGAACTGCCGCGCGTACGATCCGGCATTCGCGTACGAGCTGGCGGCGATCGTCGACGAGGGCATGCGCGAGATGGTCGAGCGGCAGCGCGACGTGTTCTATTACGTCACGGCGATGAACGAGAGCTATGCGCAGCCGTCCATGCCGGCCGGCGATCCGGCCGCGCGGCGCGCCGGCATTCTGCGCGGGCTCCACCGCTTGCCGGACGACGACGACAACAACCACGCCGGCGGCGAGGGTTCGGCGGCGCGCGTGCAACTGCTGGGCGCGGGCGCGATTCTCGGCGAGGTGCTGGCGGCGCGGCGGCTGCTGCACGCGGACTGGGGCGTGGAGGCGGACGTGTGGAGCGTGACGAGCTTCACCGAGCTGCAGCGCGACGGCATCGCGGCGGAGCGGCTGGCCCGGCTCGGCGAAGCGTCGATCGAGCCCTACGTGACGGGGCAGCTCGGCGCGACGTCCGGCCCGGTGATCGCCGCGACCGATTACGTGCGCGCGGTGCCCGAACTGATCCGCGCCTACGTGCCGCGGCGCTACGTGACGCTCGGCACCGACGGATTCGGGCGCAGCGATACGCGGGCGGCGTTGCGCGCGTTCTTCGAGGTCGACCGGGCGTCAATCGTGATCGCGGCGTTGAAGGCGCTCGAGGACGACGGCGCGATCGGCGCGGGCGTGAGCGCTCGCGCGCTGCGACACTATGGCAAGGGCGGGGCGTCGTCGCACGGGGCACCCTGGATGCGCTAGAACGGGGCCGCGGCGCACCTCGGGCAGCGGATGCCGAGGGCATCGGGCCGGATACGCCGCGCCCGATCTTGGTCATGCAGTCGTCGCGCCACGCGCGCTTGCCTCGAGTCGGACGGCGCGCATATAGTCGAAGCCGTTGCGCTTGCCGACGACACGTCGCCTATCCGCCCGCGCGTGGAAAACACAGAGACAGGAGCTTCGCCATGAAAGCCCGACCGGTCACGCCCGACATCGATTGCGCGAGCATCCTGCCGGGTTTCGATTTTGCCGATGCGTACCGGGTGGAAGTGCCGCCCGGGATCGATGCGATCCGCGCGGCCGGCGGCATGCTATCGACCATGCCGCACTGGATTCGCATGCTGCTGCGAATCCGTGACCGGCTGGGGATGCTCGTCGCGCTGAAGCCGGCGCCGCCGGGCGGGTTTCCGGTCATCCGGCAGTCGCCCGGCGAAGTGCTGATGGGTTTCGACGACCGGCACCTGGATTTCCGCGTCGCCGTCGTCGTGGCGGAGGGCAACGCCACCCTCACCACCATCGTGCGCAGCCACAACGTGTGGGGGCGCGGCTACCTCGCGGCCATCATGCCGTTTCACCGGATCATCGCGGCGCGCGCCGTCTTGAACATCGCGGCGCTGGCGGGCGCCGGCAACGGTCCCGCTCAACCGCGAGCGTGACGCCGCCGGCCGGTCCGGCTCAGCACAGTTCAGTTCAGTCGACCTTCGTCAGCCATTCGCGTCCTTTCAGCATGCCGTTCCAGTAAAGCCAGGGCAGCACGGTCGTCTTCAGGTGCCAGGCCGAGCGGCGCGGGATCAGCGGATCGAGCGGGAAGGTCGGCAGCAGCTTGCCGCCGTAGCCGAATTCGGCAAGCACGATGCGGCCTTTCTCGACCGTCAGCGGACACGCGCCGTAGCCGTCGTAGCGTGCCGCCAGCGGAGCGCCGTCGCGGGCCGCGAGCAGGTTGCGCGCGACGATCACGATCTGCTTGCGCGCGGCGGCGGCGGTCTTCGCGTTGGGCGCCGAGCAGACGTCGCCGAGCGCGAAGATGTTCGGATAGCGCGGATGCTGCAGCGTGACCTGATCCACCTCGCACCAGCCGTCGGCGTTGGCGAGCGGGCTGGCGCGCACGAAGTCCGGCGCGATTTGCGGCGGCACGACGTGCAGCAGGTCGAACGGCTTGTCGACGCGGGCGACGCTGCCGTCCGCCTCCTTCACGTCGAATGTCGCGGTCCGGTTCGGACCGTCGACCGCGACGAGGTTCGAATTGAACGCCAGCTTCGCGCGATAGCGTTCGACATAGCGCATCAGCGGCGGCACGAACGCGGCGACGCCGAACAGCGCGCCGCCAGCGTTGTCGAATTCCACCGCGATCCGGTCGAGCGCGCCGCTGCGCCGCCAGTGATCGCAGGCCAGATACATCGCCTTCTGCGGCGCGCCCGCGCATTTGATCGGCATGGCCGGCTGCGTGAAGATCGCCTGGCCGCTTTTGAGCGCGCGCACCAGTTCCCACGTGTACGGCGCGAGATCGAAGCGGTAGTTCGACGTCACGCCGTTGCGGCCGAGCGTCGCCTCGAGTCCGGCGATGCGATCCCACGCGAGCTGCAGGCCGGGGCAGACGATCAGATGCCGGTATTCGAGCGTTGCGCCGTCGTCCAGCACGACGCGGCCGTGCTCGGGCTCGAAGCCCGCGACGCGGCCGCACACCCATTGCGCGCCGTGCGGGATCAGCGACGCGGTGGGGCGTACGGTCTTGCCGATGTCGTACGCGCCGCCGCCCACCAGTGTCCATGCCGGCTGGTAGTAGTGCTGCTCGCTGGGTTCGACGATCGCGATCTTCAGGTCGGCGCGCCGCTTGAGCAGGCTCGCGGTCACGCCGATGCCGGCCGCGCCGCCGCCCACCACGACGATGTCGAAGGAGCGGGAAGTCAGGGTTGAGGATGTCATGGGCATAGAGAAATCGAAAGTGGGCGGGTTTCGCCGTCGCGCGGGGCGGGCCGGGTCGCCCGCCTGCCGCCGCGAGGCCGGCTACAGCACGTTCAACGGAATTTTCAGGTAGCGGGTGCCGTTGCTGTCCGGCTCGGGCAGCCTGCCTGCGCGGATATTCAGCTGAATCGACGGGATGATCAGCGTCGGCATTCCGAGCGTCCGGTCGCGCGCGGTGCGCATCGCGATGAAGTCCGCCTCGGCGATCGTCCCGCCGACATGGATGTTGGCCGCGCGCTGCTCGGCCACCGTCGTGTGCCAGCGCAGCCCGCGGCCGTCCGGCGGATAGTCGTGGCACATGTACAGCTGCGTGTCGCCGGGCAGCGACAGCAGGCGGCGAATCGACTGGTAGAGCGTATGCGCGTCGCCGCCGGGGAAATCGCAGCGCGCGGTGCCGACGTCCGGCATGAACAGCGTGTCGCCGACGAACGCGACGCCGTCGAAGCAATAGGCGACATCGGCGGGCGTATGGCCCGGCACGTGCATGACCGTCGCCTGCAGTTCGCCGACGCCGAACCGGTCGCCTTCGCCGAACAGATGATCGAACTGCGAGCCGTCCGGAAGGAACGCCGGTTCGAGATTGAACACCGGACCGAAGATCCGCTGCACCGCGCGGATTCGTTCGCCGATCGCGATCCGGCCGCCGAGCTGTTCGCGCAGATAGGGCGCGGCCGAGACGTGATCGGCGTGCGCGTGCGTTTCGAGCAGCCAGTCGACCCGCAGGCGCGTGTCGCGCACGTACTCGACGATCCGGTCCGCGCAACGGGTCGACGTATGACCCGCGTGCGGTTCGTAGTCGAGCACGGAATCGACGATCGCGCAGTCGGTGCCCGGGCCGGCGTGCACGACGTAGCTGAGGGTCGAGGTGACGGGGTCGTGAAAGGCTTCGATGATGGGTTTCATGAGGGAAGAGGGTCGCTCAATTGGACGGATCGCGCAACAGGCGGCGGCGCCGAAATCCGCTCGGAACCGGTTTTGTCCGGGCCGTCGTTCGCGCGGCGCCGCCGCCCGCGCGTGAGGGTGTGCAGCCGGGCTCGCCCGCGTCTCGTCAAAAGACGCTTCTCACGCCGGCGCGTCCGACCGCCTGCTTCTGGTTGCTCGACGGATTGAAGCCGGCGATCTGCGCGACCGGGGCGTCGCCGGCGGCTTTCTGGTACGCGCCCATCAGGTAGACCGAGGTCCGCTTCGACAACGCGTACTCGACACTCAGATTGAACTGGTTGTACTTGGGTTCCGCATGCGTCGCATGGTCGCAGCCGGTGGTGTAGGTGTAGCCCGCGGCAAGCGTGACACCCGGCGCCGGCGTGACGACGGTCGACAGTTCGTAGTTCTGGAACGTCGCGTCGTGTCCGGCGCTGCCTTGCTGGAAGCTGGTATTGGTGAAATCGGCCAGCAGCTTGACCGACGTCAGCACCCGGTACGACACGCCCGCGCCGAACACTTTCTGCGCGCGCGCGGCCGCCAGATAGTTGCCGTAGATCGCGTTGGTGAAGCCGGGATAGTTCTGGTAGCCCTGCGTCGACACGCCGGGGTTGTTGATCCGCAGATAGCCGACCCCCGCGCCGAACGGGCCGGCCGCATAGCTGGCGCCGGCGCTGAACACGGCGTTGTTCGAGAACTGGCCCGCGATGCCGCCGAACGCGTAGAGCCCGCCGAACGTGAAGCCGCCGAGCGTCGGACTGCGGTACTTGAGCGCGTTCGAGATCGGGAAGCCGTTGTCGGTGTTGTCCATGTCGTTCGGATGCGCGAAATAATAGCCGCCGACGTTGCCGTTCAGCGTAAACGGTTCCACGTAGTCGACGATCGAATCCCATTGCCTGCCGAGCGTGACGGTGCCGAAACGCGTGCTCTGCAGGCCCGCGTATGCGTTGCGCGAAAACGCGAGGCCGCTGCCGAGCCGGCCGGAATTCAGATCGAAGCCGCTTTCGAGCCGGAAGATCGCCGCGAGCCCGCCGCCGAGATCCTCGGCGCCGCGCAGGCCCCAGCGGCTGCCCGCGGTGACCCCGGACGCGAGCTGGGTCAGGTGCGTGCCCTGTACGTTGCTGACGAAATCCACACCGTCTTCGACGATACCGTACAGCGTGACGCTGCTCTGCGCGTGCGCGCCGGCGGACAGGCCGAACAGCGCGGCGAAGGTGACGAGCTTTTTCATGATGGCGATCGGATCGGTTGACGGGGTGAGGAGGGGCGTAACAGAACGGCGTTCGATGACGGCGCATCGAACGCGCGGCGTGTACGGCGTGTACGGCGTGTACGGCGATGCGGCGTTCGCCGGGTAGCGAGCGCGGCGTGCTCGGTGGGTGCCGCGCGGCGCTCGCTCGCGTCTAGTCGCGGTAATCCTTCAGCAGCTTCGCCGCGGCGCGGAAGTCCGGCGTCAGCGGGCGGTCCTGTTCGAGAAAGGCGACCTGGCCGCGCAGCGCGTGATACAGCGGAGCGGTCGCCGGCGCGAGCGCGAAGTCCGCCTGCTTGCGCCGGCGCAGATCGATCGCCTGGGCCGCCTGGATCAGCTCGATGCCGAGCAGCGCATAGCTGTTGTCGATCTGCTGCTGCACCCGCTCGACGACTTCGGGCGCGTTGGTTGCGATGTCCTCGATACCGCCCGCGACGGGCAGATAGTCGAGCGACACGGGCATCGCGAGCGCCTTGTTCGCCATCGCGAGCGCGGTCGGCGGTTTTTCCATGGCGCCGAACGCATGCACCGTCTGGTCGGTGCCGAGGAACCGGCTCAGGCCGGTCAGATGCGGATCGTTCAGCTTCACGACCCGCTGCGCGGACGCGAGCGCATTGTGGGCGAGCGCAAGGCCGAGCTCCTCGAAGGCGAGCACCCATGGCAGCGGCTCGAAATTCGCGCTCGGCAGCACCGCGCCGCCGCCGTCGACATAGCCGGCCGCATCCTGCGCGCGAGCCGATTTCGGCGTGACGCCGACGGCGACGCCCGGATTGTCGTCGCTCGAATTCAGCTGGATCGCGATCAGCGCGCGCGCCGCATCGAGCGTGCGATCCTCCTCGCCGAGCAGATAGACCCCCGAACGGAAGCTCAGCGGGTCCTGCAGCGGCCGGTCCGGGTCGCGATTCCACAGGCTGCTGCCCGCCAGCAGCGCGCGCAGCGCGGCGCCCGCGCGCTGCGTGTACGGGAACGGCCGCAGCGCAAGCGTGTCCTCGCGCAACGGCGAGACATTGCCGTTCAGACCTTGAAGACTCAGTGCGAAGACCTGCTTCGATACCCGGGCGAGCTGCGCCATGTCGTGCAGCGCGAGCGCCGCCATGCCCGCCGAGTAGGCGTTGGAACTGAGGATCGCGAGCGCATCCTTGCCGAACGGCCGGATCGGCGCGATGCCGGCCGCCTTCAGCGCGTCGGCGGCCGGCAGCTTGCGGCCCCGGTAGTACGCGTCGCCTTCGCCGAGCATCGCGAGGCCGACATGGCTGAGGATCGTGATGTCCGCCTCGCCGATCGAGCCGTCGGCCGGCATCGCGGGCGTGACGCCGCGATTGAGGCACTGCGCATAGGCGTCGACGATCGCGGGCTGCACGCCCGCGCCGCCGTCGAGCATGGCGTTGAGGCGCGCGGCCATCGCCGCGCGCGCCACGCGCACGCTCATGTCCGGCCCGACGCTGCCCGAGTGCGCGCGGATCAGGCCCAGGTTGAACCGCGTCGACGCGTCGATCACCTCGTCGGTCAGCTTGCCGTGCGCGTCGACCATCTTGCGGTCCTTGTTGAGTCCGACGCCGACCGTCAGTCCGTAGATCTGCTGGCCGGCGGCCGCCGCCTCGAGCAGCACGTCGTGCGCGGCCGTCACGCGCTGCCGCGCGGCGGGGGCGATCGACACGGCTTCGCCGTCCGCGATGCGCGCAATCAGGTCCGGGGTAGCGGAGTGTCCGTCGAGCATGACGTCGGCGAAGGCCGGCGCGGCGGCGAGCAGCATGAGCGCGGCGGCGCCGCGAACGATCAGACGTTGCATGAGAGGAGTCCGGAGTTAGGCGTGACGGGAAGCGGCGGGCAGCGCGGCAATCGACGCGAGCGCGACGATGCAGGCGGCCATGACGTACCAGGCCGGCGCGAACAGATGGCCGCCGTGCTGCGTGAACCCCGTGAGGATCGCGGGGGCGAAGCCGCCGAAGATCGTCGCGGCCAGGTTGTAGGACAGCGACATGCCGGTCGAACGGACCCGGGTTGGAAACAGCTCCGACAGCGCGGCGGGCGCGACGCCGGTGAACACCGCGACCAGCACGCAGAACGCGCTCTGCACGACGATCAGCGTCGATGCCGAATGCGCGGCGTGCAGCCAATAGAGGAGCGGATAGACCGATACGAGCATCAGCGTCGCGCCCGCCGCCAGCACCGTGCGCCGGCCGAAACGATCCGACCACGCGCCGGCGCACACGCAGACGACGGCCATCAGGCAGTTGCCGACCAGCGCGGCGACGAACGCCTCGTGGCCTTCGTAGTGCAGCGTGCGTTGCGCATAGGTCGGCATGAAGATCACCAGCGTGTAGACGCAGACGGCCCAGAGCACGGAAAACCCGGTGCCGATCGTCAGTTCGCGCGGAAAATCGCGGACGATCTGCAGCAGCGGCGCTTTCTGCGCGGCCCGTTCGCGATGGATGCGGTCCATTTCCGCCTGGAAATGCGGCGTTTCGTCGAGCGTCTTGCGCAGCCAGAAGCCGACCGGCGCGATCGCGAGACCGAGGATGAACGGAATGCGCCAGCCCCAGTCGCCGATCTGCTCGCGGCTCAGCGTCAAGGTCACGGCGGTGGCGACCAGCGCGCCGAGGATGTTCGACAGCGCCATGCTCGCCTGCAGCCACGACGCGTACTTGCCTTTCTTCTCGGCCGGCGCGTGCTCGATCAGGAACGCCGCCGCGCCGCCGACCTCGCCGCCGGCGGAAAAACCCTGCAGCAGACGCCCGCAGACCACCAGCAGCGGCGCGCCGATGCCGATCGCCTGGTAGGGCGGCGCGAACGCGATGATCCCGGTGCCCGCCGCCATCACGAGGATCGTCAGCGTGAGCGCCGCCTTGCGCCCGGCGCGGTCGCCGTAGATGCCGATCGCGAGCGCGCCGAGCGGACGCGCGACGAAACCGATGCCGAACGCCATGAAGGCTTCGAGCAGCTGGGTGCCCGGGTCGGCCTGATGGAAGAAGTTCTGCGCGATGTACACCGCGAAGAACGCATAGACCGAAAAGTCGTACCACTCCAGCGCATTGCCGATCGACGCGGCCGCGACCGCGCGGCGGCCGTGGTGGATCGGCGAGGACACGGACGGGGCCGTGTCGAGGGGAACCGCGACATGCTTCACGACGATCTCCTGTTGAATGCGGTTCGCCTACAGCCGGATATGCGGCACCTGCTTGCGGGCGGCTTCGTCGAGCGCGTCGTCGTAGCCGGCGTCCGCATAGCGGATCACGCCCATCGCGGTATCGTTGGTCATGGACAGCGAGAGACGTCGGTCGGCTTCCGGCGAGCCGTCCGCGACGACCGTCACGCCCGCGCTCGTCATGTAGCCGCTGTAGCCGCCGCCGCCCGAATGGATCGCAACGAGGTCGGCCATCGACGCGCAGTTCACGAGCGCGTTCAGGAGCGGCCAGTCGGCGATCGCATCCGATCCGTCGCGCAGGTTCTCGGTCATGATGTTCGGGTGCGCCATCGCGCCCGCGTCCAGATGGTCCCGGGTGAAGGCGACGGGGCCGGCCAGCCACCCGTCGCGGACCATCCCGTTGACCGCCAGCGCGAGCTGCGTGCGCTCGCCGTGGCCGAGCCACGCGATGCGCGCGGGCAGCCCCTCGAACGGCACGTGCTCGCGTGCGAGGCGGATCCAGTTCGACACGATCGGGTTGCCGGAGAACTGCGCGAGCAGGTAGTCGTCGATGATCCGGATGTCGCCGGGGTCGTTCGACAGCGCGATCCAGCGGAACGGCCCGATCGCCCGGCAGAACAGCGGACGCAGGAATGCCTCGGTGAAGACGGGGATCTCGAACGCGCGCGCGACGCCGCCTTCTTCGGCATGCGTGCGGATCAGGTTGCCGTTGTCGAACACGATCGCGCCGCGATCCTTGAAACCCAGCATCGCCTCGACGTGCCGGACGATCGACGCGCGGCTCGCGTTCATCAGCGTCGCGAGATCGCCGCCGCGCAGCGCGCGCGCCTCGGCGAGCGTGTAGCCCGACGGCACGTAGCCGTAGACCAGATCGTGCGCGGCGGTCTGATCGGTGACGATGTCGGGAATCACGCCGCGCGCGAGGATCGCCGGATAGACGTCGGCCGCGTTGCCGAGCAGGCCGACCGAGATCGGCGCGCGGCGCGCCTGCGCATCGCGGATCAACGCGAGCGCGTCGTCGAGATCGCGGGCCTGGCGTTCGAGGAAGCCGATCTGCAGGCGCTTGTCGATGCGCTCCTGATCGACTTCCACCGTGAGGATCGCCGCGTTGGCCATCCGGCCCGCGAGCGGCTGCGCGCCGCCCATGCCGCCGAGCCCGGCGGTCAGGATGAAGCGGCCGCGCAGGTCGCCGTCGAAATGGCGTTCGGCGATGCGCGAGAAGATCTCGTAGGTGCCCTGGATCACGCCCTGCGAACCGATGTACTGCCAGTCTCCGGCGGTCAGCCCGCCCCAGCAGATCAGGTTGCGTTTTTCCCATTCGTAGAAGTGTTCCGCCTTCGCCCACTGGCCGACGATGTTGCAGTTCGCCATGATCACGAGCGGGGCCTGCGCATGCGTGCGCAGCAGGCCGACCGGCTTGCCCGACTGCACGACGAGTGTCTGGTCCTCGTCCATGGTTTTCAGCGCGCGGACGATCGCGTCGTGCGACGGCCAGTCGCGCGCCGCGCGGCCGAGCGCCGCGTAGACGATCAGTTGCTCGGGATTCTCGCCGACGGCGAGCACGTTCTCGAGCAGGCGCAGCAATGCTTCCTGCCGCCAGCCCTTGCAGCGCAGCGTCGTGCCGGAGGTCACCTGGAATGCGTGAGTCATCGTGTCGGCTCCGGTCAGCGGCCGAGCGCGTAATCGGCGATCGAGATGCCGAGCGCCTTCTCGACGGGCGGGTACACCGCCGGGTCGCGCACCGAGGACGACAGCGGAAGCAGCGTCTTCGCCACCCGCAGCACGTGGATCTCCATGCCTTCCCGAAGCTGGCCGGCGCTCACCGGACGGCCTTGCGCGTCGAGCGTCGTGATCACGTCGGGGTAGGTCGCGATCCGTTCGCCGTGCGCGTTGTCGACCGCCATGTGCTCGTTCATCACGTGGATCACGGTGCGCGTGGCGCCGGCGCCGAGATACACGAGGCCGACGTCGAAGGCTTCGGGGGTGTACTCGAGCGTGTTGCGCTCGATCTTGCCGCTGGCGATGATGTCGCCCTGCGTCGCGCGGCAGATCGCATCGATCACCGCGCCGCCCGAGCGTTTTTCCGCGTCGATGATCGCCTCGCCGAGCGCGAGCGCGCGGCCGATGCCGCCGAGCGCCGCGTGCTCGCGCACATAAGACGCGCGCACCGGATTGCGGCAGCTCGCGATGAAGCCGCCCGCCATGTCCGCCGCCTTGCGCAGGACCGGCGAGACCTTGGCGGTCGCGCCGCGCACCACCAGTTCGAGATACGCATGTTGCGCGCGGTTGCCGCCGGCGGCGGCCTGGATCATCGGCGCGGGGCTCGACGCGAGGCCGAGCGAACCCATGTCGCCCGTCGGATGCGCGCGGATGTCGCCGACCGCGTCGACGACCTTGGTGCCCAGCAGCGCCGACGGGAGCCAGCCGTTCAGCGTGCTCGACATGCCGTTCTGGCCGATGATGAGGCCCGCGAGCGGCGCGCCGAGCGCGTCCTGCACGAGCTGCACGGCTTTCACGTAGTCGCCGCCGAGCATTTCCCAATCGGTGAGGCCGCCGGGCGCGCCGATCGCGGCGGCGGTGGCGACCCACGCATCGGCGGGCAGCTCGTCGATCGACACCAGCTCGGGCCGGCCGATCGTCACCGCGAGCATGCCGAGCTCGCGGCCGTGGTCGGCCCAGCCGCCTCCGCCGCACGCGAATACCGAGCCGCCTTTCACGGCGGCTTCAACATCGTTCGATCCCAGAATGCGTCCCATGCGTCGTTTGTCCAGAGAAGAAAAGGAGCGCTGCGTGCGGCGCGCAATCCGTGGCGCGGCAGCAGGTGTCAAACGATTCTAGGGATGCCGAATATTGAGCGTTATTGCTTTTTTATGGAAACTTCATAACGCGAGGTTAAGGCTAGGGTTATCCCTCCGATGCCGCGGCAGCGCGTTTCATGCCGGGGCGGACAACGTCTGCAACGTACCGATGAATTCGTGCGCGAGCCGCGACAGCGGCGCAAGCACCGGGTGCATCACGCTCACGGGCGCGGCGAGGGTCGGCAGGATCGGCTTCACGACGATGTGCGGCCAGACCGGGCCGTTGACGGTCAGCTCGTCGATCAGCGCGATGCCCGTGCCGGCCTGCACCAGCGCGCAGGCGACATGCGCCTGCTGCACCTCGACCTTCACCTGCGGCACGAGCCCTTCGTCGTGGAACAGCCGGCGCATCAGCTGGCCCAGCGGAATGTCGCTGCCGTAGCCGATCAGCGGCGTATCGGCGAGATCGCGGATCGCGAGCGTGTCGCGCGCGGCGAACGGATGCGCGGCGGGCACGGCCGCGACCATCCGGTTCTCGTAGAGCGGAATGCTCTCGACGTTCGGATGACTGTCTTCGAGAAACGCGATGCCGAGTTCGACCTGTTGGGTGAGCACCGCCTGCAGCAGTACGCCGGGAATCATCGTGTGCAGGATGATCCGCACGTCCGGGAAACGTTCGTAGAAGCGCGCGATCGCCAGCGGCAGCAGCGACTGCCCGAGGTTCGGGCTGCAGGCGATCCGCAGGTGGCCCATCCGGTTCTCGATCAGATCCTCGGCGACCTCGTTGACGCGCTGGACGCCCTGGTACACCGCGTTGACTTCGACGAACAGGCGCTGCGCTTCCGGCGTCGGATAGAGCCGGCCCTTGATGCGCTCGAACAGCGCGAGGCCGAGCCGCTGTTCCGCATACGAGATGAGCCGCGACACGGCCGGCTGCGAGACGTGCAGCAGCTTGGCGGCGCCGCTGATCGAGCCGGTCAGCATGATCGCGCGGAACACTTCGATTTGCCGAAGATTGAGTCGCACTGCCTTAACTCCGTGTTATGTGGGGGTGATAAATCGGCATGGGACATTCTGGCAGAGCGATGCCTAAACTGCTCGTGGACAAAAAAGCCGGAGACGGACATGAGTGATTTCGAGCGGGTGGTGCGCGGCCGGCTGGTCGACGCGCGGCGGATCGACGACGACGGCTGGCTCGCGCTGCGGGACGGCAGGATCGCGGCGCGCGGGACGGGATCGCCGCCGTCCGCGCGCGAGGTGGTCGATGCGCGCGGGCAGTGGGTGCTGCCGGGCGTGATCGACGGCCAGGTCCATGCGGGCAGTCAGGCCAATCAGGAAGGGCTCGGCCATGCGTCGCGCGCGGCGGCGGCAGGCGGCGTGACGGTGATGGTCGACATGCCGTACGACGACCCCGAACCCGTTGCGTCGAGCGCGCAGCTGATGCGCAAGATCGCCGAGGTCGAGCGGGATTGCCATGTCGACGTCGCGCTGTACGGCACGCTCAATGCGCAGCACGGGCTGGACGCGGCCGCCGGCCTGATCGACGGCGGCGCATGCGCGTTCAAGTTCTCCACGTTCGAGGCGACGCCGGGCCGCTTTCCGCGCGTCGACGAGGACGATCTTTACGAAGCCTTCCGGCGGATCGCGCCGTCGGGGCTCGCGTGCGGCGTACACAACCAGATGCAGGAGCTGACGCGCAAGAACATCGCGCGGATGACCGAGGCGGGCGATACCGGCTGGGATGCGTTCCTGCGTGCGCATCCGCCGTTGATCGAGAACCTGGCGACCGCGCTGATCTACGAGATCGGCGCGGAGACGGGGGCGCGCGCGCATGCGGTGCACGTCTCGACGTCGCGGGGCTTCGCGCTGTGCGACATGTACCGGCGCGCCGGCCATCGCGCGAGCATCGAGACCTGCGTCCAGTACCTGATGCTCGATCACGAAACGCATACGCGGCGCTTCGGTGCGAAGACCAAGCACTACCCGCCGATCCGGCCGAAAGCCGAGACCGAGCTGCTGTGGACGCACGTGGCGCGCGGCGAATGCACGTTCGTATCGTCGGATCACGTGAGCTGGGGGCTGGAGCGCAAGGGCAATCCGAACGTGTTCAGGAACGCATCGGGAGGGCCGGGGCTGGAGACGCTGCTGCCCGCGTTCTGGACCGGCTGCGAGCAGCATGGGATCGCGCCGACGCGCGTCGCGGAACTGCTCGCGCTGAATCCCGCGCGGCATTTTCTGCTGGACGACCGCAAGGGCACGCTCGACGTCGGCGCGGATGCGGATCTGGTGATCGTCGCGCCGGATCGTCATCGCTTCGATCCGGCGCACAGCCTCGCGGCCGTGCAGTGGAGCGCGTTCGAGGGGATGGAATTCGCGGTCCGCGTCGCGGCGACCTACTGCCGAGGCGAGCTGGTGTTCGACGGCGCGCGGATCGTCAACCGGGCGGGCGACGGGCGCTTTCTGCGTCCGCGCCCGTCGTCCCCGGAGAATCGCGCATGAACCGGATCGCTTATCCGCCGCTGAACGCGGATCGCCTGCAGGCCCGCGTCGAACGGCTCGCGCAGTTCACGCTGCCCGGCACGCCCTGGACGCGCCGCGCGTTCTCGCCGCTGTTCGCCGACGCGCGCGCATGGCTTGCCGAACAGTTCTCGGCGGCAGGGCTCGAGGTCTCGCAGGATGCGGGCGGCAACCTGATCGGGCGACGGCCCGGCAGCGGCCGATGCGCGAAGCCGCTGATCACGGGTTCGCATTGCGACACGGTGGTCGGCGGCGGGCGCTTCGACGGCATCATCGGCGTGCTGGCGGCGATCGAGGTCGCGCATACGCTGAACGAGCAGGGCATCGTGCTCGACCATCCGCTCGAAGTCATCGACTTCCTGTCGGAAGAACCGAGCGATTACGGGATTTCCTGCGTCGGCAGCCGCGCGTTCTCGGGCGTGCTCGACGCGGGGATGCTACGGGCCGCGAACGCGTCGGGCGAGACGCTTGCCGACGGCTTGCGGCGGATCGGCGGCACGCCGGAAGCGCTCGCCGCGCCGCTGCGCGCGCCGGGCAGCACGGCCGCGTTCGTTGAGCTGCATATCGAGCAGGGGCCGGTGCTGGAGACGCGCGGATTGCCGATCGGCGTCGTGACGAACATCGTCGGCATCCGGCGCGTGCTGATCACCGTGACGGGGCAGCCCGACCACGCGGGCACCACGCCGATGGAGATTCGCCGCGATGCGCTGGTCGGCGCGGCCTGCCTGATCGAAACGGCGCATGCGCTCGCGAGCAGCCGGTCGGGGCGGCCGCATTACGTCGTCGCGACCGTCGGCCGGATCGCGATGACGCCGAACGTGCCGAACGCCGTGCCGGGCCGGGTGGAGATGATGCTGGAAGTCCGCAGCGACAGCGACGCGGTGCTCGATGGCTTCCCGGAGGACGTGCTGGCCGCAGCGGCCGCGCGCCTCGATGCGCTGCGGGTGTCGGCGCGTGCCGAACACGTGAGCCGCGCGCGTCCGACCGACTGTCAGCCGCTCGTGATGGACGCGGTGGAGCTGGCGGCCGGACAGCTCGGTTACCCGAGCATGCGGCTGCCGAGCGGCGCGGGGCACGATGCGGTGTATGTCGCGCCGACCGGGCCGATCGGGATGATCTTCATCCCCTGCCTGAACGGCCGCAGCCATTGCCCCGAGGAGTGGATCGAGCCGCGGCAGCTGCTCGACGGCACCCGCGTGCTGTACCAGACGCTCGTGGCGCTCGACCGCGCGCTCGCCGGCCGAGATTGAGGTGCGCCGCCGGCCCGGGTCCTTCCGGGCCGGCGGGCCGCTCGCCGATCAGCGCCAGCGGCCGTCGACGAAGATCCAGACCTGCCCCTGCTGCCGCCAGTAGCCGGGCACCCACCGATGGCCCGGGCGCTGGGCGATCCAGCGTCCGGGCATCCATATATAGCGGCCGTCGTGCCAACTCCAGTAGCCGTCCACCCAAACGTAGCCGCGCCGGTACGGAGGAGGAGGCCGCCTGTCATGCCGTCGCGGCGGCGGCGGGCGATGCGGCGAACCCGGATAAGACGGCCGGCCGGGTTGCGGGCGCATCGGCGGGCGCTCGCCCGGCGTCGGTCCGGGTGGCGGCCGGGACGGTGGCGCGGAGGGTGGGCCGCCCGGCGCCGGTTGTTGCGCGCGCGCATCGGCGAAGCCTGCGCCACCCGCCAGGGCCATCGCAGTCAAGGACAGCGTGCGAAGAAAGTGACGTCGATTCATGGCGATTCCCGGAACGGATACTGGAGCGGCGCGCGCGAACGGCGGCGCCGTCGGGTTCAACCATAGTCCGGAGGCCGGGGACGCGGGGTGACGCTGGCGGCAACGGCTGTTACGGGATATTCCGCCGTTCGAGGGGCCGGCATCGGGGGCGGGCCTTGCCGCGGGCGGATGCGCTCCGGGCGGGTCGATCGGCGCGGCGGGAGCGGTTTGTCCGGCCGCGCCCCCCGCCATAATGGCGGCCGGCGCCTTCGGAGCGGCCGTTCAGGCCGGCACGCATGCTCGATCGGCCAGCAAAAAGTACCGAAATCGCTGCTTCGCGGGGTTGGGCTTGTTGTTTATATGCAACCGTCAAGTCGCTGACACAGAAGAATGCTGGTTGTAAACCCGCCAAAACAACCCCGTCAAGAGGCCAAAAAGTAGCGTTAAAACAAATACTTATAGCAGGCTAGCATTTCTATTATTTCTTGTTCTGGAAAAGCTTATTTCTTTATTTGCGAATGGGCGGCCCTAGGGTACACCCCTAAACTCACGGTTCCCATAACGGGCAACCATCCGGGCGCAGCCATAGCGCAGTAGAGCAGTAGATATGGCGCTTCCGGGCGGTTGCTGACCGTTGATCGAAACAAGGTCGCAAGGCCTGCCTTTTTTTAAAGGGAGCTCCACGAATGAACAAGACTCTGATCGTTGCAGCAGCTGCAGCATCGTTCGCTACCGTTGCACACGCACAAAGCAGCGTCACGCTGTACGGTGTGCTCGACGCAGGCATCACGTACCAAAGCAATGTGCAGCCGGCTCCGGGCGCTGCTGGCAAGTCGCTGTGGTCGATGGGCAGCGGCGTTGACCAAAGCCGTTTCGGCCTGCGTGGTTCGGAAGACCTGGGTGGCGGTCTGAAGGCAATCTTCACGTTGGAAAGCGGTTTCAACCTTGGTAACGGCAAGTTCCAGAACAACGGCGGCATGTTCAACCGTCAAGCGTTCGTCGGCCTGTCGAGCCAGTACGGTACGGTCACGCTGGGTCGCCAGTACGACTCCGTGCAAGACTACCTGGCTCCGCTGACCGCAACGGGCAGCTGGGGTGGTACGTACTTCGCTCACCCGTTCAACAACGACAACCTGAACACGAACGGCGGCTACGCGGCTAACAACTCGATCAAGTACACGAGCGCCAACTACGCTGGCCTGGTGTTCGGCGGCACGTACTCGTTCTCGAACAGCTCGCAATTCGCGAACAACCGTGCCTACAGCGCAGGTGCTTCGTATCAGTTCCAAGGCCTGAAGCTGGGTGCAGCTTACTCGCAAGCGAACAACCCGGGCGTGACCGGCGGCGCGATCGAAAACGGTTCGAGCATCCTGCTGAACGGCCAAGGTCGTCTGCGTACGTACGGCGCGGCTGCTGGCTACGCGTTCGGCCCGGCGCAAGTTGGCGCAGCCTGGACCCAAGCACGTGTTGACAACGTGCCGGGCCAGTCGACGTTCCGTGCTGACAACTACGAAGTCAACGCCAAGTACAACCTGACGCCGGCTCTGGGTCTGGGTGCTGCTTACACGTACACGAGCGCGAAGGTTGCGGGCGAAAGCCAACACTGGAACCAATTCGGTCTCCAGGCTGACTACTCGCTGTCGAAGCGCACCGACGTGTACGCACAAGCTGTGTACCAACGTGCTTCGAAGAACGCAGGCGGCGCATCGATCTACAACGGCGACAACACCACGCTGCCGAGCTCGTCGATCAACCAAACCGCAGCAACGGTTGGTCTGCGTCACCGCTTCTAAGCATGACGAAGGCCGGGAAGTTCATCCGGTCTTGAAAAAGGCGCCTTCGGGCGCCTTTTTTATTGCGCGGCGCCGAGATGGTGCGGCCGATGAAAAAAAGCGAGGCGCTTGAGCGGCCTCGCTTCTTTCATGGTCGGCACGCGGGCGCGTGCGTCGGCAATGCTCGAACCGGCGCGCTCAGCGCGTATAGTCGCCGTTCGCTTCCGGCTGGAATACGATGTCCGCCACTTTCATCATCTTGCCGGCGCCATTCGGCAGCGTGATCTTCACGAGTTCGCCGCGTTGGGCGCCCAGCAATGCCATTCCGACAGGCGAGAACACGTTGAGGCGCCCTTGTTCGAGGTTGGCTGCGTCAGGATAGACGATCGTCCAGGTCATGCTGTCCTGGGTCGTCTCGTCGATCAGCGTGACCTGCGAGTTCATCGTCACGACCGTCGCCTTGATGGCGCTCGGCTGGACGATGTCGGCGCGTTCGAGCAGCGTGTCCAGCATTTCCTGGAAGCGGGGCTGATGTTCCGCGTGCTTTTCAAGGCGCGCGACGTCGAGTTCGGTAAGTTGATAGAGGCGTTTTTTCATGACAGTTCTCCAAATGATCGGCATAGGCAGGCGTGACTCACCTGTGGGATCGCCCGGAGCCTGACCGCAGCGGCTCCAGGCTGGAGGGGGCTGTCAGGTCAAGCGCCGGGCGGCGGCGAGCGGTGCCGGAGCCGTGCTTCGAAAGCGGGGGGGCGCCACCGGGGGGACGTGCGGGCGCGCTCCGGCCGAACGGAGCGGCGAAAGAGCGAGGGCAGTCGGGAGGCGCATGGATGGATTGGTCGGATAACGGACAAATAAACCTTTCAACTATACAACAAACCGGGCTACCTCAGGCCGATGACTCCTTCAGCTCGATGTCAGCTATTGTTGCCGCCATGGGGCTATTGGGATATCACTGCCCCCAGTATGGATATCGATATTTGTCATTTTTGCAACGGTGTATGTCCAAACTAGGGGTTTGCCCTTGGTCTCGTGGTGACTAGACTGGAATCAATCGCTTCAGACAGAGATGCCCGGGGCGACGTAAATACAACATTCCGGAGGTCATTATCATGAAGACGATCGTCTACGCCGCAGTTGCCGCTTCCATCCTGGCCGCTCCGCTGGCCGCATTTGCGCAATCCAGCCAGCAGCCGCTCACGCGTGCCGAAGTGCGCTCCGAACTGGTCCAGCTCGAACAGAACGGTTACAAGCCCGAAGCCAGTGACGCGCAGTATCCGAACAACATTCAGGCGGCCGCACAGCGTGCCCAGCCGGCGCAGCAAACCCTGACTCATGCCGATACGAGCGGTTACGGCGTGCAGCCCGTCGGCGCGACGGAGTCGGGCGGGCGCGTGGTCGTTGCGCCGAGCTCGCCGAACTCGGTCTACTTCGGTCATTAAGCGGGATCTCGCCTGACGTGCTCGTCGGCCGGGTGGCGGACGGCAGCGTCGGCCCGGCACAAGGCGGCCCGCGCGCAACGCGCATCGGGCCGCCGACAAGAACGGAACCTCCGTCGCCGCAGTCCGGCGGCTTTGCCCAGACGCACGGCGTTTGGGCATTTTTTGCTGGATGCGGCGGCCGGCGCTATTCGATCTGCGAGGTGGCGGGCGTTCCGTGGATGTAGTGTTCGAGCTGGGTGATCGTGAACTGCTGGTCGGCGATGACGCTTTTCACGAGGTCGCCGATCGACACCAGGCCAACCAGTTTGCCTTGGTCGATGACCGGGAGATGGCGCATCCGGTGCTCGGTCATCAGCGCCATGCACTCGTCGGTGGTTTGCGACGGTTCCACGTAGCGCACCTTGGCCGTCATGATGTCCCCGACCTGGGTCGCTTTCGACGAGCGGTCGAGGAGCACCACCTTGCGCGCGTAGTCGCGCTCGGTCACGATGCCGGCGATGTCGGCGCCTTCCGTGACGAGCAGCGCGCCGATACCCTTTTCCGCCATCAGCTTGATCGCGTCATAGACGGAGTCGGTTTTCGCGATGGTGTGGATCGTGCGGCCGGACTCGGGCTTGGATTTGAGAATCTGTGCGACGGTGGTGCTCATACACGGTCTCCCTTGGCTGGGCGGCGTACGTTGCGTACCCCGCTTCGACAGATCCAGTATAGATCGGTGCACGGCGCGAGGCTCGGCCGAGTTCGTAGATTAGCGTTAAACTCCGATCGCTCGCCATTCAGAACACACCTTAATTCTTTCTCGTTCGATGCATTCCATGAAGTCTCCGCATTCCCCATCGGCCTCCTCGGAAAACGATCGTGCCGGCGAATGCGTGGCGCTCGTCGCCACGGCGACGCTGCCCACGCGCTACGGCACGTTCACGTCGTATGCGTTTCGCGTCGCGGGCGGCGATACCGAGCATCTGGCGCTGGTCATGGGCGATGTCACCGGGCCGCAGTCGGTGCTGACGCGCCTGCATTCCGAGTGCCTGACGGGCGACGTGTTCGGCTCCTACCGATGCGATTGCGGTGAACAGCTCGACCTCGCGCTGCGCTACATCGCCGCCGAGGGGCGGGGCGTGCTGCTGTATCTGCGCGGTCATGAAGGGCGCGGGATCGGCCTGAGCAACAAGATCCGCGCCTACGCGCTGCAGGAGCAGGGGCGCGACACGGTCGAGGCGAATCTCGATCTCGGCCTGCCGGACGACGCGCGCGAATACGATTCCGCCGCCGCGATTCTGCGGATCCTGAAGGTCGAGTCAGTGCGGCTGATGAGCAATAATCCGAAGAAATTCGACACGCTCGCGCAGCACGGCATTCCGGTGTGCGAGCGGGTCGCGCTGGCGGTGCCTGTGCGCGAGGAAAACGAGCGCTATATCCGCACCAAGCAGCTCAAGTTCGGCCACTACTATTTCGACGAGAACGAGTAAGCCGGTTCGCCGCCGCTGCCCGCCCGGTGCAACTGGTACGACCCGAAGCGCTCCTGGGCGATCGGCAGGTCGAAGCGGCGCAGCATCTCCGTTTCGATCCAGTCGCACGCTTGCCGGGCGCAGTCGGTGAGCATGTCGCGGTCGGCGTGGCCGTCGATGTCGTACACGAAGCGCACCCCGACCTCGTCGCCCGTCAACCGGCGTTCCAGCTGGTTCAGGTGCAGGCGAGGCGATTTCTGTTGCGCGAGCGCGCGTAGTTCATCGAAGTGATATTCGAGCCAGTCGGCGAAGAACAGTGCATCGCTGCGATCCGCCAGCCGGAACGCGGCCGTGCGCGACAGGCGCATGCCGATCTCGGCGGGGCGCGCCGGCATGCCATCCGCCGCGGGCAAAGCAGGTACCGCGCCGCCGCAACCGGCGAGCGCGAGAGGCCAATCGGCGGGGCGCTGCTGGCGATGGTTGCGCAACGCATGCCAGAACAGCGCGTCGCCGTCGGCGGCCGACGGCTGCATCGTCAGGTCGCGCTGGCCGTCGGACAGTACGTCGATCCGGCGGATCACGAGTCGCAGCGTACACAGCGGCGCGTCGTCCGCGAACAGCGTCGCGGGCCGCGGCAGACCGTACGCCGGCGGCAACGCATCATGCGCGCGGAACACCAGGCCGCGCCGGTCAAGGCGCACGAGCGGCAGACGGCCGGCAAAATCCGGATGCGCGACGGCGATCCGGGCGGCCGGATCGCCGTCGCGTCCGGGCATCATCGCGCGGAACACCGATGAATGGTCCATCCTGTTACTCCTTCATAGACAATCTCGCCCGGCCGGGCAGCCGGCGCTCAGGCCGCCTCGACCTGATGCGGGGAGCACAGGTCCGGATCGAGATCCAGCGCGGCGAGCGTCTGGCGATCCAGGTCGATCCAGCACGCGACCACCATGCGACCGTCGATCGACTGCGCGGGCCCGGCCCGGTGGGCGTGAACGCCGATGCGGCGGAACAGACGCTCCATGCTCATGAACGTCACGCCGATCAATTGCCGCGCACCACGGCGCGCCGCGCACTCGACGACGGCGGCCAGCATCGGCTTGACAGCCCAGGCCAGATCGCCCGCGTGCGCGGGATCGTCCGTATTCGCGGCAAATCGCGACAATTCCCACACTTCGGTAGATTGCGGCGGGGGCATGTCGTCGGCGAGCAGGGTCGGAAACAGCTCCTTCAGAAGATAGGGGCGGGTCGTCGGCAGCAGGCGCGCGCACCCGCAGATGCCGTCGCGGTCGTCTCTTGCAAACACGTAAACGGTGTCGTCGCGATCGTATTGATCGCGTTCGAATCCTTCGCTCGCCGACGGCAGCTTCCAGCCCAGTTGCTCGACAAAAACGCGGTGCCGATAAAGGCCCAGATCAGCCGCCAGCCCGCTTGGCAGGCGGCCATCGCCGTGAACGAAAGTCCGCATGGTGTCCTCTGTTTATGCTTTGAATGCGCGCATTACATCGTGCGCCCAGAGGACAGGTAACTGTTAACCCTTACAGGGTGGGGTGCGCGCAGAGATACATAGGACCAGAACGAACCTATGCAAGATTCAGATTGAAAAGATCTGCTAATTTGCTTATAAATCAGCAATGTTTCAAATGATTGGACACGACGAGCCGGACGCGTGTTACTGAAGGGTGGGACCGGCCTGATAAAGCATGCTTTGACCGAGGGCGGCAGCGGCGACAGCCGTTGGCCAATTCAGTTGAGCGAGGCGGCGCAGCAGCGCCGTCGCGGTGGGCTCCATCCCGATGTCGGCGCCGTAGCGGTCGACTCCCATGACGTTGCTGCGTACGTCGCCCCAGGCGATGACGATTGCGCCGGTGGCCTTGTCGAGGTACCAATCCCAGCCGACTGTGATGTGCGCCGCGCCCGCTCGCAGCGCGCGTTCCCATTCGGTGTAGCCGGCGAGACGCGCGTCGACCGCGCAGGTGCGCAGTTCGACCAGGAGGGACGCGTCGAGTCCGGACGACACGTGGACGAGCGCAAGTTCGGCCAGCGCATGCTCGGGCATGCGCACATAGCCGTCGGCGGACGGGCCGCAGAAGCGATGAAGCAATGGCGAATTCATGCGCGGAATGTATCAGTCCGCGAGCGGGCTGAAACCTAGCAAGTATGACAGCGTGAAGTTGTCGGAGATCAAATGGAACTGCGGTGGCAAGATGCCTATCAACAATTTAGCGCTGCAGAGAACGAGCAGCAGCTGTTTCAACTCATCGCCGCCTATACGCGACGGCTCGGCTTCGAGTATTGCTGTTACGGCATCAGGGTGCCGCTGCCGGTCTCGAAGCCCGCGGTCGCGATCTTCGATACGTATCCGGACGGGTGGATGCAGCATTATCAGGAGATGGATTACCTGAGCATCGATTCGACGGTTCGCGACGGCGCGCGCAGCCCCAACATGATCGTGTGGCCGGACACCAGCAGCGCGGATGCGTCGCAGCTGTGGCGCGACGCGCGCGAGCACGGGCTCGCGGTCGGCGTGGCGCAATCGAGCTGGGCGGCGCGCGGCGTATTCGGCTTGTTGACGATTGCGCGGCATGCGGACCAGCTGACGCCCGCCGAGATCAACATGCTGACCCTGCAGACCAACTGGCTGGCGAACCTGTCGCATTCGCTGATGAGCCGCTTCATGGTGCCCAAGCTCGCACCCGAGGCGAACGTTACGCTCACGCAACGCGAGCGCGAGGTGCTGTGCTGGACGGGAGAAGGCAAGACCGCCTGCGAGATCGGCCAGATCCTCAGCATCTCCGAGCGCACGGTGAACTTCCACGTCAACAACATTCTCGACAAGCTCGCGGCCACCAACAAGGTGCAGGCGGTCGTGAAAGCCATCTCGATGGGGCTGATCGAGACGCCGTGACCCGTCGGGCCGGTGCGCGGCATCGCGCCCGGGCCCGAAACCGACCTCATTCCATCATCGGCTCGGCTTCCTTCGCGGTCCAGCTGACGCTCGAAATGCTTTTCTCCATGCTCATCCGGCTCGCGATCTGCTCGAGCTTCTGCTGATCCTTCGGATGCAGCTTGAGCGTCGCCGTCACCTTGATGCGCTCGGGCTGCTCGGGTACGTCCTCGCTCGTCAGGCTCTGGAACGACAGCGGCTTCGCGTACATCGAGTTCGACAGCAGCGTGCGGATGTGTACCTCCTCGGATGCGAGGCAGATCACCGTGACCTGGTATTCGCGCACGAGATCGGCGTTCGACACGGGCGTCGAATTGATCGCCTGGCTCACGTAGCGCAGCAGCGTGTTGGTGAGCAGGATCACGGCCGTGCCTGCGATCGCGGGCAGATAGTGGCCGGAGCCCGACAGCACGCCGACCGCGGCGGAGCACCACAGCGTCGCCGCGGTATTGATGCCCTGGATCGAGCCTTTGTCGCGCATGATCACGCCGCCGCCGAGGAAGCCGACACCCGAGACCACATAGGCCGCGATCTGCGTGACCCCGGCGACGCCGTTGCCGGTCAGTACGCCGAGGGTGACGAACAGGCACGCGCCGCTCGTCACGAGCGTGATCGTGCGCAGGCCGGCCGTGCGCTGACGCATCTGCCGTTCGATGCCGATGGCGACCCCGCAGGCAAACGCGGTGAAAAGACGAAGTGCGAATTCGAAAGTCATGTAAGTCCTGCCGTGCATGTCACGCGGCCGTGCCGGATAGGCGGCCGCGCGGCGGCCCGTTCGGGCTCGCGCGTCTTGCGTCCGCGCGGTACTTTACCGCGCGGACGGGAACGTTTGTGTGAAATGGTGAGGGCACGCGCCGCCCGCTCGAACGCGGGCGACGGCGCAGCGGGCGCTGCGGCAGGCGGGCGTTCAGGCAGCGAGGCGTGCAGGCATGGCGCTGCTACTGTCCACGACGATTCCTGATCGATTGAATGGGCGGCATTCTAGGGGCGAGACATCGGGCGCGTCAACCCGGGCCGCAGCAGGGGTGCTGACGGCCCGGCGCGGCCTGCCGCGATTCGGGGGGCGTCAGAACGTGACGGCGATCCCGAGCATGCCGACGAACTGCGAGCGGGTCGACGACGGCGTCAGCTGCTGCGAGTCGCCGACGACGGGCGCCGCGTCGATCACGTCGCCGGCTCCGTTCGCGCCGAGCGTTTCGCCGCTCGCGCGGGTGAACGCCTGCAGCGCGTAGAGGGTCGTGCGTTTCGACAGGCTGTACGACTCCTTCAGCGAATACTGCTGGTAGCGCGCCGCGCTCGAGATGCCGTTGGCCTTCGTCGCCATCGTGTACGCGACGGCGCCCGCGATCGCGAAAGCCGGTGTGAAGCGGTAGGCCGCCAGTGCGCCGTAGGTGTTGAAGATTGCCGTATCGGTGAACACCGAGTGCGCGCCGGGCAGATATTCGACGTTCGAGTAGTTGAGGCCGAGCGTCAGGTCGCCGAGCGTGTAGTTGCCGGCGGCCGCGACCTGCTGCACCGCGCGCGCGGTGATGTAACCCTGGTTGACGACCGAGACCGCGAAGCTGCCGCTTGCCGGCACGGCGGTGCTCTGGAAGCCGTTCGGCTGGCCGGAGCTGTTGATCCGCAGATAGCCGGCCGCGATGCCGAGCGGCCCGTTGAGGTAGCGCAGCGCGGCGCTGTAGGTGTTGCCCTTGCCGGCGCTGCCGGGAATGCCGCTGAAGCCGTACATCGCGCTCGCGCTCAGGCCCGCGTAGGTCGGCGACGTGTAGGTAACCGAATTATTGATGCGCACCGTCGTGTCGAGCCCGTCGATGTCGCCGGGGTGGGCGCCCGTCGCGCCGGTCAGCCAGTTGCTCGGTCCGTACTGGCCGACGAACAGATAGTACGGCGTGTACTGGCGGCCGGCGGTCAGCGCGCCGTAACGGTCGTTCTGCAGTCCGACATACGCCTGCCGGTTGAAGATCGTGCCGGACAACGCCTGCGCGCCGGTATTGAGATTGAAACCCGCCTGCAGATCGAAGATCGCCTTGGTGCCGCCGCCGAGATCCTCGCTGCCTTTGAGGCCGAACTTCGATGCGTACAGGTTGCCGTCGCGCAGATAGACGTTCGAGTGGCCCTGCTGATTGTTCACGTAGCTGATAGCGTCGTCGACGACGCCGTAGAGCGTCACGCTGCTCTGCGCCCACAGGGGGCCGGAGAACAGGGCGGTCGACGCGGCGAACAATGTGTGCCGAAGCGGGATGCGGGTCTTCATTGACTATCTCCTTGGGTTATTGTCATCCGGGGCGGTGCGGCGCCCCGGTCTGCGGGAAACGGCTTGCCGCGCGCGGCGCGGGTGGGTCATGCGCCGGCGGGATCGAGCTGCAGCGTCAGCGTGCGCCATCCGTGCTCCGTCGAATCGCCGACGATGCGGGCGCCGTCGGCGTCGAACGGGCGCGGCTCCGACGCGGGCACGCGGATCTCGAGCCGGTCGAACGGCCGGCGATATCCGCCGCTCCACCCGATCGACGCCACGAGCCGCCCGGCCGCGTTCGCGCGCGTCGCGATCTTCCAGATGCCGAACGCGCCGTCTCGCCAGGCTTCCGATTCGCCGTCGTCCTCCACGCATTCGCCCTCGGCGCAGCCGTCGTCGGCGCGGGGCACGACGACGAACGTGCGCGCGTCGCCGCGCGACCCGAAGTGCTGTTCGGCGCTGTTGAGCGGCAACGCGTGACCTTCGCGCACCAGCATGACCGGCCGGTCGAGCGGTGCGTCGAGCGTGACGGCGGCGCCGCCGTCGAAACGTTCGCCGCTCCAGTAGCAGACCCAACGCGCGCCGTCCGGCAGGTAGACAGTGCGCGCCACGCGGCCCGGCTCGACGACGGGCGCGACCAGCAGCGCGCGGCCGAGCAGCAGGTCGTCGCTCGGCGCGTGGCAGCGGCGGTCGCGCGGGAATTCGGCGAAGGTCGGGCGCAGCACCGGTTCGTAGCGGGTCGTCGATTCCCACAGCAGATGGTAGAGATAGGGCAGAAGCCGGCAGCGCAGCTTGATGAGATCGGCGATCCGGCGCGTCGCGTCCGGATACATCCACGGCTCGTTGACGGTGCCGTCGTCGTTCCAGGAATGGATGCTGAAGCGCGGCATGAACACGCCGAACTGCACCCAGCGCAGCAGCAGCTCGGGGCCGGGAGCCGGTCCGGAGAAGCCGCCGATGTCGTGGCCGAGATTCGACACGCCCGACAGCGCCAGTCCCAGACCCATCTTCAGGTTGTAGCGCAGCGTCTCCCACGACGTGGCGTTGTCGCCCGACCAGGTCTGCACGTAGCGCTGCATCCCGGCGCCGCCCGAGCGCGACACCAGGAACGGCCGCCGCTCGGGTGCATGCGCGCGCTGCGCGTCACGGGACGCGCGCATCATCAGCATCGTCTGCAGCACCTTGGCCTCGCGCACCGGATACGGCGAGCCGAACCCGTGCGCGAAGGCGTCGGGCGACCACACCTCGTATTCGTTGTTGTCGTTCCACGTCGACGCGATGCCGTGACGCAGCAGCGCATCGGTCACGTGTTCGCGCCACCAGCGCTGCGTGTCGGGATTCGTGAAGTCGAGATAGGCGCCGACTTCATCCCAGAACTGGACCCACGCAGGCTCGCCGGCCCGGGTGCGGATCAGCAGGCCGCGGCGCTGCGCGTCGTCGAATTCGGGGTGATCGCGCAGCAGGCAGGGCTTGATGTTCGCGCACAGGCGGATGCCGTGCGCGAGGTAATCGGCGACGAAGCCGTCGACGTCGGGAAACTTGTCGCGGTTCCAGTTGAACACGTAGCGCTTCGCGCCGATCGACGTATAGCCCGACGACAGATGGAACGAATCGCACAGGATGTCGTGTTCCCGGCAGCGCTCGATGAATTCGTTCATCCGCTGCTGCGCGTCGGGCGCGTCGGTGTAGCTCATCGTCGAGCCGGAATAGCCGAGCCCCCAGCGCGGCATCCGGGCGGGGCGGCCGGTAAGCCAGGTGAAGCGGCGCGTCGCGGCGAGCGGGCTGCCGGGTGACGCGATGAAGTAGTAGTCGAGGTCGCCGTGCTGCGCGCGGAAGTAGCGATAGTGGCCGTGGTAGTTGTCGAGCTCGCGGCCCATGTCGAACGTGCAGTCGGCGAGCGTATCGTAGAACAGACCGAAGCCGAGCGCGTCGTCGGGGCGCCAGGCGATGTAGAACGGGATGTGCTTGTAGAGCGGGTCGGTGTGCCGCGCGCTGTAGCCCATCGCGTCGACGTTCACCATGTCGTAGCGTCCGCCGCTGCGGTCGAGCTCTCCCGCGCGTTCGCCGAGGCCGAGCAGCATCTCGCCCGGCTGGCGGGCGACATAGTGGTAGACGCGCTCGTCCCACCAGCGGAAGTTGTACGCCTGCGTCGCGCGGTCCGCCAGCACGGTGCGCCATGCGCCGCTGTCGTCGCGCAGTTGCCAGGTGAAACGGCCGCCTTCCGGCGCGATGTCGACGCGAATACCGGCGGTTTCCACGCGAATCCGTCCGGCGTCGGTCGTCACCGCATAGCGGGGCAGCGCGAAGCCGCTCAGGTCGAGCCGGTCGCGGCCCTCGGGTTCGACGTCGTCGCCGCCCGGCGCGATCGACCAGGTGCGCGGGGTGGTCGCCTGGCCGTCGGGCAGCACGCGCACGCGGATCACGTCGTCCTCCAGCACGAACAGGTCGATGCGCGCGCCGTCGTCGCTTTGCAGTTGCACGCGATTGTGCGTGTCGGCCGCGAGCCGGAATGAAGGAGGGGAAAGCAGCGAAGCCATGAATACCAGTCCTCTGAGACGGCGAAGTAATGGGGAGCGTCAGGCGGCGGCGAGCGCGCGCTCGTCTCTCGACTGGCCGCGAATCAGCAGCGCGAGCAGCGTGACGCCGATCAGGTCGAATACGCCGAGGCACGCGAACAGCGGCCCGTAGCCCACCTTGTCGGCCAGCGCGCCGACCACGAGCGAAAAGCCGAGGCCGCCGGTCCACGCCGCCATGCCGGCGAACCCGCTGGCGGTGCCGACTTCCTCCGGGTCGAACACGTCGGCCGCGAGCGTGTTGACGAGCGCGGAGATCATCTGGTGCGCGAAGCCGCCGACGCAGAACAGCGCGATCGCCTGATACGGCGACGCGACGAGCCCGATCGCGGCCGGCCCGATCATCATCACCGCGCCGAGCGCGACGCCCGCGACGCGGGAGCGCACGAGCGGCATCCGGAACCGCTTCATCAGGAACGGCGACAGGTAGCCGCCCGCGATGCCGCCCAGATCGGCGGCGAGAAACGGCATCCACGCGAAGATCGCGATGTGCGCGAGATCCATCTTGCGTTCGGTGGCGAGGTAGAGCGGAATCCAGAAGCTGAAGGTCTGCCAGGCGGGCTCGGCGAAAAAGCGCGGCAGCGCGATCGCCCAGAAGCGCCGCGCGCCCAGCACGTCGCGCACGCGGCGCTTGCCGCGCGGCGGAAAGACAGTCTGGCCGTCGCGGATCAGGTCGAGTTCGCCGCGACCGATCCTCGGATGGCCGGCCGGCGAGCGGTAGAACGCAAGCCACAGCGTGGCCCACACCAGGCCGATCGCGCCGGTGGCGACGAACGCCGCCTGCCAGCCGAAGCGCATCGACAGGAACACGACCACGGGCGGCGCCAGTGCCGCGCCGAGCGACGTGCCGGCGTTGAAATAACCGACCGCGACCGATTTCTCGCGGTCCGGAAACCATTCGGCGACCGCCTTCATGCCGGCCGGAATGGCGGCGGCTTCGAACAGCCCGAGCAGGCCGCGCAGGATGCCGAACGACAGCCAGCTCGTGGCGAGGCCGTGCGCCATTCCGACAATCGACCAGAGCGCGGCGAAGATGGCGAAACCGATCCGCAGCCCGATCACGTCCATCACGATGCCGCATACGGGCTGCATCAGCGTGTAGCCGATCTGGAACGCGGCGACGATATACGAATACTGCTGGGTGCTGAGCGAGAACAGGTGCTTGAGCTCGGGCGCGAGCACCGCGAGCGAGTTGCGCGCGAGATAGTTCATGATCGTGCCGGTGCATACGAGCACGATGATCCACCAGCGCAGGCCTTTGATCGTCTTCAACGTTGTCTCCACCATGATCGTCCGCCGCATCGCTGGATTGGCAGGACTTATTTTGTCAGTCGTCAGACAAGACAATTTAAAAATCGGCTGCCCATTGCCGCATTTTCGGAATTCGTCTGATTATTTCAAGAGAATTTCCGATTGAGCGGCGGCTTTGTTATCTGATGACTGACTTCAATCGAGTGGGGGAATCGTATGTTCGCAAACGAGCGCGGTCAAGCGGAAATTGCGTTCGTTCGAACGCAATCGCGGGAGGAGGGGCGGCGGGCGGCTTACTCGCCGGGACGTCGGACGAGCCTTACCCGGGTAATCTCGGACGGCGCGCCGAACCGCTTCGGCGGTCCCCAGTAGCCGGTTCCGCGGCTGGTGTAGACCCACAGCCCGTTCAGCCGCGCGAGGCCGGCGGTGAACGGCTGCTGCAGTCGCACGAAGAAATTCCACGGGAAGAACTGCCCGCCGTGGGTATGGCCGGACAGCTGTAGCGTGAAGCCCGCGTCGGCCGCCGCGCTCGCGCTGCGCGGCTGGTGCGCGAGCAGCACCCGGATCCGGACGTCGGCGGGCGCGCCCGCGAGCGCGCCGCTCGGATCGCTTCGGTGGGCGGGATCGAAGCCCGCCGCCGAGTAATCGGTGACGCCGGCGATCACGAGCCGGCCGTCGCCGTGCGCGAGCGTGCGGTGCTCGTTGAGCAGCACTTGCAGGCCGAGCCGGCGGAATTCGGCGATCCACGCGTCGGCGCCCGAGTAGTACTCGTGGTTGCCGGTGACGACGTACACGCCGTGCCGCGCCCGCAACGCGCCGAGCGGCGCGGCGTGCCCGGCGAGCTGCTCGACCTTGCCGTCGACGACGTCGCCCGTCACCGCGACGAGGTCGGGCTGCAGCGCGTTCACCGCGTCGACGATCGCTTCGACGTAGCCGCGCTTGATGGTCGGGCCCACGTGGATGTCGCTGATCTGGACGATCGTGAAGCCGTCGAGCGCGGCGGGCAGGTCGTCGATCGGCACGTCGACGGTCACGACGCGCGCCCGGCGGCGCGCATTGACGAAACCGATCGCGCTGACCGCGAGCGCGAGCAGCGGCACGCCGGCGGCCGTGAGCATGCGCCAGCGGGCAAGCGACAGCGCGCCGGGCGCGAGCGCGTCGACGGTCAGCAGCGACGCGAGCAGCACGTCGCGCGCGAGCGTCAGGACGAGCAGCGACGAGAAGAAGCCCATCGCGAGCAGGCCGACCCATGCGACGCGGTCGCCGAGCGGCTGTTGTTCGAAAGTGCGCGACAGCATGCCCAGCGGGATCAGGAAACACGACGCGACGAGCCATATCGCGGCGGCCCAGCGCGCGGCGGGCGCGGCGAGATCGGGCGCGATCCGGAAGCCGACATAGAGATGGAGCAGCACGCCGATCAGCGTGAGGCGCAGCAGGAAGGCGGAAATGCGTCGCATGGGCGAACCGGGGGCAGGCTGGCGTGGGGCAGCGCGTCCGCTGCGCGGCGTGCGCAACGAACGCGTCGAGGAGGCGCGTTACTCGATGCGGGCGAATTCGTCGAATTCGAAACGCGGGCTGCGCGGGAACAAGCCCTTTTCGTCGCCGTAGCCGAGATTGACGAGGAAGTTGCTCTTGATCGACGTGCCGGCGAAGAACGCCGCGTCGACCAGGGCCGGATCGAAGCCGGACATCGGGCCGGTGTCGAGGCCGAGCGCGCGCGCCGCCAGGATCAGGTACGCGCCCTGCAGCGACGAGTTGCGGAACGCGGTGGCTTCGATCAGCGCCGGGTTGCCGGCGAACCAGCTGCGGGCATCGGCGTGCGGGAACAGCTTCGGCAGATGGTCGTGGAACGCCAGGTCCATGCCGACGATCACGGTGACGGGCGCGGCGAGCGTTTTCTCGAGGTTGCCTTCGGACAGCGCGGGCTTGAGCTTCGCCTTCGCTTCCGGCGATGTCACGAACACGAAGCGCGCGGGACTGGAGTTGGCCGAGGTCGGGCCGAACTTGGCGAGATCGGCGAGCTGGCGCAGCAGCGCATCGTCGACCGGCTTCGGCAGCCAGGCGTTGTGCGTGCGTGCCGTGCGGAACAGCTGATCGAGGGCGGAATCGGAGAGGGGCATGTCGAGGTCCGGTTGCGCGCGCGAACGGACGGGCCGTCGCGCGACTAGAATTTCGAAAGAAGCGGCATCGGACGCGGGGCGAGCCCGGCGGATGCCATGCCGCGATGATAGCCGGATGTAGGGATTTTCACCGATGACGCTCGATTTGTTCGATGACCGGCCCGCGCCCGACGTCGACTGGCACCCCGACTGGCTGCCGCCCGACGAAGCCGACCGGCTGCTCGCGCGGCTCGTCGACGAGGTCGCGTGGCGGCAGGATGCGATCCGCACGCCGCGCGGGTTGCTGCCGCTGCCGCGTCTCACGGCCTGGCAAGGCGAACCGGACGCGGTCTACGTGTATTCGGGCATCCGCAACGTGCCGGCGGCCTGGACGCCCGCGGTGCGGCAGCTCGCGCTGGCGGCCGAGGCTGTCTGCGGCGCGCGCTTCAACAGCGTGCTGCTCAATCGCTACCGGAGCGGCGCCGACGGGATGGGCTGGCATGCCGACAACGAGCCGGAGCTGGGCGCCGAGCCGGTGATCGCGTCGGTGAGCCTCGGCGCGACCCGGGTGTTCGACCTGCGCCACACCGCGACGGGCACGACGCACGCATACCGGCTGACGCACGGCAGCCTGCTCGTGATGCGCGGACGCACCCAGGACGACTGGCGGCACCGGGTGGCGAAGGAGCCGGGCGTGCAGCGCGAACGGATCAACCTGACGTTTCGCTGGGTGACGCCGAGGACCGGCGACGCGCGGCCGCCGCGCTAGCGCGCGGGATGCGCGCCGGCCGGCGGGCGCCGGAACGGGGTGTCCTTCGCGCTATGATTCGGTTTCTTTTCCGCTCAACCGTAGCCGACATGGCCAAGACAACCACCACCGACACAGCGAAACGCGCCGCCGCGTCCGCGGGCGCGCCGCAACCGGGCGCGGACGCGGGCATGGCGGGGGACGACGAGGCCGCGGGCGCGTCGTCGTATCTGGTGCCGGGGCTCGAGCGCGGGCTGCGGATCCTGGCCGAATTCTCCGCGCGCGAGCCGGTGCTGGGCGCGCCCGAGCTGTCGAAGCGCATCGGCATCCCGCGCACGACGACTTTCCGGCTCCTGCAGACGCTCGAAGCGCTGGGCTTTCTCGAACGCGTCAACGGCGACCGCCATTTCCGGCTGAGCGTCGGCGTGCTGCGGCTCGGCTTCGAATACCTGAATTCGCTCGAATTGACCGATCTCGGCGGCGCGGTGCTCGAGCGCCTGCGCGACGCAACCGGCCTGACGACGCACCTGCTGATCCGCGACCAGCGCGATGTGGTGTTCGTCGCGAAGGCACAGAGCCAAGGATCGATGTTCGGTTCGGTGAAGGTGCACGTCGGCACGCGGCTGCCCGCGCATGCCACGGTGCACGGCCATGTCCTGATGGGCGACCTGACGCGCGACGCGATGCGCCAGCTCTATCCGGAGAAGCGGCTCGAAGCCTTCACCGAGCACACGCCCGCGACCGTCGACGCGCTGTACGAGCGGGTTCGCCAATACGCGCGGCTAGGCTATGCGGTGAGCGAAGGCGCGTTCGAAAGCGGCATCTCCGCCGTGACCGCGCCGGTGCGCGACCAGTCCGGCTCGATCGTCGCCGCGATCACGGCGACCGTGCCGCGCTCGGAGATCGGCGAAGCCGGCGAGAAGGAGCGGCTCGTCGAGACGGTATGCGGCGCGGCGGTCGACCTGTCGCTGCGCCTCAACTACCGGCCGCTCGACAGCGATCCGACCGTCGCGCACGCGCGGCACAGGGTGGCGATGTTCTGAGCGGCGTCCGCGAGCGCGCTGCTTCTGGCGTTATCGCGCGCCCCTGGCCCGCCGTTCGTCCAGCTCAGAACGAGTGATGGATGCCCGTCAGCAGGATCAACTGGTTCGCCGAACTCGACACGCCCGCGGTGAAGAACGCCGCCTGCGCGCCGCCGTTCGCATGCTGGTACAGCACGTTCGCATAGAGCTGCGTGCGCTTCGACAGCGCGAAGATGTCGCCCAGTTCGAACTGGGTCCAGCGACGCCCCGCGAGCGTCGAGGTGGCCGCGCCGCCCGCCACCGTATTGGCCGCCGTCGTCCGGTAGTTCACGCCGGCGTCGTAGCTCTGGAACGTGTCGGAGAAGCCGTTCGACTGCATTTTCGTCCGCGTGTAAAGCGCGTGCACGAGCAGCGCGCCGAATTCGTACGATGCACCGGCGCCCATGTTCTCCACCTTGTCGGCCAGATAGCCGTTCGCCGTGTTCTGCCCCTGGAAGCTGGCGATGCCGGTCTGGCTGATCAGCAGCGACCGGTTGTGCTCGGACGAATACACCGCGGAGGCCTTGAACGGCCCGTTCACGTATTGCAGGCCGAAGCCCAGTGACTTGCCGGTCGAGAAGTCGGTCGTATTGCCCAGCGCGATCGTCGCGGCGGCGGTGAAGCCCGCATAGGTCGGCGAGCGGTACTTGACCGCGTTGTTGTACGGCACGTTGCCGGTGGCGGCGAGGCCGTCGATGTTGCCCGGGTGGAACGCATACCAGCTCATCGCCAGATAAGCGGTGCTGAGCGGATCGAGCCAGTCGAAGCTGAGCGGCGTCTGGCGTCCGAGCGTCAGCGTGCCGTAGCGCTCGGAACTGAGGCCGACGTAGGCGGCACGGTTCCACAGCGTATTCGCGGTGGCGAACTGGCCGTTGTTCGTATAGAAGCCGTTTTCGAGCTGAAAGATCGCCGACAGCCCGCCACCCAGGTCCTCCCTGCCTTTCAGTCCCCAGCGATCCGGCTGGGTATTGCCCTGAATCATCAACCACTTCGCGCTGCCGCCGACGTTGTTCACGTAGGCCACGCCGGCGTCGACGCTGCCGTACAGCGTGACGCTGCTTTGCGCGCAGGCGCTCGTGATGGCGCCTGCGCCCAGTAATGCCGCCAATGCTTGCTTGACCATCGGATCTCCTTACTTTCGTTTTGAATGTGAAAACGGGCGGTGGCGGCGCGCGAAAAAAGTGGCCACGCGCATTTCCACAGCAAAAACAGGCGTCTTATTTGTTCCATATATGGAACCTTGTACCTTTGGTGGAATGGAGTATAGGGGCGTCGGTCCAGTGGAAAAAAATAAATCTGACGGGTGATTCGGCTGACGAATCCGTTGAGCGAGTCTGTGTGCAACACATTGAAAGTTCTGGGAAAAACGTGACATATCGAGGCGTTGCGTCGACGATGGGGCGCAGCCATTTGGCTGCTCGACAGCCGGTCGGTGTTTTCCCTAGGACACGCCGCTTTTTATTTTTCTTCTCGAAAGTCGCTCCTATAATCACCATACATAAACTGACGTTCCTTATGTGGAACATTCAACGTGTCGATCTGAAGGAAGGGTGTGAGATGTCTGAACAATGGGTTTGCGCCGGACACGCCGGCGCGTTGTCCGAGGATTCGCCGATCGAGTTCAAGCGCACCGACGGCGTCGAGATCGGGATCTATCGCATCGGCGCCGACGTCTACGCGCTCGAAAACGTATGTCCGCATGCGTATGCGCTGCTGACGCAGGGCTTCGTCGACGAGGGCACGGTCGAATGCCCGCTGCACGAAGCGGTGTTCGATCTGCGTACCGGCGAGTGCCTGAAGGGGCCGGGCGGCCGCGCGCTCAAAACCTATCCGGTGCGGCTTGCCGGGGACGACATCCAGATCAAGGTGGACTGACATGCAAGAAAAGACCGTGAACTTCAACCCGCACCTGAAGCCGTGGCGGGCGCCCGAGCCGAACAATGTCGCCGGCAAGGGGCAGATCGAGATCCCGGGGCAGATGCCGAACCAGGTGTGGCAAACCCGCAAGGCCGAACCGACCCAGTACGAGAACGATCTCGGCGACGCGCTCGAGCGCGTGTTCGACACCGGAGCGACCGAGTTGTCCGACGTGGTCGACGGCTTGAATCGTCTCGGTTTTCGTACGCCCGACGGCACGGCCTGGACCGCCGAACGCTTCCGCGCGGAGCTGGCCGCGCTCGCCGAATAACGCCGCCGAACCCAACCGCATCCGGAGTACACAGATGACGTCCCCCACCCGGTCGACCGCCCACGGCGACCCGATTCGCGATTATCTCGATCGCGGCCTTTGCAATTACTGGTATCCCGTCGCGCCCAGCTGGCAGGTGTCGAATGCACCCGTCGGCATCACGCGGCTGTCCGAGCAGATCGTGCTGTGGCGCGACCAGGCCGGCCGCGTCCACGCGCTCGAGGATCGTTGCCCGCACCGCGGCGCGCGCCTGTCGCTCGGCTGGAATCTGGGCGACCACGTCGCCTGCTGGTATCACGGCGTCGAGGTGAACGGCGGCGGCACGGTCACGAAAGTGCCGGCCGTGTCGAACTGTCCGCTCGAAGGGCAGACCTGCGTGAAGTCGTATCCGGTCGAGGAACGGGCGGGCGCGATCTTCCTGTGGTTCGGCGACGACGCGCATCGCGAGCCCGAGCCGCTGCGGCTCCCGGACGAACTGGTCGCGCCGGAGTACGCGCAGTTCGTCTGCGTGTCGAACTGGACCTGCAACTACCAGTACGCGATCGACAACGTGATGGATCCGATGCACGGCGCATACCTGCACGCGACCTCGCATTCGATGGCGGACGGCGACAAGCAGGCCGACATGCGCGTGCGCAAGACCGACACCGGTCTGATGTTCGAGAAGGTCAACCAGCGCGACGTGAATTTCGACTGGGTCGAACTGGGTGAAACCGGCTGTCTGTGGCTGCGTCTCGCGATTCCGTACAAGCAGAAATTCGGCCCCGGCGGCAACTTCGGCATCGTCGGCTTCGCGACGCCGATCGATCAAGAGCACTGCCAGGTGTATTTCTGGCGCACCCGCAAGGTCGAGGGCTGGCAGCGCGACGTGTGGCGCTTCATGTACCGCAACCGCCTCGAGGGGCTGCACTGGGCCGTGCTCGAGCAGGATCGCTACGTGCTCGAAAGCCTGGCGCCGAACGCGCGCGATCACGAATACCTGTACCAGCACGACGTCGGCATCACGCGCGTGCGCCGCCTGCTGCGCCAGCGCGCGCAGGAGCACGTCGCCGCGCTCGACGCGCACCGCGCCGCGCGGGCGGCCGCGACGGAGCACGCCCATGACTGAGCGCACGCAGCCCGTGGCGCTGGACGGCCGCCGCGTGCTCGTGACGGGCGGCGCGCGCGGTCTTGGCGCGGCTTTCGTCGAGGCGCTGACGGCCGCCGGCGCGCGCGTCGTGTTCGGCGATCGGCTCGAAGCGGAAGGGCGCGCGCTCGCGCAGCGACTGGGCGCCGGCGGCCGCGATGCGCACTTCGTCGCGCTCGATCTCGCGGATCCCGCGAGCATCGAGGCGTTCGTCGCCGAAGGCGCGCGGCGGCTGGGCGGTATCGACGGGCTGATCAACAACGCGGCCATCACGAATTCGGGCGGACGGCTCGCGACCGAACTGGATATCGGCACCTGGGACGCGGTGATGAACGTCAACGTGCGCGGCCTGTGGCTCGCGTGCGGCGCGGCGCTGCCGCATCTCGCATCGTCCGGCCGCGGTGCGATCGTCAACCTCGCGTCCGACACGGCGCTGTGGGGCGCGCCGAAATTGCTCGCGTACGTCGCGAGCAAGGGCGCGGTGATCGCGATGACGCATGCGCTCGCCCGCGAATTCGGCGGCGCGGGCGTGACGGTCAATGCGATCGCGCCCGGGCTCACCGAGGTGGAGGCGACCGCGTATGTGCCGGCCGCGCGTCACGAGTTCTACCTGCAGGGCCGTGCTTTGCCGCGCGCGCAGGTGCCGGGCGATGTGACGGGCCCCGTGCTGTTCCTGCTGTCCGACGCGGCGCGTTTCGTCACGGGCCAGCTGCTGCCGGTCAACGGCGGCTTCGTAATGAATTGATGCTTGCTTCGACTCACAAGGAGATGACGATGGCGGATGCAGATATCGAGCGCAAATCGTGGGATCAGCCCGCGGAAGCGAGTTTCGGCGACTGGATGGAGGGCCGCGTCGCGCGCCTGCAGACCCGGCGCTACGACTGGGATGCGCTCAAGTTCCAGGCCGATTTCGATCCGAAGTACCGCCGCGCGCAGATGCGCTATGTCGGCACGGGCGGCACCGGGGTGGCGAAAGACGTGAACACGGTGCCGGCGGGCGGCTTCACGTTTTCGACGATGGTGATTCCGGCCGGCAACATCGGGCCGAGCCACATCCATCGGGATGTCGAGGAAATCTTCTTCGTGCTGCGCGGCAGGATCAAGGTGATCTGCGAGCGCGACGGCGAAAGCTGGGAGGCGACGCTCGGCGAGCGCGATCTGATCTCGGTGCCGCCCGGCGTGTACCGGACGGAGATCAACATCGGCGAGGAGGATGCGCTGATGTGCGTGATGCTCGGTTCGCCGAAGCCTGTCACGCCGACCTATCCGCCCGATTCGCCGCTGGCGAACATCAAGCGCTGAGCGGATGGCCGAAGCGATGAACGCGATCGATACACCGAAGCGGGAGACCGGCGCCGCGCCGTTCGCCGCGCTGCTCGACACGTATCCCGAGCAGCGCGCGGCGACGGGTGCCGCCGGAGTCGTCGGCTACCGCGAGGCGGGCGGCGGGCGGGCCGGTACCGAGTATCCCGTCGTGCTGCTGCACGGGATCGGTTCGGGCGCGGCGTCGTGGATCGGCCTGCTCGATACGCTCGGCACCGCGCGGCGCGTGCTCGCGTGGGATGCGCCGGGGTACGGCGCGTCCACGCCCGTGTCCGGCGCGTCGCCCGGCGCCGCCGACTACGCGGCCGCGCTCGCCGCATGGCTCGACGCGCTCGGGATCGGGCGCTGCGTGCTGGTCGGTCATTCGCTGGGCGCGCTCGTCGCGGGCGCCTGCGCGCGCCGCGCGCCCCGACGGGTGGCCGGACTGCTGCTGATTTCCCCGGCGGGCGGCTACGGCGGCGCGTCTGACGAGATCCGCGCCGCGCGCCGCGACACGCGGCTCGCGATGCTGGCCGAACTCGGTCCGCGGGGGCTGGCCGAGCAGCGCAGCGCAAACATGCTGTCCGCGCACGCGAGCGACGCCGCGCGGGACTGGGTCCGCTGGAACATGGCCCGCATCGTGCCCGCCGGTTATGCGCAAGCGACGCACCTGCTGGCGAATGCCGATCTGGCCGCCGATCTGGCCGCGTTTCGCGGCCGGATCGCGGTCGCGGTCGGCGCCCTCGACGCGATCACTCCGCCGGAGGCCTGCGAGCGGATCGCGGCGGCCGCCGGGGTCGGCCTGCAGGTCATGCCGCAAGCCGGACACGCCGGCTACGTCGAGGCGCCGGGCGCCTATGCCGGCCTGATCGATGCGTTCTGCCGCCAATGCGACACCCAACGGGAAGCCGGATGAACTCACCGATGCACAACGATAGGGATGACCCGAAAAACGACGCCAGCTACGTGGTGCCCGGGCTCGAACGCGGGCTGCGGGTGCTCGCGGAATTCTCGCCGCGCGAGCCGGTGCTGGGCGCGCCGGAGCTGTCGAAGCGGCTCGGCATTCCACGCACCACGGTGTTTCGTCTGCTGCAGACGCTCGAATCGCTCGGCTTTCTCGAGCGGGCGGACAAGGACCGCAACTACCGGCTCGGCGTCGCGGTGCTGCGGCTCGGCTTCGAGTACCTCAGCTCGCTGGAGCTGACGGATCTCGGCTTGCCGGTGATCGAGGGGCTGCGCGACGTGACCGGCTTCACGACCCACATCGTGATCCGCGACGGCCGCGATGTCGTCTTCGTCGCGAAGGCGCAAAGCCAGTCGCCGGTGTTCAGCTCGGTGCGGGTCAACGTCGGCACCCGGCTGCCCGCGCACGCGACCACGCACGGCCACGTGCTGATGGGCGACCTGTCGCTGCAGGCGCTGCGCGCGCTGTATCCGGAGGCGCGTCTCGAACGCACGGCGAAAGCCACGCCCGAGACGGTCGAGGCGCTGTATGCGCTGATCCGCGACGACGTGGAGCGTGGCTACGGCATCAGCAACGGCTCGTTCGAGCGCGGCATCTCGGTGGTCACCGCGCCGGTGCGCAACGACACCCGGAAGATCGTCGCCGTCATCACGGTGACGGTGCCGCGCGCCGAAATCGACGCGACGCTGATCGCCGGCGGCCTGATCGACAAGGTCGTGCGGGCGGCGGCCGAGCTGTCGCGGCGGCTGAACTACCGCTCGGCCGAAGAAAACACTTATTTGAAGTCATTGGGACTGCGATGATCCAGATCGATTTGACCGGCCAGGTCGCCGTCGTGACGGGCGGCTCGTCCGGCATCGGCCTCGCGACGGCCGCGCTGTTCCTGCAGGCGGGCGCGTCGGTGGCGATCTGCGGCCGCGACGCCGAGCGCCTGGCGCGCGCGAACGCGCTGCTCGGCGAGCGTTTTCCGCGCGGCGAACTGCTGGCCGCGCAATGCGACGTGCTCGACGAAGCCGCCGTGACGGCGTTCGCCGATGCGGTCGCCGGCCGCTTCGGCGGCGCGGGGATGCTGGTCAACAACGCCGGCCAGGGGCGCGTGTCGACCTTCGCGGATACGAGCGACGACGCATGGCGCGACGAACTGGAACTCAAGTATTTCAGCATCATCCGGCCGACCCGCGCGTTCCTGCCGCTGCTGCGCGCCGCCGCCGCGCCGTCCGTGACCTGCGTCAATTCGCTGCTCGCGCTGCAGCCCGAGCCGCATATGGTCGCGACGTCGTCGGCGCGAGCCGGGGTGCTGAGCCTCGTGAAATCGCTGGCGACCGAACTGGCGCCGCAGCGCATCCGCGTCAACTCGATCCTGATCGGCATCGTCGAGTCGGGGCAGTGGCGGCGCCGCTACGAAGCGCAGGCGCAGCCCGGCGAAACCTGGGACGCATGGACCGCCGCGCTCGCCGCGAAGAAACACATTCCGCTCAACCGCTTCGGCCGGCCCGATGAAGCCGCCTGGGCGCTTTTCCACCTTGCCACCCATCTGTCGTCGTATACGACGGGCAGCCATATCGACGTATCCGGAGGCTTTGCGCGCCATGTCTAATCAAACCAGAACCACGGTGGGCGAACTGATTGCCGCCTTCCTCGAACAATGCGGCGTCCAGACCGCGTTCGGCGTGATCTCGATTCACAACATGCCGATCCTCGACGCGATCCATACGCGCGGCCGCATCCGCTATGTCGGTGCGCGCGGCGAAGCGGGCGCCGTCAACATGGCGGACGGGCTCGCCCGCGTGTCGGGCGGCCTCGGCGTCGCGTTCACCAGCACCGGCACCGCGGCGGGCAACGCGGCGGGCGCGATGGTCGAGGCGCTGACGGCGGGCACCGCGCTGCTGCACATCACCGGCCAGATCGAAACGCCGTATCTCGACCAGGATCTCGCCTACATCCACGAGGCGCCCGACCAGTTGTCGATGCTCGGCGCGATCTCGAAGGCCGCGTACCGGGTGCGCACCGTGGAGACCGTGCTGCCGACGATCCGCGAGGCCGTGCGCGTCGCGCACACCGCGCCGAGCGGGCCGGTGTCGGTCGAAATCCCGATCGACATCCAGGCCGCCGAAATCGATTGGCCGGACGATCTGGCGCCGCCGCACGTGTCCGTCTGCGGGCATGACGGCGCGCGCGTCGAACGCCTCGCCGATCAATTGGCGCAAGCCCGCCGGCCGCTGCTGTGGCTGGGCGGCGGCGCGCGCCACGCGCGCGCCGAGGTCGAACGGCTGGTCGCGCTGGGCTTCGGCGTGGTGACGAGCGTGCAGGGGCGCGGCGTGCTGCCCGAGGATCATCCGGCGACGCTCGGCGCATTCAACGTGCATGCGGCGGTGGAGGATTTCTATCGGACCTGCGATGCGCTCGTCGTGGTCGGTTCGCGGCTGCGCGGCAACGAGACGCTGAAATACCAGCTCGCGCTGCCGCGGCCGATGTTCCGGATCGACGCCGACGCGCTCGCCGACAATCGCGGCTATCGCAACGACCTGTTCGTGCATGGCGACGCGAAGCGCGTGCTGGGTGAACTGGCCGACCGGCTCGAAGGGCGGCTGAAGATCGATCCGGCGTTCGCCGGCGATCTCGCGGCGGCGCGCGAGTGCGCGGTCGCCGACGTCGCGAAAGGGCTCGGTCCGTACCAGCACCTCGTCGAAGCCCTGCAGCAGTCGGTCGGCCGCGACTACAACTGGGTACGCGACGTCACGATCTCGAACAGCACGTGGGGCAATCGCCTGCTGAAGATCTTCGAGCCGCGCGCGGGCGTGCATGCGCTCGGCGGCGGCATCGGCCAGGGCATGCAGATGGCGATCGGCGCGGCGCTGGCGGACGTGGCGGCCAAGACCGTGTGCCTGGTCGGCGACGGCGGCCTGATGGTCAATGTCGGGGAACTCGCGACGGCCGTCCAGGAAAACGCGAACGTGATGATCGTGCTGATGAACGACCAGTGCTACGGCGTGATCCGCAATATCCAGGATGCGCAGTACGGCGGCCGGCGCTGCTACGTCGATCTGCATCAGCCGGATTTCGCGCAGTTCTGCGGGAGTCTCGGCCTCGCGCACCACCGGATCACGTCGATCGACCAGATGGATGCCGTCGTGCGCGAGGGCATCGCACAGGACGGGCCGGTGCTCGTCGAGGTCGACATGCTGTCGGTCGGCGCGTTCGCCGCCGCGTTCGCCGGGCCGCCCGTCAAGAAGGACGAGCCCGAGGAGCGTCAGTATGCGTAACGACCGGCCGGCCGGGCACGCGCCCGTCGACGTCGCGATGATCGGCTTCGGCGCGATCGGCGCGGCCGTCTATCACGCGGTCGAGCACGATGCGGCGCTGCGCGTCGCGCACGTGATCGTGCCGGCGCACCAGTGCGACGCGGTGCGCGACGTGCTGGGCGCGGGCGTCGAGGTGGTGTCGTCGGTGGCGGCGCTCGCGCGTCGTCCGCAGTTCGCGCTCGAATGCGCGGGTCACAGCGCGCTCGTCGATCACGTCGTGCCGCTGCTGCGGGCGGGCACGGATTGCGCGGTGGCGTCGATCGGCGCGCTGTCCGATCTCGCGCTGCTCGACGCGCTCTCGCAGGCCGCCGACGCGGGCGACGCGACGCTCACGCTGCTGTCCGGCGCGATCGGCGGCATCGATGCGCTCGCGGCGGCGCGGCAAGGCGGCCTCGACGAGGTCCTGTACGTCGGCCGCAAGCCGCCGCTCGGCTGGCTCGGCACGTCGGCGGAAGCGCTATGCGACCTGCGCGCGCTGAGCGCCGAGCGCGTCATTTTCGAAGGCAGCGCGCGCGATGCGGCCCGGCTCTATCCGAAGAACGCGAACGTGGCGGCGACGGTCGCGCTCGCGGGACTCGGCCTGGACGAAACCCGCGTGCGATTGATCGCCGACCCCGCGACGACGCGCAACGTGCATCGGATCACCGCGCGCGGCGCGTTCGGCGAGATGTCGCTCGAAATGAGCGGCAAGCCGCTGCCCGACAACCCGAAAACCTCCGCATTGACGGCGTTCAGCGCGATCCGCGCGCTACGCAACCGTGCGGCGCGCTGTGTGATCTGAACCGGCCACGGACTTCCCCATCATGACTGCATTCGATTCCTCCCTCGTCCCGACGGGCGACATCCTGATCGGCGGCGAGTGGCGCCACGGGCGCGGCGCGGTCACGCCGAGCCGCTATCCGGCCGATCAGACGCTCAACGCGGAAATCCACATGGCCGACGCGGCCGACGCGCACGACGCGGTGGCCGCCGCCGATGCCGCGTGGCGCCGCGCCGACTGGGCCGGGTTGAAACCGCACCAGCGCGCGGGCGTGCTGTACCGGATCGCGGAACTGGTCAATGCGAACCACGAGGCGCTTGCGCAACTGCAGCGGCGCGACAACGGCAAGCCGATCAACGAAACGCGCGCGCTGGTGACGAGCGCCGCGAACACGTTCCGCTATTTCGCGGCGTGCGCGGAAACGCTCGACGACGAATTGACGCCGCCGCGCGGCGACTACCTGACGATGAGCGTCCACGAGCCGCTCGGCGTGGTGGCGGCGATCACGCCGTGGAATTCGCCGATCGCGTCGGATGCGCAGAAGCTCGGGCCGGCGCTCGCGGCCGGCAACGCGGTGGTGCTGAAGCCCGCCGAGGCGACGCCGCTCGCGTCGCTGGCGCTCGCGCGGCTGTGCGAGCGGGCCGGCGTGCCGCGCGGCGTGCTGTCGGTGATCCCCGGCAAGGGTTCGGTGATCGGCGACGCGCTGGTGCGCCACCCGCTCGTGAAGAAAGTGTCGTTCACCGGCGGCACCGACGTCGGCCGGGGGATCGCCCGGCTCGCCGCCGACAAGCTGATGCCAGTGTCGCTCGAACTGGGCGGCAAGTCGCCGACGATCGTGTTCGACGACGCCGATCTCGATCACGCGGTCAACGGCGTGCTGTTCGGCATCTTCAGCTCGTCGGGCGAATCGTGCATCGCGGGCTCGCGGCTGTTCGTGCAGCGGTCGATCTACGACACGTTCGTCGCGCGGCTCGTGGAAGGCGCGCGACGGCTGCGGGTCGGCGATCCGGCGAGCGAGCGCACGCAGATGGGGCCGCTCATCAGCGGAGCGCACCGCGAATCGATCGAGCGCTATGTCGCGCTCGGCCGCGACGAAGGCGGCCGCGTGCTGTGCGGCGGCGAACGGCCGGTGGGCGAAGACCGCGAACGCGGGTTCTTCTACCTGCCGACGATTCTCGACGGGCTCCATAACCACGCCCGCATCTGCCGGGAGGAAATCTTCGGCCCGGTGCTGGTCGCAATGCCGTTCGACGACGAAGCATCGCTAATCGCCGACGCGAACGACAGCGTGTTCGGCCTGGCCGCCGGCATCTGGACGCGCGACTACCCGCGCGCCTGGCGGGTAGCGCGCGCGCTGGACGTCGGCACCGTCTGGATCAACACCTACAAGCAGTTCTCGATCTCGACGCCGTTCGCGGGCTGGAAGGAGAGCGGGATGGGCCGCGAGAAGGGGCGGCTCGGGATTCGCGAGTATCTGCGCCAGAAGAGTCTGTACTGGGGTTTGAACGACGCGCCGCTGCCCTGGGCGAACTGAGCGAAAAGGATTAGCAATGAGCATTCTTGGCATCGAACAGATCAGCTACGGCGTCGCCGACCTGGCGGCCTGCCGCCGTTTCTTCACCGACTGGGGCCTGCGAGAGATCGCGCACGACGCGACGCACGCGCGCTTCGAGACGCTGAACGGCTGCACCGTGTTGCTCGTGGACGCGAACGACCCGGCGCTGCCTCCGGCGTTCGAAACGGGGCCGACGCTGCGGGAAGTGACCTGGGGCGTTGCGACGGCGGCCGATCTGGACGCGCTGCGCGGCCGGCTCGCCGGCCAGCCGGGCCATTACGAGACCGACGACGTGCTCGGCTGCATCGATCCGAACGGCATGGCGATCCGCATCGAGGTGACGCGCAAGCGCGCGCTGGACATCAAGGGCTCGCCGTCGAACGTATGGGGCGAAACGCTGCGGGTCGACCGGCCGAGCCCGATCTACGAGCGGGCGGAACCGGTCGAGGTCGGCCACGTGGTGTTCTTCACGAACCGGCTGGCGGAGCAGGAGGCGTTCTATCACACGCTGCTCGGCTTCGAGACGTCGGACCGCTATCCGGGGCGCGGCGCGTTCATGCGCTGCGCGCCGCACGGCGGCCATCACGACCTGTTCCTGCTGGCGCTGCCGAACGGCAAGCGCGGGCTCAATCACGTCGCGTTCACGGTGCGCGACATCCACGAGGTGTTCGGCGGCGGGCTGCACATCAGCCGATGCGGATGGGAGACCCAGCTCGGACCGGGGCGTCACCCGGTCTCGTCGGCCTATTTCTGGTATTTCCAGAACCCGGCGGGCGGCCTGATCGAGTACTACGCGGATGAGGACATGCTCACGCCCGACTGGCAGCCGCGCGATTTCGAACCCGGGCCGACGGTGTTCGCCGAATGGGCGATCGACGGTGGCATCGACGGCCACACGCGCCGCCAGAAGAGCGCGCGGGCGCCGGAAGGCGCGTTCATGACGGAGCGCAAGCATGACTGATCCGGCAACGGCGGGGCCGGGCGCCGCACCCGGCACGATCGTCGTGATCGGCGGCGGACAGGCGGCGGGGTGGGCGATCAGGACGCTGCGCGCCGAAGGGTTCGCGGGCCGGATCGTGATGATCGCGGAGGAGGCGCATTTGCCGTACGAGCGGCCGCCGCTGTCGAAGGCCGTGCTGGCGGGCGAGGCGGATATCTCGACCGTGCGGCTGGTGCAGCCCGATGCGTTCGCCGCGCTCGACGTGGACGCGTGGCAGCCGGAGCGCGCGGTGTCGATCGATCGGGCGCGGCGCATCGTGCGTACCGCATCCGGCCGCGAGGCCGCCTACGACCGGCTGGTGATCGCGACCGGCGGCACGTCGCGGCGCTTGCCGGATACGCTGGTTCGTACCCCGGCGCTGCACTACCTGCGCACGCTCGACGAGGCTGCCGCGCTCGGCGAGACGCTGCGCGCGAGCCGCCGGGTGCTGGTGATCGGCGGCGGCTGGATCGGGCTCGAGGTGGCGGCTACCGCGCGCAAGCTCGGCGTCGACGTGGTGGTGGTGGAGGGCGCGCCGCGGCTGTGCGCGCGCTCCGTGCCGGACGCGGTGTCGGATTTCCTGCTGGCCCTGCATCGGTCGCATGGCGTCGACGTACGGCTCGGCGCATCGCTGGCGATGCTGGCGCCGCATCCCGACGATCCCCGCCGGGTGTGCGCGACGCTCGCCGACGGCTCGACCGTCGATGCGGATTGCGCGGTCGCGGGAATCGGTCTCGCGCTCAATGCGTCGCTCGCGAGCGACGCGGGACTCGAGGTCGACGACGGCATCGTCGTCGACGAGTACGGCGCGACCAGCGACCCCGACATCTTCGCGTGCGGCGACGTCGCGAACCACCCGAATGCCTGGCTCAAGCGGCGCGTGCGGCTCGAATCGTGGGCAAACGCGCAGAACCAGGCGATCGCGGCGGCGAAGGCGGCGCTCGGGGTGCGCGCGGCCTATGCGGAGATTCCGTGGTTCTGGTCCGATCAGTACGACGTGAACCTGCAGATTCTCGGCGACCTGCCGGCCGACGCGCAGCGGGTCGTGCGCGGCAGCCTGGCGGAGCGGCGCGCCACGCTGTTCTTTGTCCGCGACGGCCTGCTGTGCGGCGTGATCGCGATCAACACGGCGCGCGACCTGAAACTCGCGCGCAAATGGATGAACCAGGGGCGCGCGGTGCAGATCGACGCGCTCGCCGACACCGGCAAGGCACTCGCCTGACATCCGGCGCGTCATCATGGAGATTCGAATGAGCACAGTAGAAAGCGTGGTGGCCGGCCAGCCCGAGGCCCCGACGGGGGCGTCCACGCCGGGCGCGATCATCGCGCGGCTCGAGCGGCTGCCCGCGAACGCGATGCAGATCCGCGCGCGCGTGCTGATCGGCACCGCGACGTTCTTCGACGGCTTCGACGTGATCACGATCGCCGCGACCTTGCCGCTGCTGATCCACAAATGGGGGCTGTCGCCGACGCAGATCGGTTTCCTGATCGCGTCGGGTGCGATCGGGCAACTGATCGGCGCGTTCCTGTTCCCGGCGCTGGCGGAACGTCACGGACGGGTGCGGGCGATCGCGTGGAGCTCCGCTGTGATCGGCATCACGAGCATCGCGTGCGGCTTCGCGCCGACCTTCGAGATCTTCGTGCTGCTGCGGATCGCGCAGGGGCTCGGTCTCGGCGGCGAGCTGCCGGTCGCGGCGACCTACATCAACGAAATCACCCGCGCGCACGGGCGCGGCCGCTTCGTGCTGCTGTACGAGATCGTGTTTCCGATCGGCCTGCTGGCCTCGATGGCGCTCGGCGCGTGGCTCGTGCCGCGCTACGGCTGGGAGGTGATGTACTTCATCGGCGGGATGCCGCTCCTGCTGTCGTTCGCGCTGACGCGGCTCGTGCCCGAATCGCCGCGCTGGCTGGCCGCGCGCGGACGGCTCGACGACGCGGGGCGCGCGATGAACACGTTCGAATCGACGGTGAAGGGCACGCTGCCGCCCGTCACGCAGGCCGACGAGTTCGACGAGATGGTACGCCGTCACCCGAAGCGCAAAATGGCCGATCTGTTCAGTGCCGCCTACCGCAAGCGCACCATCGCGATCGCGACGCTGTGGGCGACCTGCGGGTTCATCCAGTACGGACTGTCGACCTGGCTGCCGACGATCTACAAGAATTTCTATCATGCGCCGCTGCAGCTCGCGTTGAATCTGGCCGTGCTCGGCTCGGTGATGGGCGTGCTCGGCTCGCTCGTGTCGGCCTTGACCGTCGATGTGTTCGGGCGCAAGCCGGTGATCACCGGGTCGTTCGTGCTGTGCGCGGTGTCGCTGGCGCTGGCGGGCGTCTATCACGCGTCGTCGGTGTACGTGGTCGCGGCATTCTGCTCGCTCGCGGTGGGGCTGATGGCGTCGGGCTTCATCACGGCCTACGTGTACACACCGGAACAGTATCCGACCAGCATTCGCGCGTCGGGGTGCGGACTGGGCAGCGCATGGCTGAAGGTCGCGTCGTTCGTCGCGCCGATGGTGGTGCCGCACGCGATCGTCGGCGGCGATCTGAGCCCGGCGTTCTATCTGCTCGGCGCGGTGCCGCTGATCGCGGCGCTCACGGTGCACTTCATCGGCATCGAGACCAAGGGGCAGGTGCTGGAGAAGCTGGAGGCGTGATGTCGCGGCGGCCGGCGGCGTGCGGGGCCGCGCGTTCGATGCGCCGCGAGCGACAACGGCCCGCGCGTCGCGCCGGGCCGTGGGCGGGCTTCGTTCGCGAGCAGGCTTACTGCACGGCGGTGACGGGCACGTTGGAGATGCGCACCAGGCGATCGAGCACGCTCTGGTGGAAGAAGTGGATCATGGCGTGGAGCGGATCGCGGCGCGGCGCGACGACGACAATCTCGTCGCAGCCGTTTTCGGCGGCGCAGGCCGCGATCGTGTCGGCGACCGGGCCGACCTTCATCGCGACCGAGTATTTGACGTTAGCGTCCTTGAGGATGCTGATGGCTTTTGCCAGTTCGCCTTCGGAGAAATCGTGTTCGATCTGGCGCAGCTTGGCAAGCGGATGGAAGGCTTCGAGGCGGGTGGATTCGAGCGGAGGTTGGACATTGACCAGCACGACTTCGGATGCGCATCGCTCGTGGTACAGAAAAACGGCGTGCCGGACGGCCTGCAGCGAGCGCAGAGATCGGCTGACCGGAACCAGTAGCTTGAGCATGGCGGTACTTCCTGTCGGGTTGAAAGCGATGACGACAGGCTAATCGCGTTGCGGTCCGTCTGGTCTAAAGAGATGCGGGCGGGATGTAAAAAAGACGTAAACACGCGGGAAGGCGGGCATGCGGGGCGCCTCGGCGCCGTTGCCGAGGGGCGTGCACACGATGACATCCGGCAAGCGGATGTGTCACCAGACGGCGCTCCGGGTTCGGGGGGACGTCGAGCGCACGGGCAACCGCGGCCAGACTCGGATCGCGCACCCGCGACCGATCATGCGCAAGGGTGCCCGGCGCGGCAATCGACTGCCCCGGCCGTACCATGCGTCCGAGGCGGCGAGCATCCATTGCGATGGCGTGCAGCGCGGCCTTCAATCGTTCCCCGGGACACATCGTCGACGCTGCGCGGACTTCCCATATCGATGCTGGCAGGGGGGCCTTCATCTCATGGGGGGGCGTGCCGGATTTCGCGGGCCTTGCGCGATACGCCGCGCCGCGCTCATGCCGGCAGCAACGCATGCTGCCGGCAGATCAATCTGCTTCACTCATTGCTATCGTTGATGTTTTCACGATAGCAATTTCAGTATCGTACCTGTATGAACATACAGTATAGTACCCGTTCGAAACTAGGCTGAACGCCCCGTGAGTCCGCATGGCGGCACGGGCGTCCGGCCGCCTTGCGGCACCGTGACCCCTGGCCAACTCATTCAGACGGGCAGATAAATTGTCATCCAGCAATCTGATCCGCATTCGCGGAGCACGTCAGCACAATCTCAAGCATCTCGATCTCGATTTGCGCACCGGCGAAATGACGGTCGTGACCGGCCCGTCGGGTTCCGGCAAATCGAGTCTTGTATTCGACACCCTGTACGCGGAAGGCCAGCGGCGCTACGTCGAAACGTTCAGCGCGTATGCGCGGCAGTTTCTCGACCGGATGGACCGGCCGCTGGTCGATCGCGTTGACGGCGTGCCGCCCGCGATCGCGATCGACCAGACCAATCCGGTGCGCAGCTCGCGCTCGAGCGTCGGCACGATGACCGAGCTCAACGACCACCTGAAACTCCTGTACGCACGCGCGGCGGAACTGTTCGACCGGCGCAACGCGCAGCCGGTGCGGCACGACACGCCGGAGACGATCTACGCGGAACTGGCCGCGCGCACGGCGGATGGCGATCCCCGGCTCGTGGCGACATTCCCGGTCGAATTGCCGGACACGGTGACGGCCGAGGAGGTCGAGCAGTGGCTGTCGGCGAGCGGCTATACGCGCGTGCAGGCGCAGCGCGAAATCGCGTCGGCCACCGGGCCGCGCAAGGTGCTCGACGTGGTGGCGGACCGCTTCCGCGTGCATCAGGTCGACAAGGTGCGCGTGATCGAGGCGATCGAAGCGTCGCTCAAGCGCGGCGGCGGGCGGGTGAACGTCTACGTGCTCGCGCCGCAGGCGGACGGCGCGGGCGACGCGGCGGCGGAATCCCAGGTGTGGCGCTTTTCCACCGGGCTGCATAACCCGGACAGCGATCTGCGCTACGCGGACCCGCAGGCGGCGCTGTTCTCGTTCAACTCGGCGTACGGCGCATGCGAAACCTGCCGGGGCTTCGGTCGCGTGATCGGCGTCGATCTCGGCCTCGTGATCCCGGACGAACGCAAGACGCTGCGCGGCGGCGCAATCAAGCCGATGCAGACGCCCGCATGGAAGGAGTGCCAGGACGACCTGATGCGCTATGCGTCGAAGGCGAACATCCGGCGCGATACGCCGTGGGCCGAACTGTCGCGGGAGGAGCGGGACTGGGTCGTCAACGGCTCGCCGGACTGGAACGGCAAATGGCAGAGCCAGTGGTACGGCGTGAAGCGCTTCTTCGGCTACCTTGAGTCGAAAGCGTACAAGATGCATATCCGCGTGCTGCTGTCGAAATACCGCAGCTACACGCCGTGCGAAGCGTGCGGCGGCGCACGCCTCAAGACGGAGTCGCTGCTGTGGCGGCTCGGCACGAAGGCGAACGCCGACGCGGCGCTCGCGCCCGCCGGCCGTTTCATGCCGCGCGGCGTCGACTGGACTCGCGCTCAGCTCGAAGCGCTGCCGGGCCTGACGATGCACGACCTGATGCTGTTGCCGATCGAGCGGATTCGCCGCTTCTTCGACGACGTCAGCCTGCCGAGCGCGCTGCTCGACGACGCGCTGAAGCTGTTGCTCGCGGAGGTGCGCACGCGGCTGAAGTATCTATGCGACGTCGGGCTGGGCTACCTGACGCTCGATCGGCAGAGCCGCACGCTGTCGGGCGGCGAAGTGCAGCGGATCAACCTGACGACCGCGCTCGGCACCTCGCTGACCAAGACGCTGTTCGTGCTCGACGAGCCGAGCATCGGACTGCATCCGCGCGACCTGAACCGGATCGTCGAGGCGATGCTGCGCCTGCGCGACGCGGGCAATACGCTGGTGGTCGTCGAACACGATCCCTCGGTGATGCTCGCGGCCGACCGGCTGATCGACATGGGGCCCGGTCCGGGCGAGCGCGGCGGCACGATCGTCTACGACGGCTTGCCCGGCGACATTCGGTCGGCCCGCACGCTGACGGGCGAGTATCTCGGCGGCCGCAAGCATGTCGCGCATGCGTCGAACTGGTCGCGCCGTCCGGTGGATGCGCACACGCCGCGCATCGTGCTCGAAGGCGCGAGCGAACACAATCTGCGCGACGTGACGGTCGAGATCCCGTTGCAGCGCCTCGTTTGCGTGACGGGCGTGTCGGGTTCCGGCAAATCGACGCTGCTGCAGGACGTGCTCTATCCGGCGATGGCGCGGCAACTGGGCCGCGCCACCGAGTCGCCGGGCGCGTACCGCCGCCTGACGGGCGCGGAGCAGGTGGGCGATGTCGTGTTCGTCGATCAGTCGCCGATCGGCAAGACCACGCGCTCGAACCCGGCAAGTTATGTCGGCGCGTTCGACGAGATTCGCAAGCTGTTCGCGAAGGTGCCGCTCGCGCTGCAGCGCGGCTACGGCGCGGGCACCTTCAGCTTCAACTCCGGCGACGGCCGCTGCCCGACGTGCGGCGGCTCCGGCTTCGAGCACATCGAGATGCAGTTCCTGAGCGACGTCTATCTGCGCTGCCCGGACTGCGACGGCCGGCGCTACCGGGCGGAGATTCTCGACGTGCGGATCGAGCGCGACGGCCGCGCACTCAGCGTTGCCGACGTGCTCGATCTGACCGTGAGCGAAGCCGCGGCGTTCTTCGCCGCCGACGCCGAGGTGCTGCGCGTGCTGCAGCCGATCGTCGACGTCGGGCTCGAATACGTGAAGCTCGGCCAGCCGGTGCCGACCCTGTCGGGCGGCGAAGCGCAGCGGCTGAAGCTGGCGGGCTTTCTCGCGGAATCCGCGAAGACCGGCGGCGGGCGCCGTATCGTCACGGAAGAGGCGCGTGCCGCGCGGGCGCGTCTGTTCATGTTCGACGAACCGACCACGGGGCTGCACTTCGACGACATCGCGAAGCTGATGCAGGCGTTCGACAAGCTGCTTGCGAGCGGCCATTCGCTGATCGTGATCGAGCACAATCTCGACGTGATCCGCGCGGCCGACTGGCTGATCGACCTCGGCCCGGAGGGCGGCGACGGCGGCGGCCTCGTGCTGTGCGTGGGCACGCCCGACGACGTGAAAGCCTGCGCCGGGTCGCATACCGGCGAGGCGCTGCTGCAATACGACCGCGCGATGGACGCCGCGGCCGCGCCCGACGAAGCGGGCGTGCCGCTGCAGGCCGCGTTGAGCGCGGCGCGCGCGCGGCGGGCGATCGAGGGCGAGGACGTCGTGCGGATCGTCAACGCGCGCGAGCACAACCTGAAGGCGCTCGACGTCGATATCCCGCACGGCAAGTTCAACGTGGTGACCGGCGTGTCCGGCTCCGGCAAGTCGACGCTCGCGTTCGACATCCTGTTCCACGAGGGCCAGCGTCGCTACCTCGAATCGCTGAACGCGTACGCGCGCTCGATCGTGCAGCCGGCGGGGCGCCCGGAAGTCGATGCGGTGTACGGCATTCCGCCGACCGTCGCGATCGAGCAGCGGCTCTCGCGCGGCGGCCGCAAGAGCACGGTCGCGACGACTTCCGAAGTCTGGCACTTCCTGCGGCTGCTGTATGTGAAGCTCGGTCTGCAGCATTGCATCCACGACGGCACGCCGGTGACGTCGCAAACCGTCGAGTCGATCGCCGCGCAACTGCTGCGCGATCATCGCGGCGAGCACGTCGGGCTGCTCGCGCCGCTCGTCGTCAATCGCAAGGGCATATACACGGATCTCGCGAAGTGGGCGAAGGCGCGCGGCGGCACGCATCTGCGCGTCGACGGCGAATTCGTGCCGGTCGACCCGTGGCCGAAGCTCGACCGTTTCCGCGAACATACGATCGAGCTGCCGGTGGCGGACCTGGTCGTGTCGCCGGACAACGAAGCCGAGCTGCGGCAGCGGCTCGACGAAGCGCTCGAACTCGGCAAGGGCGTGATACACCTGCTCGCGCCGCTCGACGGCCTGCGGCAGGCGATGACGAACGGCGACTCGAGCGCGCGGGTCGGCGCGGTGAAGGTGCTGTCGGTCAAGCGCGCGTGCCCGGTGTGCGGCACGAGCTATCCGGAGCTGGACCCGCGGATGTTCTCGTACAACAGCAAGCACGGCTGGTGCACGACCTGCGTCGGGACCGGCCTTGCGCTCACCCGCGAGCAGCGCGCGGCCTACGACGACACGGTGCTCGTCGAGGACGGCCGGGGCCGCGAGCAGACGTTGCCTTCCGACGAGCTGGAACCGGAGGGCGTCGGCGATACGCCGTGCCCGGATTGCGGCGGCACGCGGCTGAATCCGTCCGCGCGTGCGGTGGCCTTCGAAGGCCAATCGATCGTCACGGTCGCGCAGTGGACCGTGTCCGATACGCGGCGCTGGATCGACAGCCTGCAGCTCGCCGGGCGCGACGCGCAGATCGCGCGCGACATCGTCGGCGAGATCGGCAGCCGCCTCGCGTTCCTGGAGGAAGTCGGGCTCGGCTACCTGAGCCTCGATCGCGCCGCGCCGAGCCTGTCGGGCGGCGAGGCGCAGCGCATCCGGCTCGCCGCGCAACTGGGCAGCAACCTGCAGGGCGTCTGTTACGTGCTCGACGAGCCGACGATCGGCCTGCATCCGCGCGACAACCAGATCCTGCTGAACGCGCTGCGCAAGCTGGGCGACAAGGGCAATACGCTCGTCGTCGTCGAGCATGACGAGGACACGATTCGCCGCGCCGATCACATCATCGATATCGGCCCGGGCGCCGGCAAGCGCGGCGGCACGCTGGTCGCGCAGGGCGGGGTCGCGGCGCTGTCCGCGCAGGCCGACTCGCTGACCGGGCGTTTTCTCGCGCAGCCGATCGTGCACCCGCTGCAGCCGCGCCGCGCCGTGGCGCCGCCGAGTGCGGCGAAGCGGGCCCCGGCGGTGCCTGCGGTGCCGGAGCACTGGCTGACGGTGCACGGCGGCAAGCTGCACAACCTGCGCGACGTCACGGTCGGCATTCCGCTCGGGCGGCTCGTCGCGGTGACGGGCGTGAGCGGGTCGGGGAAATCGACGCTCGCGCGCGACGTGCTGATGACGAACCTGCTCGACGCGGTCGGCCGTTCGGTGCTGTCGTCGCCGGCGACGCGCCGCGCGCGCAATGCCGCGCGGCAGGAAGCGCCGGCGGCGAACCGCCGGGCGAGCGTGCTGGCGCGCAGCGCGCCGCGGCCGCCGCTCGACGTCACGCATGCGTGGCAGGGCTGCGAGTCGATCAGCGGCTGGGCGCCGATCGATCGTGTGCTCGAAGTCGATCAGACGCCGATCGGCAAGACGCCGCGCTCCTGCCCGGCGACCTATATCGGCGTGTGGGACACCATCCGCAAACTGTTCGCGGATACGCTGGAGGCGCGTGCGCGCGGCTATACGGCGTCGCGCTTCTCGTTCAACACCGGCGACGGGCGTTGCCCGGCCTGCGAGGGGCAGGGCGTACGCACGATCGGCATGAGTTTCCTGCCCGACGTGAAGGTGCCGTGCGACGTGTGCCACGGGCAGCGCTTCAATCCGGAGACGCTCGCGGTCACGTGGCGCGGCAGGAACATCGGCGATGTGCTGACGATGGAGATCGACGAAGCGGTCGAGTTCTTCGCGCCGATCTCGAACATCGCGCATCCGCTGCAGTTGATGAAGGATGTCGGCCTGGGCTACCTGACGCTCGGCCAGCCGTCGCCGACGCTGTCCGGCGGCGAGGCGCAGCGGATCAAGCTCGTCACCGAGCTGAGCAAGGTGCGAGACGACATCGGGCGGCGCGGCCAGAAAGCGCCGCATACGCTATACGTGCTCGACGAGCCGACCGTCGGCCTGCACATGGCGGACGTCGCGAGGCTGATCCGCGTGCTGCACCGGCTCGTGGACGCGGGGCACAGCGTCGTCGTGATCGAGCACGACCTCGACGTGATCGCGGAGGCGGACTGGATCATCGATCTCGGCCCGGAGGGCGGCGCGGGGGGCGGCACGATCGTCGCGGCGGCGTCGCCGGAAGCGCTCGTGCGGGTGAGCGCGAGTCATACGGGGCGAGCACTCGAACCGGTGCTGGCGCGTGGCGGCGAGTCGAAGTGATCCGCTCGCGGCTTTCCGCGAAATACGTCTGGCGCGGCACAAGGCGCCGCGGTCGTGAGCCTGCCGCGTTCGTCGGGTGCGGCAGGCGTGTTGCTGAGACGGGGTGCATGGCGCCGCACCGGCGGCGGTAAGCCGGCCGCGCGCCGTCTCGTGCGATCGGCGAAGGGGACGCGCGTCCTGGTGCCGTGCTTCGGCCAGCGGCCCATCCTCGACCAGGACGCGCTCCACGTGCGAAGGATCGACTCCGTCGAGAGGGGGCACGTATAGGATGCCCAACGATCTCGGCGCGAACGCTGATGATCGCAAGCCGCTCGAGTTCGACGGCGATCACTATTTATTGCGCGTTGGCCGAGACGCGATGCCGCCGTCCGGCCTGAAACCGGGTGGCCCGATATTTGTCGCACAATAAAAATTATAAAAAATATAAGTTTATGCGCATAAATCACCTCGATCCAGGGTATGCCGCATATTGGAAATAATTGGCCAGGCGATATTTGCTCCGGCATGGAGACGCTGACGATATCGCGCGGACCCGTCACGCCGGGCACAGCGACATGCATGAGGGCCGCCGGAATCCGCGTGCCGAATCCGCGTGCCGAATCGGCGGTCGAGCGGGATTCATCGGGATTCGAAATAGATCGTCGCCGGCAAAATCATGAATAAACAGCGGGCGTTCGAGCGCGGCGATCGGTCTGCGTTCATATAATCGAGCGCAAGATGCCGACGCCGCCGCGCCTCCGGCGCATCCGCCACCGCCCGCGCGGCGTTGCCCTCCCGCCAGATCAAGATATCGGAGACCTCATGCCCGCCGGTACGTCCTTGCCTTCCCGTTCCTCTCCCGCGCCGCTCGACCCGATCGTCGAGATGCCGGCCCATGCGCTGTCCGATGCGATCCGGCGCAAGGCGGTGTCGTGCGTCGAGACGATGCGGGCGTATCTCGATCACATCGAGCGCGTGAACGGTGCGATCAATGCGATCGTCGCGCTGCGCGACCGCGCGGCGTTGCTCGACGAGGCCGCGGACAAGGACGCGGCGCTCGCGCGCGGCGATGCCGCCGGCTGGCTGCACGGCGTGCCGCAGGCACCCAAGGATCTGGCGATGACGCGCGGCATCGTGACGACGATGGGCTCGCCGATCTTCCGCACCATGATGCCGTCGGCCGACGGCGTGTGCGTCGCCCGCATGCGCGCGGCGGGCGCCGTGTTCATCGGCAAGACCAATACGCCGGAGTTCGGGCTGGGGTCGCACACGTTCAACGAGGTGTACGGCGCGACCCGCAATCCCTACGATCCGACGAAAAGCGCGGGCGGCAGCAGCGGTGGCGCGGCGGCGGCGCTCGCGGCGCGGATGCTGCCCGTTGCCGACGGCAGCGATTTCGGCGGCTCGCTGCGCAATCCCGCCGCGTTCTGCAACGTCTACGGCTTTCGCCCGTCGCAGGGACGCGTGCCGCGCTGGCCGAGCCTGGACGTGTTCGTGCAGCAGCTCGGCACCGAAGGCCCGATGGGCCGCACCGTCACGGACGTCGCGCAACTGCTCGCGATCCAGGCGGGCTACGACCGGCACGATCCGCTGTCGCTCGACGAGGACCCGCGGCGCTTCGCGCAATCGCTCGAGGCCGACCTGCGCGGCAAGCGCATCGCGTGGGTCGGCGACTGGAACGGTTATCTCGCGACGGAGCCGGGCGTGCTCGATCTGTGCGAAGCGAGCTTCGATGCGTTGCGCGCGATCGGCTGCGACATCGACGCGGCGCTGCCGCCGTTCGAGCCGGAACGCATCTGGCGGATCTGGCTCGCCCATCGGCATCTGCTGTCGGGCGGCGGTCTGCTGATGCACTACCGCGATCCGGCGCGTCGCGCCCTGCTGAAGCCCGAGGCGATCTACGAAGTCGAGGGGCTGCTCGGGATAAGCGCCGCCGACGTGTATCACGCGAGCATGGAGCGCAGCGCGTGGTACCAGGCGTTGAGTACGTTCTTCGAGCGCTACGATTACATCGCCGCGCCGGCCGCGCAGGTTTTTCCGTTCGACGTGACGGCCCGCTGGCCCGGCGAGATCGCGGGGCGCGCGATGGATACCTATCACCGCTGGATGGAAACCGTCGTGCCGTGGACGCTCGCCGGCTGTCCGGTCATGAGCGTGCCGGTGGGTTTCGGCGCGGCGGGGCTGCCGACGGGGATGCAGCTGATCGGCCGCCCGCGCGACGACTTCTCGGTGCTGCAGCTCGCGCGCGCTTACGAACAGGAGCGGGACTGGGTCGGGATGCGCCGGCCGGCGTTGACGGGAGCCTGACGCCGGCAGCCTTCGGATCGAATCGGATCGTCGCGAGCCGTTGTCCGGCCGCAGTCGCGCGGATGCGATGTCGGTTGCCGAAAGACGCGGGTCGATACGGCGCTCACGGCACGCACGGCCGCCGAAAGCGCGATGAAATACGGAGGGTGCCGCCGGACACCGCCCGAACCGCACCCAGGCGATACGTTTCCAGTTGTATCCGGGATTGCATCGCCCCTGATGTGCCGCCGACAATTTCAGTCGACCGGTTTCGACAGGGAGCAGACGGGATGACGGGCACCGCGCCAGGCAGGCGATGGGCATGGGGCTGGATCGTGGGCGGGATGCTTGCGAGCAGCGTGGTTCACGCGCAGCTCGACGGGACGGATCGCGCCGCGTCGCAGCCCGCCGGCGGAGCGGGGCCGGCGGCCGTCGCGCCGTCCGGCGCGTCGCCGTTGCTACGCGTCTATCTCGACGCGAACCGGCGGGTGCTGGCCGGGCAGTCGAGCCTTGCGTCGGCGCTCGGGCTGGCGGGCGCGGCGGGCCAGGCCCGGCAGGCCGGGAGCGTGCTGGCCGGCGGTGCGGGCGCGCTCACGCCGGCCGCGCTGTCGCAGGTCGGCGGGGCGCAGCAATCGGTGGCGCAGGCGCTGGCGCAGGCTTTCGCGAGCGGCGGCGCCGGGCTGGCGCCCATCGACCCGGCCGGGTTCAGCGAGGGGCTTGTTTCGCTGGGTCAGGGCGTCGTCGAATATGCGCAGTTGCGCTCCGGGCTCGACCATCCGGATGGGGCGAATCCGCCGCCACCGTCCTCGCAGACGCGTCTCGATCCGGGCAACCCGAGCGCGGCATCGTTCATTGCCCGGAATGCGCGAAACGAATTGCTGTCGATCGGCAGCACGCTGCGCCTGGCGGTGCGGTTCGCGGTGAGCCACGGCATGGCGGTGCCGCCCGTCGCGACGTCGGCGCTCGAACTGCTGCGCTGAGCGTGCCGTCCGCCGCCGGCGCGCGCAGGTGGCACGGGTCGCGCGCTATTCGCGCGGGGCGATCCGCGCAGTGCTAATGTGTGGCCTTCCAGCCCCGACAGCGTGGCCCCATGCGCGACCTCTTCGATCTTTCCCGCTATTTCGCCCGAATCGGCTACGACGGTCCCGTCGAGCCGACGCTCGACGTGTTGTGCCGCTTGCATCTGCTGCATCCGCAGGCCATTCCGTTCGAAAATCTCACGCCGTACACCGGCGGCCGCGTCGATCTCGACCTCGACGCGATCGCGGACAAACTCGTCGGGCACCGGCGCGGCGGCTATTGTTTCGAGCAGAACAAGCTGTTCCACGCGGTGCTGACGCGGATCGGCTTTCGCGTGTCGCCGCTGATCGCGCGCGTGCTGTGGCGGCAGCCGCGCGATGCGCGGGCCGCGCAGTCGCATATGCTGCTGCGCGTCGACCTCGGCGGCGACGCTTGGTTTGTCGACGTCGGTTTCGGCTCGGCCACGCAGACCATGCCGCTGCGTCACGTGCTGAACGAGGCGCAGGAGGCGCGGCATGGCGTGTTCCGGCTGGTCGAGTCGGGCGTGGCGGGCGAGCTGGAGAGCGAGTTCGGCACGCCCGACGGCTGGAGGACGATGTACCGGTTCGCGCTGAGGCCGGTGGAGTGGATCGATTACGACGTCGCGAACTGGTTCACGTCCACGTATCCCGCGTCGATCTTCCTGAACGAGCTGATCGTGTGCCGCGTGTTGCCGGACGGCCGAGCGAATCTCGTCAACGAGACGCTGACCGTGCGCGGGCTCGACGGCCATGCGCGAGTCGAGCGGCTGACCGATGCGACGGCGTGGGCCGCCTGTCTGCGCGAGCAGTTCGGGCTGGATTTGACCGGGTTCGATTCCGCCGCGCTGTTCGCCCGCGCGCAGGCGCGCGGCGACGAACTGGCGGAGGCGGAAGCAAGGTCGGCGCCCGTGGCGCACGTGTGAGGGCGGTGCCGTCGCCCGCGAGGGATCGTTCCAGTACAGGAGCCGGGCAGGCGATCCGAGGGCGTGGTCGGAGGCCCGCTGCGCGATCTCGTTCACGGTGCCGCGTGCGACTTGTCCGATGCGCTGCGTGAAAGCCGTGAAGTCGCGGCAAACGATGCGAGGCGCGGACCGTTAGCGGTCCTGCGACTTCGGCGGATGCGAGGCATCGCATCGACCTCGCGCATCGACCGTTGTGCGGCGCGCCGCGCCGACAGCCGCTGCGTCACTGCACGGACCGCGCCGTCGGCGAACCCGCGACGCCGGAGCAGCGATCCACACGACCCCGATCTTTCCGCACCGGCAGGCATGCATATTCAATCCGCCGTCGACGCTACCGTTCGTCGGACCACAGCTTGCCGGCCGTCGCCCAGTTCTCCTTCTTCACGTCGGTCAGGATGATGTCGACCGATCCCGGCTCGCAGCCGAGGGTGTCGCAGGTCACCCGCGTGATCGCTTCGACGAAGCGGCGTTTCTGCTCGAGCGTGCGGCCCTCGAAGAGTTCGATATGAAAAGTCGGCATGCCGGATGGCTCCTGTCGTTCGATGGTGGATCAGTTGCGATAGGACGGATCGAGCCGGTCGAGCCTGCGCAGCAGCGCCGGCCATTCCAGTTCCCCTTCGATTGCGCCGCCGTCGCGCAGCTGGTCGGCCGTGCGTCGTGCGACCGCGGGTTCGGGCAGCACGAGCGGCCCGGCGCCGGCCTGCGCGAGCAACTGGATCTCGCAGGCCTTGATGAGCGTCGCCATCAGCACGTAGGCTTCGGCGATCGTGCGGCCGACGGTCAGCGTGCCGTGATGGCGCAGCAGCATCGCGGGCCGGTCGCCGAGCTGCGCGCTCAGATGCGCGCCTTCCTCCGGCGTGAACGCGAGCCCTTCATACGCGTGATAGGCAAGCACGCCATGAAAGCGCAGCGCGTGCTGCGAAGCGGGCAGCAAGCCGTCGCGCTGGATCGACACCGCGATGCCCGCGGTATTGTGCAGGTGCATCACGCATTGCGCGTCGGCGCGCGCCGCGTGCACGGCGGCGTGCAGCGCGAAACCGGTGACGTTGACCGCGTAGCCGCTGTCGCCGATCTGTGCGCCGTCGAGGTCGATTTTCACGAGATTCGACGCGCACACCTCCTCGAAGCCCAGCCCGAACGGATTGATCAGGAAATGCCCCGGGGCGTCCGGCACGCTCGCCGACAGATGCGTGTAGATCAGGTCGTCCCAGCCGTTGAGCGCCGCGAGCCGGTAGGCGGCGGCGAGATCGACGCGGGTGCGGCGTTCGGCGTCGGACATCGGGCCGTCGGCGCGGCGTACGTCAGCGTGATGGGTGAACGACATCGGCGGCTCCGGTGAAGGGGCTCCTCGCGGCGAGCATCAGCCATGTCGCGAGCACGAAGGGGGTGGTCAGGCTCGTCACGCCGGCATGCATGGCGAGCAGTTGCAGGAGGGCGGCGGCCAGCACGCCGGGCAATGCGATCGCGAGTCCGTATCCGGCCAGCGCGATCGCCGTCAGCGCGCCGTTGAAGCCGAGCAGGCCGGCGTGCAGCGCCGCGCCGCCGGCGCCTGCCGCGACCAGCAGCGCCGATCCGGCGAGCGCGCCGCCGAGCGCGTACAGCGCGTCGCGGCGCGACGAAATCGCGATACCCGCCAGCACCAGCGCGCCGGACAGCACGCCTCGCGCGAATGCGATCTGAGCAAGCGCGGCGACGCTGCCGCCGAAGCCGCTCGCCAGCGTCCACGGCGCCGGCCCGCCGGTCGCGGGGGCCGCCGGCACCAGCGGCAGCCACAGCGCGGTGGCCGCGAGGCACGGGCTCGAATAGCAGCACAGCGCGCGGCGGCGCAGCCGGCCGGCGAACGGCCCGTACAGCAGGCCCGCCGCCGTTGCCGCGAGGAGCGCGAGACCGAACGCGGTCGATGCATCCCGCACGAAGCTGACCGCCGCCAGCGCGGCCAGTGCGCCGTTGAACCCGTGCAGGCCTTGCCGCGCGTCGTCGCGATCGCCTCCGGCGAGCAGCCCGACGATATTCGCCGCGGCCGCGCCCATCAGCGCCGCGGCGGCGGCGCGCAGGTTCGCCAGCGCGAGCGCCGCGAGCAGGCAGGCACCCGTCGCCGCGTTGGCCTGCAGCACGATCTGTCCGAGGCCGCGCAGCAGCGTGCGCAACTCGGCCGGACGGGTGACGGGAACGGCGGCGGTCATGAGGGGCGTGGCGGAAACGAGGGACGATGCGCGAGCATAGGCCACAACGGCCGGCTACGGGATAGCGGCCGCTTGATACCGGCTATTTGCGCTACGATGGCGCGGTTTCGTGCCGGGCCGTCCGGCGCGGCGCAGACGGGAGACGGAGATGCGGGAAGTGCGATGGGCGTCGCTGGAGGGCGACGGAATCGAACATCTGGCGTTCGAGCGCAGCGCGGCGGGCTTCGTCGCGGAAAGCGCGGTGGTCGGGCAACGCTACGGGCGCAGCTACGGGCTCGCGTACCGGGTGGTCTGCGATCCGCGGTGGCGCGTAACGCATGCGGTCCTCAAGGTGATGGGCGGCGGCACGCTCGAGCTGCACGGCGACGGCGAGGGCCGCTGGCGGGACGGGGCCGGCGCGCCGCTGCCCCAGCTCGACGGCTGCATCGACATCGATATCGCGGCGACACCCTATACGAACACGCTGCCGATCCGCCGCCTCGGGCTCGCGCGCGGCGAGCGCCGGCCGATCGACGTCGTCTACGTCTCGACGCCGGACCTGAAGGTGTCGCGCGTCCAGCAAGCGTATGCGTGTCTCGAGCCCGGCCGCCGCTATCGCTACGAAGGCATCTTCCGCGATTTCACCGCGGAGATGGACATCGATGCGGACGGACTCGTGATCGACTACGAAACGCTGTTCAGGCGCTTGCCCGAGGGGCGCTGAGCGGGCCGTCGGCCGGTAGCGCCGGGCGTTCGTTCGCGGCGGCGAAGCGGTCGATCCGGTCCGCGATCAGGGCGGCGTCGCGGATCACCGTCCAGTGCGAGGCGGCGAGTTCCTCGCGCCGGTGCGGACCGAGCCAGCGATCCAGATTCATCGACATCGCGGGGGTCACGTAACGGTCGTAGCGGGGTACGAGGATCTGCACGGGCGCCTGCGCGTAGCGTTCGCGCGGCCGCCGCGCGCGCTCGACGAAATTGGCCCGGTAGAGCTTGAGTCCGTGCAGGCCGTTGCGCAGCTGGTCGGGGTCCGCTTCGACGCGTACCCGTTCCGTGCGGCGCAGCCATTGCGGCCACAGTGCCGCGCCGCCGAGCCGCCACACCAGCTCCGGGACGAACGGCAGGTGAAAGAACGCGATATACCAGGATTTCAGCGACTGTCCGAGATCGAGCGGCGCGCGGAACACGTGATCGAGGCACGGTCCGGAGATCGACGTATAGGACGCGATGCGCGGCTTCACCGCCGGATCGGTGACGGCCTCCCAGCACTGGATCGATCCCCAGTCATGCCCGACCAGATGGAACGGCCGGTTGCCGCAGGCGGCGTCGGCCACGGCGAGCAGATCGCGGGCGAGCAGCGCCAGCTTGTAGTCCGCCCGGTGCGGCGGCGCGTCGGACGCACCCGCGCCGCGCACGTCGTAGGCGATCACGCGGTAGCGCGAATCCAGCTCGTCGCGCACACGGTCCCACACGCGCGCCGAATCCGGATAGCCGTGCACGAGGATCAGCGGCGGCGCGTCGCGCGGTCCGCTCAGGTAGACGGCGAGCCGCACGCCGCCGGATTGGACTGTGAGGGTCTCGCGCACGGCGGCCATCGCGTTCAGGCCTGCTGCGCCGGATGCAGCGGCACGCGGCGCGGCGCGGCTTGCGCGGCGTAGCGCGCGTTGGTCTGGTCGATCTTGGCGATCAGGCCGTCGATGCGCGCCAGATGCTGACGATTGTCGTGATCCCACGGATGAAAGCCCGGTTTGAAAAAGCGCAGCCATTCGAGCGCGATGCCCGGGAACACGCCGCCCGGCGCGTAGAGGAATTTCAGCAGCCGCCACATGCCGCCCGGTTTGCCGCGACCGCGGCGGTGCGCGATCATCAGGCGCACGTGAAAGTCGAACACGATCACCCAGAACAGCACCGTCGTGAGCAGCATCGTGCCGGTGCGCATCAGGTAGCGTTTCACGCCGGGCTCGACGACGAGATTCCACACGTCGAACGATACCGCCTTGTGTTCGGTTTCCTCGAGCGCATGCCACATCCACATCTGCGTGTAGCCGTCGACCGAGCCTTCGATCCGCTTGCCCTGGTCGGCGAGCAGCAGGTCGGCGAGCATCGCCGTGTAGTGTTCGAGCGCGACGGTCTGCGCGAGCTGCAGCGACGGCGGCAGGATCTTGCGCGCCATGCCCAGGATCCACCACAGGCGCGCGTCCAGCTTGTGCGCGGGCAGGCCCGCCGACTGCAGCAGGTCGTTGTATTCGACGTGCTCGCGGGTATGCATCGCCTCCTGGCCGATGAAACCGTGCACCTGCTTCTTCAATTCGGAATCGTGGATCCGGTCGCGGTAGTGACGGACCGAATCCATGAAGAAGCGCTCGCCCGCCGGAAACAGCAGCGACAGCGCGTTGAAGAAATGCGTGACCGGCGCGCCTTCGACGTGCCAGTCGCACGCGCGCTCGGGCGGTAACGCGAAGCGGATGTCGCGACGGATCGGCATCATGATGTTTCTCCCTGTTTGCCTGTGTCGTTGTAGTTGGCATGCGCCGGCGCGGGCACGGGCGTCGCGCCCCCCGCGCGGCGGCGCGCCTTCGCGCGCTCGCGGCGGGTGGCCATCACGACCAGCACCTGATAGGCGGCGGGCAGCGTGCGCGCGAGCCAGTCGGCGCCGCGCGCGTCGCGTCCGATCAGCACGCGGCGCTGGTTCTGGCGCACGCCGCGCAGGATGGTGCGGGCGGCGTCGTCCGCCGTCGTGATGAAGAATTTCTCGAAATCGTCCCGGCCTTGCTGTTCGCTGTCGACCATGAAACCGAGCATGCTCTGCGAGATGCGGCTCGACTGCGCGATGTTGGTGCGGATGCCGCCGGGGTGCACGCAGGTGGCCGACACGCCGCATTTCATCATGTCGAGTTCCTGGCGCAGCGACTCGGTGAAGCCGCGCACCGCGTACTTGGTCGCGTTGTACGCGCTCATGCCGGGCTGCGCGAAGATGCCGAAGATGCTCGAGGTGTTGACGATGTGGCCGTCGCCGGATGCCTTCAGGTACGGCAGGAATGCCTTGGTGCCGTACACCACGCCCCAGAAGTTGATGTTCATGATCCACTCGAGATCGCTGTATTCCATGCCGTCGATCGTGCTCGACAGCGCGACGCCCGCGTTGTTGAAGATCAGGTTGACGCGGCCGTGCTCGGCCGCCGTGTCGTCGGCCCATGCATACATCGCGGCGCGCTCGCCAACGTCGAGCACGCGCGTCGTCACGCGCACCGACGGCGCGAGCGCGCGCACGATCCGTTCGGTTTCGGCGAGGCCGACCGCGTTCTTGTCGGCGAGCGACAGGTGGCACTGCGCCTGCGCGAGCTGCAGCGCGAGCGAGCGGCCCATGCCCGAGCCCGCGCCCGTGATCGCGGCGACCTTGTTGGCGAAATCTTTCATGATGACGAGTTCCGTATCCGTGTCGTGGTCAGGCGGCTTCGGCCGAGCGCGCGGGGGCGGCGGCGGGCGCGGCGAGGGCATCGCGGCGCGGCGCCGCATAGGCGTGGTAGTCCGCCATCGAGAAGCGGGCGGTGGCCTGCCGGAAGCGCCAGGTGAAGCCGGGCCAGAGCGTCGTGTTCTTGCCGGTGCGCGGGTCGAGATACCAGCTCTTGCAACCGCCCGTCGACCAGATCGCGCGCTTGAGCTTCTGCTGCAGCTGGTTGTTGTATTCCGCCTCGACGAGCGGCCGCACCTCGATCGCGTCGGCTTGCCCGGTGCGCATCGCCTTCAGCGCGCCCAGGATGTATTCGATCTGCGATTCGATCATGAACACCATCGAGTTGTGACCGAGGCCGGTGTTCGGCCCGACGAGCATGAAGAAGTTCGGATAGCCCGGCAGCGTGGTGCCGAGGTACGCGTGCGCGCCGTCGCGCCAGGTATCGACGATGTCGACGCCGCCGCGGCCGCGGATCACGCCGCGCGGGAACGGATCGGCGACCTGGAAGCCGGTGCCGTAGATCAGGCAGTCGACTTCATGGCGCACGCCGTCCGTCGTGACGACGGCGTTCGCGTCGATCCGCTCGATGCCCGTCGTGACGACGTCGACGTTGTCGCGCGACAGCGCCGGGTAATAGTCGTTCGAGATCAGCACGCGCTTGCAGCCGAGCGTGTAGTTCGGCGTGACGGTCTCGCGCAGCACCGGATCGGGCACCTGGCGGCGGATGTGTTTCACCGCGAGCTTCTGCACGTTCTTCATCAGCGACGGATGAATCGCGAAACCGAGCACCCGCGACTCGAGCATCCAGTACAGGCCGCTGCGGATGATCTGCTGCGTGAACGGCAGCGCGCGGAACATCCATTGCTCGAACCGCGACAGCTGCCGGTCGGGCTTCGGCATGATCCACGGCGGGGTGCGCTGGAACAGCGCCAGTTGCGCGACGCGCGGCGCGATCTGCGGGACGAACTGGATCGCGCTCGCGCCGGTGCCGATCACGGCGACGCGCTTGCCGTCGAGCGGATAGTCGTGATCCCATTGCTGCGAATGGAAGGCCTTGCCGGCGAACTGCTCGACGCCGGGAATCGCCGGCATCGCGGCCCGCGACAGGCCGCCCATTCCGGAGATCAGCACGCGCGCATCGAGCCGTTTGCCGTTCGCGAACACCAGGCGCCAGCGATGCGCGGCTTCGTCGTAGGCCGCGCTCGCGAGTTCGTGGCCGAAGCGCAGGTGCTGGCCGATTCCGAAGCGCTCGACGCAGCGGTTCAGATACGCGCGGATCTCCGGCTGCGGCGCGAACATGTGCGTCCACAGCGGGTTCGGCGCGAACGAGAAGGAATAGACATGCGATTGCACGTCGCATGCGCAGCCGGGGTAGTGGTTGTCGCGCCACGTGCCGCCGACCGAATCGGCTTTTTCCAGCACCACGAAGTCGGTCACGCCGCTCTGGCGCAGACGGATCGCCATCCCGAGACCGGCGAATCCGGTGCCGATGATCGCGATGTCGATGGATTCGTCAGCGCCGTCGCCGCCGGGCGGGGCGAAAGGCGGGGTGCGCGCATTCATCCAGGTGTCTCCGTTCTGGCTCATTTTTAACTGTTACATTGAATGATGTAACAATAGGCTGCCGTAACGGAATTCGCAAGAGGGTAGACGTCTCCCTCTAGGGCGCGAGCGGGCGGCGAGATCGACCGGGTCGGGGTTTCGTAAGAGATTGAACGGGAAGGAGAATTGGCGTTCTTGTCCGGCGGCGCCGGCGGCGCCGGCGGCGGCCGGGCGCGGTCGGCGCGCCGCCGTTTGCGTACCTCCGTCCTGGCCGACGCGCACCGGACGGCGGTTCGCGGACCGCGCTGCCGCGCACGATCCGGCCCGAAAACTCATTTCATTCAGGGGATCGCGCGCTTCCGCGCGCCGCGCGTCGGCCTCGCATTGATCGGTCATGCCGAATAATCGCGTCCTGCCTTGTGTGCGGCCGGTGCGACGCTCTATGCTGATCCGTTGTCGAGCTGAGGGGGAAACATGGACCGGATTCAAGCGATGGAAGTCTTTACGCGCGTGGTCGACGCCAACAGCTTCACGCGGGCGGCCGAGACGCTCGCGATGCCGCGCGCATCGGTGACGACGATCATTCAGAACCTCGAGGCGCTGCTCGGCGTGCGCCTGATGAACCGGACGACGCGCCGGCTGTCGCTGACGCCCGACGGCGCCGCCTATTACGAGCACTGCATCAAGATCATGACGGAAATCTCGGAAGCCGACGCGAGCTTCCAGGCCGGCAACCGCAAGCCCAGCGGCACGCTGCGGATCCACATGCCCGGCGCGATCGGGCGCCGGCTCGTGATTCCCGCGTTATCGGTGTTTCACCAGCGCTACCCGGACATCGAACTGGATCTCGGCCTGTCGGACCGGCTCGTCGACCCGGTGGAGGAAGGGCTCGACTGCATGATCCGGGTCGGTCCGCTGGAGGATTCGTCGATGGTCGCGCGGCGGGTCGGGATGTTGAAGCGGGTCACCTGCGCGTCGCCCGGTTATCTGGCGAAGTACGGCGAGCCCCGGGAGATCGCCGACCTGGCCGGGCACCGCGAGGTCAGTTACCGGGCGAGCCACACCGGCCGCGCGGTGCCGTGGATTTTTCTGGTCGACGGCAAGCCGGTCGAGGTGAAGATGAATAGCCTCGTCACCGTCAACGATTCGGATGCGTACGTCACCTGCGGCGTCGAGGGGTTCGGCCTGATCCAGCCGACGCTGTTCATGGTGTTGCCGTCCCTGCTCGACGGCTCGCTGCAGGAGGTGCTGCCGGCGTACAACCCGAAGCCGAAGCCGATTTCGCTCGTCTATCCGCACAACCGGCATTTGTCGACGAAGGTCAGAGTGTTCGCCGACTGGCTCGCGGAACTGTTCGGTTCGATGCCGGCCGTCGAGGGCGAGCCGCGCCCGCGCAGCGAACCCGCGCCGAAGGCGAGCGGTACGAGCCGTCGCGTCGCGACGGCCTGACCCGATGTCGCGGGCGGGTCAGGCCGGCGCCTGCCGGCGCAGCACGCCCGCGACGATGGTCAACTGCGCGAGCGCGTAGCAGAACCAGATCGCATAGTCGCTGCCGCCGAATGCGCCGAGAAAGCGGTCGATGCCGATCAGCGCATCGGACGCGACGAACACCAGTCCGCCCAGCGCCACCTGCGCGCCGGGCGTCCGCGCGCAGAGCGCGAAAGTCGCCATTGCGCACAGCACGAAGATATAGACCGCGACCGGCACCGCCAGCGCGAGCAGATGCGGAAAGAATGCGGCGTACAGCGCGGGCGCCGCGAGCCACAGCGCGACGAGCGCCGCCGCGCGCCAGCCGCGCGGGGCGGCGCGCCACGGCGCGAACAGCCCGCAGTACGCGAGATGCGTCAACAGGAACGCGCCCAGGCCGCCGACGAACGACAGCGGCCACTGCGGGATCGCGAGCAGCACGTCGCCCAGCACGGCGGTCGCGAGCGCGACGGCGAGCCAGGCGCGCTCGCGCGCGGGGGCATGCCGCCACGCGGCCCACAGCAGCAGGACGCCCATCGCCGCCTTGGCGGCCGGCTGGCCCGCATAGGGCGCGACGCGCAACGAGAGTCCGTAGAGCAGCGCCGCGAGCACGGCGGCGAACCACGGGCCGCGGGTGCGGCCGGGCAGGGTGGGCAACATGGCGGGAGGGGTCTCCGGGCGCGGATGCGTTAGAGGGTTGCGCGGGGTTGCGCGCGCCACATCCGGGCGCTGGGGCCGGGCGCGGCGCGGTAACGCATTATGGAGAAGAAGCCCTTGGGGCGAACCGGCGAATCCTTCTAAACCGATACCGCGCGATGTCGCGTCGCGCGGTATCGGGCGGCCCGTCCGTCCGTCGCGACGGTCGAGCCGTCGCTCACATATGCCATTTCACCGCCGCCGTCAGCGTGCGCGGCTCGCCCGGCATGTTGTACAGATCCGCGTTGCCGTGCGCGGAGATGAAATACTTGCGGTCGAACAGGTTGTCGAGCGTGAGCGTCACGTCGACCCGTTTGCTGCGATAGCCGGCGCCGAGATTGAAAATCATGAACGACGGCAGCGTGACGGCATCGCTCGCCGATGCGTAGCGCGCCGACTGGAATTGCGTACCCGCCGCCGCATAGAAGCCGTACGGCAACTCGCGCTTGAGCCAGAGACTGGCACTGTGGCGCGGCATCAGCCCCGGCGTGTTGCTCGCGAGCGCGACGCCGGCCGAGGTTGCCTGCGGCGAGCCGTCGACCGTGCCGTTCAGGTACGCATAGCCCGCGTACACCGACCACTTCGGCGCGAATTCGCCGGAATAGCCGAGCTCGAAACCGTGCACGTGCTGGGTGCCGATCGGCAACGCATAGCCGGGATGGAACGGATCGCCGATCTGCTGGCTGGTCTGGCGCATGTCGAACAGCGCGACGCTCGCCATCGACTTGCCGCCGAGATCGAATCTCGAGCCGACTTCATACGCGGTGGTTTTCTGCGGCGCGAGCGCGGCGCCGTTCGCGAACGCGCCGGCGCTGATCAGCGTGTCGGCGAGCGGCGAGAACGACTGGCTGTACGACGCATACAGCGTCATCCAGTCGAACGGTTCGTAGATCAGGCCGACGCGCGGGCTCCATGCGCGGTCGCTGCGGTTCAGGTTGAGGTTCGCCGTGGTGTAGTCGTGACGGATCTGGCTCAGGTAGTCGAAGCGCAGGCCGGCCAGCAGTTTCCATTGCTCGGTCAGCGATACGAGATCCTGCGCGTAGACGCCGACGAGGCCCGTCACGGTCGCCGCGTTGGTCTTCGCCGGCGCGCCGGCTGGCACCCCGGGGAGATCGACGAGCTGCGGGTTGTAGAGGTCGTAGGTCGCAACCTTCGAGACCGAGTAGATCGTGTCGAACTTCTGCTGCTGCGACAGCTCGATGCCGTACAGCAGTTCGTGCTTCATGCCGAACAGCGAGGTTTTCTGCGTCAGCTCGAACACGCCGTCGATGCCGTGGTCGGTGCGCTGGCGGGTCGACTGGTCGATCGTGACGGTCGGTCGGACGGCGGGCTTGATCGGCGCATAGGTCGGGTAGTTCTTCCGTTCGAGCGAGAAGTCGTACGCGCGGATCGCGCCGTGAAACGACAGCTTGTCGTCGAAGCGGTGATCGAGCGACACGGTTGCGCTTTTCGCCGATACGTCGTTGTACGACGTATCGGCCGCGTTCGCCGAACCGTAGTACGTGCCGATCGGGACGTCGACCGGCCGCCCCCGGTACGCGGGCAGCCCTTGATCGCTGGTGCGGCGGTCGTGCAGATAGTCGAATTCGACGTTGAGCACGGTATCGGCGTCCAGCCTGAACTGCGCGGACGGCGCGATCGCCTGGCGATTCAGGTGGAACGGGTCGCGGAAGCTGGTCGAGTTTTCGGTCGCGCCCGTCATGCGAAAGCGCGCCGCGTCGTTCGCGTTCCAGCCGAGATCGAAATCGGCGCGCCGCTCGCCCTCGGTGCCGAGCGTGACGCCGACGTCGCGCACCGGGTTCGCGAGCGGCCTTTTCAGCACGCGGTTGACGAGGCCGCCCGCCGAGCCGCGCCCGTACAGCACGGCGGCGGGGCCTTTCAGCACTTCGATGCGCTCGACGTTCGACAGATCGCGATAGTAAAGCGCATCGTCGCGGATGCCGTCGACGTACTGATCGGTGATGCTGTTGAAGCCGCGGATCGTGATCTGGTCGCGCTGGCCGTCGCCGAGCGAGAAGCCGACCCCCGGCACGTTGCGCAGCGCGTCTTGCAGCGAGCTGGCGTTCTGGTCCTCGATGAGCGCGTGCGGCACGACGTTGACGGTCTGCGGCACGTCCATCAGCGACATGTCGGTCTTGGTCGCGGCGCGCGAGCGGCTCGCATCGTAGCGCGCGCGCTCGGCGGCGGCGCTGACGGCGATCGACGGCAGGGTTTTCTCGGTCGAAGCAGGCGTCTCGGCGAGCGCGCCGCGGGTGCCGGCGAGCGAGGTGGCGATCACGAGGACGTGGCAGGCTTGCTGTTTGATTTTCTTGAACTTCATGGGGCTGCGGGCGATGGGTTGGCAATGACGGAACGACGGACGGCAGCGGATGACGCGCCTTCCGGCGCGCCCGGCCGGGCGGTAAAAACGGCTGGGATCCTTTCTCGAAACGGGTTCGGACAAGCGGTTGAAACAGCCGCGCGCCCGGCTGCCCGCAACGGACGGGCACGACACCGGCTGCCGCGGGACGGGCATGCGAAGTGGGAAGGGAAGTGAGACGCGCTCGCGAGTTCGGCGCGCCGCCGCGTCAGCCGCGCGGGTTGTAATATTTTGAAATAATAATCGAGAATGATTCTCGATACGCAATTCTCGGGGTGCGTGTAGGGATATCGACGGCCTGGGGTCGGCCGTTTGTTATAGAGATGAAATTTTCCCGCCGCTTTCGGTTAGAGTCGTTCTCACCAGGACATTTGCCATGACGACGACTCATTTCGACACGCTTCAGTATGCCAACCGGCTCAAGGCGGCCGGCGTCGCGCCCGAGCACGCGGAGGCCGAAGCCATCGCGTTGCGCGAGACGCTCGACGCGCAACGCGCGGCGTGGTCCGTCAGGCTCGATCAGCAGCGCGCGGCGGTCGAAACGATGTGGAAGCGCGATCTCAACGGTTCGGAACAACGGATGGATGCCATGTTCGCCAAGCTCGATACCCAGACCGGCAAAGCACTGCTTTCGTTCGAGAGCAAGATGGACGGCGCCTTCGCCGCCGTCAGGGGCGAACTGACGCTGCTGAAGTGGATGCTGGGCATCCAGGTGACGGGCATCGTGTCGCTGGTCGTCAGGACTTTTTTCTGACCCCGCCTGCCGCTTGCTATCATCGCAGCCGGGATCCCCGATCCCACTCGGCTGCGCTACAGGATTCGCAAGCCAGCGCGACGGCAGCAGCGCCTCATCCCGCTCCGCGCGTTCCCAATGAATCCGGTGCCGGCGCGCCGCGCGCCCCACACTATCGTTAGCGCGGCCCCGGCTTCATCTGGCAGGTTCAACGATGACCGAACTCCTCCATGGCGACGGTGCGATCCGCCGTTCGTCCCTTTACGGTTCCTCGATCGAAAATACTTACGCGGGCGTGCTGTCGTTCATGCGCCGGACGTACACGCGCACGCTCGACGGCGCCGATGTCGTGATTTCCGGCGTGCCGCTCGATCTATCGACCACGTTTCGCTCGGGCGCGCGTCTGGGGCCCGCGGCGGTGCGCGCGGCCAGCGTGCAGTTGTCGGAGCTGAATCCCTATCCGTGGGGTTTCAATCCGTTCGACGATCTCGCCGCGATCGATTACGGCGATTGCTGGTTCGACGCGCACAATCCGCTGACGATCAAGCCCGCGATCGTCGAGCACGCGCGCACGATCCTGCGCTCCGGCGCGAAGATGCTCACGCTCGGCGGCGACCACTTCATCACCTATCCGCTGCTGATCGCGCATGCGGAGCGCTACGGCAAGCCGCTGTCGCTGATTCACTTCGATGCGCATTGCGATACCTGGGCGGACGACGAACCCGACAGCCTGAATCACGGCACGATGTTCTACAAGGCCGTGAAGGACGGCCTGATCGATCCGCATACGTCGGTGCAGGTCGGCATCCGGACATGGAACGACGATTTCATGGGCATCAACCTGCTCGATGCGCCGTGGGTGCACGAGCACGGCCCGCGCGCGGCGGCGGAGCGGATCGCGCAGATCGTCGGCGGCCGGCCCGCGTACCTGACCTTCGACATCGACTGCCTCGACCCCGCGTTCGCGCCCGGGACGGGGACGCCGGTGGCGGGCGGCCTGTCGTCCGCGCAGGCGCTGTCGATCGTGCGCGGGCTCGGCGGCGTGAACCTGATCGGCGCGGATGTCGTGGAAGTGGCGCCGGCCTACGATCATGCCGACATCACGGCGATCGCCGCCGCGCACGTCGCCTGCGATCTGCTGTGTCTGTGGCGGCAGAGGAAGGTGGGTGCGCGCTGAGCGCGAGGGCGGACGGGGCGGGCCTCGCCCGGCGCGCCGCCGGCGCGGGGCCCGCGCGGCATAGGGCGCGCCGATAAAAAACGCCCGCTTCAGGTCCGGGCCTGTAGCGGGCGTGGTCGTCGACGGAGGCGGCGCGCGCCTACTTCGCGGCCAGTGCCGCCGCAACGTTGCGATCGGTCCAGACGTTGTCGCCGACGGTGAGTTTTTGCGGGATCAGCTTCACGCCGTAGAACGCATCGGCCACCCCTTGCTGGGACGCGGCGATCTGGTCGTTGATCGGCACCGCGCCGAACGGCACGCGCTTCACCCACTTCTCGACCAGCGCCGGGCTCAGGCCGACTTTCGGCGCGAGCAGCGCGGCGGTTTCGGCGGGATGCGCGTTGACCCACAGTCCGGTCGCGCGCGCCTGCTGCAGCACCGCCCCGACGATCTCCGGGTGGTTCTGCGCGAAATCGCGGGTCGCCTCGTAGAAATTGTATGAGCCGGCGAGACCGGTGTAGTCGGACAGCGTGCGCACCTTCAGCGTGTCCTGCGCGGCCGCATAGTAAGGATCCCACACGACCCACGCATCGACGTCGCCGCTTTCGAACGCGGCGCGCGCGTCGGCGGGCGGCAGGTAGACCGGGCGGATGTCCTCGTAGCGGACGCCGGCCTTCTGCAGCGCCTTCAGCAGCAGATAGTTCGCGCTCGACCCTTTTTGCAGCGCGACCTTCCTGCCCTTGAGCCCCGCGACGTCCTTGATCGGCGAATCCGCTTTCACGAGCACCGCCTCGTTATGCGGCGCGGGCGGCTCGGCGCCGACATAGACGAAGCGCACGCCGCCCGCCTGCGCGAACACCGGCGGCGGCGCGCCCGTGTAGCCGAAGTCGATGCTGTTCGCGTTCAGCGCTTCGAGCAGCTGCGGTCCGGCCGGGAATTCGAACCACTTGACCGAGTAGCCGAGCGGCTTCAGCCGTTGTTCGAGCGAACCCTGCGCCTTGACGATCGACAGCAGCCCCGCCTTCTGATAGCCGATGCGCAGCACCTTGTCGCCGCTCTGCGCGAAGGCGGACACGGCGACGATCGAGACGAGCGCGGCGGCTACGGTTCGGGGAATCCAGCGGGCAAGGCGAAGCATCGGCACACTCTCCAGTCACGTTCAACGAAACGAGCGGCGTCAGGCGGCCGCTCGGGTCGAAGAATCGTCGCACGAGCAGCGGCTCGCGCAAACGAAGCATTGCCGATATGAATATGACGCTCGCGCGCCTATCGTTTCTTGCGCGCGGGTTTCTCGGTCGCGCCGCCGGGGGCGGGCGCGGCGGCGTCGCGCGCGGCCTGGTCGCTCAGCTTCTTGTCGAGGATGGTCGCGACCCGGCCGCCGAGATACGCGCTCGAAGCCGCTTCGAGCGCGCGGTTCATCTCGCCCTCGACGAACACCGCGGACAGCGGCCGCAGCCGCCAGATCGCGTCGACCAGCTCGGGCACGTCGGTGGGGGGCGGCAGCGTGTCCGCATCGTAGCGGTCGAGACGGCGCACGACGAGCTCGACGAGCGCGCGCGCGATCGCGTCGAAATGCGGGCGGGCGATGCTCATCGCGTCGAGCAGTTCGCGGGCGGGGATGCCTTCGCGAACCATCGCGGCGGCGGCCTCCAGCATCGTGGGGCTTTTCGCAACGAACGAGAGGCCGCGCCGCTCCAGCAGCCCGAGATCCGCGACCCGGGACAGCGACGTGGGCGTCTGCGGACCGAACATCTGGATCAGTTGCGCGAGCGAGTAGGTTTGCGGGCGCTCGTGCGACCAGCGCCCGCCGATCGCGTTTTCGAGGCCGAGGATCGAGCGCAGGTCGTGGCCGTCGTCGATCGCCTTGATGAGATCCTGGATGTTCGACAGCGTGTAGCCGCGCGCGAGCAGGTGATTGATGACCTTCAGCCGGGCGACGTGCGTGTCGTCGTAGATGCCGACCCGTCCGCGCTTTTCCGGCGGCGCGAGCAAGCCGCGATCCTGGTATGCGCGGACGTTGCGCACGGTGGTGTCGGACACGCGTGCGAGTTCGTCGACTGTGTATTCGTTGATCGTTGCCGCGTCGGGCGCGGCGTCGGCGGAGAGGGGCTTGGGCGATTTCGGCATGCGGCGATTTTAGCGCGAGCCGGCCGCGCGGTGCGCGGAGTCGGCGGGCGGATGGCCCGCGCCGCCGCCCAGCGCGCGCTGCAGCAGCGCGGTGTCGATCCAGCGGCCGTGCTTGAAGCCGACCGCTTTCAGCGTGCCGACCGGCTCGAAGCCGAATGCCTGGTGCAGCGACGTGGAGCCGCCCGCGCTGTCCGCGATGACGGCGATCATCTGCCGCCACGGGCCGCCCTCGCAGCGTTCGAGCAGCGCGGCGAGCAGCGCCCGTCCGACGCCCCGGCCACGCTGCGCATCGGCGATGTAGATCGAATCCTCGATCGTGTAGCGGTAGGCGCTGCGCGGCCGGTAGGGCGTCGCATACGCGTAGCCGGCGACTTCGCCGTCGATTTCCGCGACGAGATACGGCAGCCCGTGCTGCAGCACGGCGTCGCGCCGGGCACGCAGCGTCGCGGCGTCGGGCGGGGTTTCTTCCAGCGACGCGACGCCCGTCAGCACGTGGTGCGCGTAGATGGCCCGGATCGCATCGAGATCGTGGTCGGTGGCGTCGCGGATGACGCAGGCGAGGGGTGCGGCGGCGGTAGGCATGGCGAAGCGGGGACAGCGTGTTGGAACCGTCACTATGCCCGTGTTCAAAAATTCCCGCAAAACGGCGTCGGTGCGGTGCCGCCGGCATGCCCGCTATCCGGACGGACGGGCGCGTCGGCGACGGCGGACGCTGAGAGCCCGCCATCGGGGGCATCGGCCATGCGGCCGGGGCCGGCGGGACCGGCCATTGAGTAGCGGGGGCCAGAACCGAAACGAAGCGGGTCTCGCGGAATCGGCGCGCCGCCCCGGATCGTCGATTCCGCGCTTCAGTCCGCCTTCCTGAACGGAATGTCCTCGACGAACCACGCGAGCGCGAACGCAATCGCGATGATGGCCGCGGCGGCCAGGTACACGGTATGCAGCGAGCCGGCGAACGCGTGCAGGTACTGATCGCGCAGGGCGTCGGTCAACTGATGCACGGCGCCCGGTCCGAGCGACGCCGGCAGCGCGGCGCCGGGGGGCAGCAGCGCGGTCAGCCGCGCGTGCAGGCCGTTCGAGAACAGCGCGCCGAACGCGGCGACGCCGAGCGAGCCGCCGATCGAGCGGAACAGCGTGGTGCCCGAGGTGGCGACGCCCATATGCCGGAACTCGACCGCATTCTGCACCGCGAGCACGATCACCGGCATCACCATCCCGAGCCCGAAGCCGAGCAGCGCCATGTACAGGTACATGGTGGAGAGCGGCGTGGTCAGCGACAGGGTCGACAGCAGCAGCATCGCGACGCCGGCCAGCGCCGTGCCGGCGATCGGGAACAGCCGGTATTTGCCGAGCCGCGTGATGAGCCGCCCGCTCGCGACCGACGTAACGAGCATCCCGCCCATCATCGGTAGCAGCTGGATCCCGGCCTGGGTGGGCGTCGAGCCCTTGACGACCTGCAGGTACAGCGGAATGAAGGTTACCGACCCGAACAGCGAGATGCCGACGACGAAGCCGATCAGGCTGCACAGCACGAAGGTGCGGTGCCGGAACAGCATCAGCGGGATGATCGGCTCGGCGGCGAGCCGTTCTTCGTAGACGAACCCGGCGACCGCGACGAGGCCGAGCGCCAGCGTGAACCACAGCTGCGGCGACGACCACGGCAGGATCGCTCCGCCCTGGCTGGTGAACAGGATGACGCAGGTGAGCGCGGTGGCGAGGAAGCCGGCGCCCAGGTAGTCGATTCGGTGGCGCACGTGCGCCGTGCGGGGCCGGAACGCGGCGCCGATCACGACGAGCGACAGCGCGCCGAGCGGCAGGTTGATGTAGAAGATCCAGCGCCACGACAGGTGCTGGACGAGAAAGCCGCCGAGCAGCGGCCCGATCACGGTCGCGAGGCCGTATACGCCGCCGAACATGCCCTGGTAGCGGCCCCGCTGGTCGGGCGGGATCAGGTCGCCGATCGCGGCCATCGTGATCACCATCAGGCCGCCGCCGCCGAGGCCCTGCAGCGCGCGCAGCACGATCAGCTGAGTCATGTCCTGCGCGAGCCCGCACAGCGCCGAGCCCGCGAGAAACAGGGCGATGGCGACCTGCAGCACGATCTTGCGCCCGTACAGGTCGCCGAGCTTGCCGTACAGCGGCAGCACCACGGTCGACGCCAGCAGGTACGCGGTGACGACCCACGACAGCTGTTCGAGCCCGCCCAGCTCGCCGACGATGGTGGGCAGCGCGGTCGACACGATGGTCTGATCGAGCGCCGACAGCAGCATGACCAGCAGCAGCGCGGCGATCGTCAGTCCGACGGACGCGCGCGGCCGGACCGGCTCGACGTCCGCGGGCGACACGGAGGATGAGGTTTGCATGGGGGATGGTTGTCGTGTCATTTGATTTGCTCGGAAATGTAGGAGCAATCACTTGACTAGTCAATATCTGCCCTGTCACAAAATATTCACGGCGTAACCAAGCATGACAGCGCGGGCAGCACGCGGCGGCGGGGCTGCGACCGCCTGCCGCGGGCGGTCGTCTCAAGTTTTACGTAGGCGGACCGTAAACGCCGGAGACGTCCCACGACTTTCCTTATTGCGCCCGTCCCGCCATGAATGCTCTGTTTTCCCGTTTTTCAATTCGTACCCGGATCTTCTCCACGCTCGGCCTGGCCGCGGCGCTGCTGGTGATGATCGGCCTCGTCGGGCTGTTCGGCATGCAAAGCTCGAACGATGCGCTCGAGGAGGCCTACACGCAGCAGCTCGCGTCGAAGACCGCGCTCGCCGCGTCGAACCTCAACCTGACCATCGTGCGCACGACGCTCGACCGCGCGATCCTGCACCCCGAGGCCGCCGACCTGGCCGATACCGTCACCAAGGCGGAACGTTATCTCGCAACGTCGGAGCGCGCGTGGCGCGACTACGATGCGCTGCCGCACGACGGCGACGAGAAGTCGCTGGCATCGCAGACGGGCGCCGCGCGACGCGCGTTCGTCGACCAGGCGATCCGGCCGATGATCGACGCGGTCAAGGCCGGCGGGCACGGTGAAGCCGACCGGCTGATGATGACGGTCGCGCCTCCGCTGTCGGTCGCGCTGTCGAAGGCTACCAACGCACTCGACGATTTCCAGACCGCGCGCGGCAAGGACGTGTTCGACACCGCGCAGCAGACCTTCAAGTGGCTGCGGATCGGCATGGCCGCCGCGATCGTGTTCGGGCTGGCTGCCTGCGTCGGTTGCGCGATCGGGCTGCACTTCGCGATCACGCAGCCGCTCGGGCGCCTGCTCGGTCATTTCCGCCGCCTGTCGGAAGGCGACCTGACGGCCGAACTGCGCTGGACCTCCCGCGACGAAATGGCCGAACTGGTGAAGGGCGTGACGGGCATGCAGCGCAGCCTCGCGCAGACGGTGCGTCAGGTGACGAACGGCTCCGAATCGATCGCGACCGCGACGCGCCAGATCGCGGCGGGCAATACCGATCTGTCGCAGCGCACGGAAGAGCAGGCATCGGCGCTGCAGGAGACCGCGGCGAGCATGGAGCAGCTCACGGCGACCGTGAAGCAGAACGCCGACAACGCGCGCGAGGCGCAGCACTGCGCGGACAGCGCGTCCGACATCGCGACCCGGGGCGCGACCGTGGTGGGCGAGGTGATCGGCACGATGACGGAGATCGACCAGAGTTCGCAGAAGGTGGCGGACATCATCGGCACGATCGAGGGCATCGCGTTCCAGACCAACATCCTCGCGCTGAACGCGGCCGTCGAGGCTGCGCGCGCGGGCGAGCAGGGCCGTGGCTTCGCCGTGGTGGCGGGCGAGGTGCGCACGCTCGCGCAGCGTTCGGCCTCGGCGGCGAAGGAGATCCGCACCCTGATCGGAGAATCGGTCGAGCGGGTGGCGACGGGGTCGCGCCTGGTCGGCTCGGCCGGCAACACGATGCAGGAAATCCAGCGTGCGATCGGCCGCGTGACGGGCATCATGTCGGAAATCGCCGCCGCGTCCAACGAGCAGCGCGACGGCATCGAACAGGTGAATCGCGCAGTGTCGCAGATGGATCAGGTGTCGCAGCAGAACGCGGCGCTCGTCGAGCAGGCGGCCGCCGCGGCCGCGTCGCTGGAAGAACAGGCGGACGGGCTGCGCCGCGCGGTGGGCGCGTTCCAGGTCGCGTGAGTGGCGCGGCGCGCGGGCGCCGGCCAGGCCGTCAGGCCGGGCTCAGGTGCGCCGCCGCGCGCTGCGATGCGACCACGATGAGCTTCATCGTGGCGCGCGTCGCGCCGACGAACAGCTTGCGCGCCGCGCGTTCGTCGAATGTATCGAAGTCCACTTCCGTCAGGATCACGCACGGCGCGGCCTGTCCCTTGAAGCGGTAGATCGAATCGAGCAGCACGTCGCCTTCGCGGTATTCGGGGTTGCCGAACAGGTCGTACTTGCCGGTGAAACTCCTCACGCGGTGCGGGCCCAACTGGTCGAGTGCCGCGAGCGCGGAGCCTTCGCGGCCCCGGAACGACAGCACCGCGATGTCCTGCTTGCGAAACCCCAGCGACAGCGCCTGCGTGATCGCGCGCTTGGTCGCGTCGATGCACGCCTGTGCGGTGGGGTCCGCATCGGGATAGGGATTGACGGCGATCTCGGAGCCGTCGAACGGCCCGCCCGCCCGCAGCTCGGCCGCCAGCGGCTCGACTCGGCCGACCACCGTTCGCACGTAGTCGAGGATGTCGCGGGGGCTGCGATGATTGGTCAGCTCGCGGATCGTCACCCAGCCCGGCAGCGCCACCGGCGCGCGCATGTAGAGGTTCTGCAGCGGATCTTCCAGCCACCACCACGCGCCGTCGGGGGCGAGCACGCGTTCGAGCGCGGCGGCCCAGGGCGCGTGGAAATCCTGCCCCTCGTCGACGATCACCACGTCGAAGGTCCAGCGCGCCGAGACCGGCGCGTCGGCGAAGCGCGCCTCGAGCTGCGCGAACGCGTCGGGCGCCTCGAAGTCGGGCACGTGGCCGCCGTCGCGCGCGACCCAGTCGCACAGCTGATGATAGTTGGCGATCTTCGCGCCGGGCGGCGCGATGCGCGCGATGTAATCGGCGAGCGGGCGGTTGAAGCAGACGTAGAGCACCCGCCGGCCCGCCGCGACCGCGTCGCGCATCACCTGCACCGCGAGCTGGGTCTTGCCGGAACCGGCGGTACCGATCACGCGCAGCCGGAACGGCGCGAAATCCAGCCGCCGCGCCCAGGTCGCGAGGCCGCCGGACAGCCGCGTGACGAGCGTGTCCGCCTGGCCGACGAGCGCGCTCGTATCGGGCGTGAGCGCGAGTTCGTCGGCGAGGAAATGATGGATCTTCGGGGCGCCGGCGAAGCGCGGCTCGTCGGCGGGCAGCGCGGCCACGATGATGTCGGCCAACTGATGCTTGCGCGTCGCGTCGACGATCCGGTCGGGCGGAACGCCCGCGATGGCCGCGTTCCTGACCGTGTAGTCGGGACAGTACAGCAGCGCTTCGATGCCGTACGCGCCCGCGCCGAACGACGCGGTGAAGCGGCGGTGCAGGCTTTCCAGCGTGCGGGCGAGCTGGATCGACACGTTGCGTTCGGTTTGCAGGTAGACCTTGACGAGCCCCTTGTGCGTTTCGCGCAGGAAGCCGGCTTTCTGCTCGATCAGCAGCACGCGTCCCGCCGGGCTCACGATCACGAAATCGGCTTCGCCGAATACGGAGAAACTTTGCTCGGCGCGCGTCCAGTGCACGCCGTGATAGACGGTGTAGCCGTCGGGCAGCGCCTGCTCCAGCGCGGCCAGCGTTTCGCGCTCGCGCTCGGCGGCGCCCGTGGCGGCCAGACTCTTCCAGTCGTCGGGGATGATGCGGGCCATGTCGGGTCCTTGCAGTACTTGGCGATGGCGGAGAATCGCCGGCTATTGTACGCAGGACGCGCGAGGCGGGAGGAATCGGGACGGGCCGGCGTCAGCCGCGCGACAGGCGCTTGGCCAGGTCGGCGCTCAGGATCGCCATGCGGGCGGGTTTCTCGTAGCAGACGACGTCGAACGAGCGGATCACTTCGCTGATCTCGATTTCGCTCGCGCGGCCGGTCAGGAGGTCGCCCGTCAGCACGAACACCGGCGCGCCCGGATTGTCGGACGCCCGCACGGCCTTGACCGCGGCGGCGGCGGTGCAGTCGTCGAACACCCATTCGGTGACGACCGCGTCGAAAGCCTGGCCCTGCAGCGCGTCGATGAAGGCGGGCAGGCGGTCGAAATGGGCGGTCGAGAAACCCTGTTCGTCCAGGTAGCGGCACACGTCGTCGGCATCCTGCCGGTCGGCGTCGATCACCGCGACGAGCAGCTTGTCGTTCTCGGCGCGGCGCGGGTAGATCTCGATCTTGTGCACGTCGTACGCGTTCTGATACAGCACGCCGGTGTGACGCAGCACGCGCCAGCGGCCCTGCTGCTCGTAGGCGACGAACTCGGGGCGCGCGCCGGGATCGAGCGGCGCGCCGATCCACGCGGTGCACGGCATTTCGGCGATGCCCGCATACAGCACCGCTTCCTGCGAGCACGCGCCCACCATGCCGGGATCGAGCGCCTGCGCGCCGAACAGCTGGGCGGCGGGTTCGCCGTATGCCTCGGCGACCTTCTTCAGCTGCGCGAGCGTCCATGGGCTGCTGCCGCGCAGCTTGCGGTGCCCTTGGGAAAAGCTCAGGTCGAGAATCCGGCACAGTTCGGTGGTCTGCTGCCGTTTCCCGATGCCGTTGCGGCTCATCAGCTCGCGCACGCGCTCAGCGACCGCGAGGGAATCCGTGGTGATTGCTTCATTGGCCATGCTACGGGGGCGGATCGGGTCGAATGACGTTCAGGATGGGGCCTTGCGGCGCCGGGTTCGGCATCGTGGCGATACCATCGGGGCGAGCCGACCGGCTACGCGCGAAAGAGATAACTTTACCGCAAAACGGGCTCCGTTCCGCGCTCCGGCCTCGCACGTTTCTGTGAAAGGTGTATCTCGACGTTACTGGGAAACGCCGGCCGGCCATGTGCAACAAGGCTCGCGCGGCGCTCGATCCACGTCCGGGGCTGGCAAGGCGCCGCGTTCGAGAGTCCTGGCGGCGTGCCTGCACGCGCAGCCGGGGCGGGAGGGCGCAATGCGCCGGCCGACAGTGCCGCGCACGCGCACCGCGTGCGTCGCCGAGGCCATTACCCGGCCGTACCGGTCGAATCGGCGGCCGAGATCGCCTGCCCCAGCCGGACCAGATGCCGCTTCGCGGCCGCGGTGTCGCCGCGCGACAGCCACTTGATGCAGTCGAGCAATTCCCAGGCCAGCCACGGGTCGCCGCCGTGATACACGGGCAGCGCGTCGCGGCCGGGCGCGGGCGATGCGCAGACCCGGCCGGCCAGACAGCCGTCGCGGCTGAGGAGTTCGACATACGGCTGTTTCAGCGCGAACGGCAGCGTGGGCGGGATCACGTGGAATTCGCACGACGTGAAATCGTTGAAGATCAACGCCCGATACGGGCTGTCCGGCGCATGCCGACCGTCGAACGTCATCAGCGTGTCGGACGGCGCGATCTGCGCGCCGATCGCGTCGAATACGGCCTGGCTGGCGCCGTCCGCGCAGAACACGACGAGATCGAGATCCGACAGGCGGTCCGCGCTGCCTTTCGCGAACGATCCCAGCAGCGCGGCCCCCAGGCAGCCGGGCGTTGCGCGCAGGGCCGCCGCGAGGCGCTCGAGCCGCGCGATCTGGGACGTGGTGGCGGGGTTGCCGCGCCATCGGTCGAGGAATTCGGGCAGGCGCGGCGCGGCGGGGGCGACGGAGGTCATGGGCAGGGCGCTCGGGTTCGGGAGACGGCCGCTATCATCGCCTGATTCGGCGGGGAAGGCACGGTCGTTTCCGATCGGCCCGGCGGCACGATGCGCATGGCGACGGTATCGCGCCTGCCGCATGGCGTCGAGTGGCGCGTGTTGTGAGACGATGTCGGCCCGGCCCGGCGCGACCCGGCGCCGTCGCGAGGCGGCCCGTGCGCGGTTTCCCGCCCGACGCTTTTTCTTCGTTTCGGAACTTGCCAGCATGACGACCACCTATCCGCTTCATGGCGCCTTCTCCCGCGCCGACGAGCCGTTTCCCGAGCGTGCCGACGTGGTGATCGCGGGCGCCGGCATCATGGGGTGCGCCGCCGCCTACTACCTCGGCTTGCGCGGTCTCGACGCGGTGGTGCTCGACAAGTCGCGGATCGCCGGCCAGCAGTCGACCCGGGCGTGGGGCTTCGTGCGCCAGCAGGGCCGCGAAGCCGCCGAGGTGCCGTTGATGATGGCCGGCATGCGCCTTTGGGAAACGCTCGAACGGGAGCTGGGCGCCGATCTCGAATGGCGCCAGGGCGGTTGCCTCTACCTGGCCGGCGACGACGACGACCTGGCGTCGTTCGAGCGCTGGATGGAGGTTGCCCGCGCGCACGGCCTCGATACGCACACGCTGACGCCCGCGCAGATCGGCGAACGCGTGACGGGCCTCGCGGTGCCCGCGCGCGGCGGCCTCTATACGGCGAGCGACGGACAGGCCGAACCCCGCCGGGTTGCCGCCGCATTCGCGGCGCGGGCGGCGGCAGGCGGTGCGCGCTTCGTCGAGGGCTGCGGCGTGACCGCGATCGAGACGGCGGGCGGCGCGGTCACGGGCGTCGTGACCGAACGCGGCACGATCCGCGCGTCGCGGGTGATCTGCGCGGCGGGCGCGACCAGCTATCGGCTGCTCGACGGGGTCGGTGTCCGCCTGCCGCAGCAGTCGGTGCGGGGCACCTGCATGCGCACCAACGTGCTGCCCGCGGTATCGGCGGCGACGCTGTGGGGGCACGGGCTGGGTATCCGGCAGCGTGCGAGCGGCGCGATCAATCTCGCCGACGACATGCAGGTGGACGTCGACATGACCCTCGGCCATCTGCGCGGACTGAGCCTGTTCTGGCCGGAACTTTGGGCGCAGCGCGACAAGTTCCGCTTTCACCTGAACGGCGCCGCCTGGCGCGACGCGTGCAAGCGGCTCGGCGGCGGGTGGCATCCGCTCGAGCCGCGCGATCCCGGTCCGCAGCCGAACCCGGCTCATGCGCCGCGCGCGCTGGCGAAACTGAAGGCGATGTTCCCGGCGCTCCGGGATGCGCAGATCGTCGAGGCGTGGGCCGGGCTGATCGACGTGGTGCCCGACGGCATTCCCGTGATCGATGCGCCGGGCTCGCTGCGCGGGCTCACGATCGCCACCGGATTCTGCGGACACGGATTCGCGATGGGGCCGATCGTCGGACGGCTGCTCGCGGAATGGATCGATACCGGCGCGACGTCGCTCGACCTGTCGGCGTTTCGCGCGGCGCGCTTCGTCGACGGAACCATGAAGCGGCCGACCAGCATGCTGTAGCCCGTTCATGCCGGCACGGTTGCGCGGCATGCGCATCCATCGGGATGTGCATGCCGCCCGCGCATCCGGCCGGCACCGGTGCCGCGGCATCGTAGAATCACCCGGCTGTCACTCTGGAGAAACTCGTTGGCGTCGCCTTCCGATCACCGCAAGTCGCTGCGTTTCCGTCTGCGCCGGGCGCGCAATCCGTGGCAGGCGCCGCGTTCCCGCACGCTGTTCACCCGGCCCGTCGCGTCGCCGCAGCGCACGCTGATATTCCGCCTCGGGCTGGTCGTCGGGCTGTGCGTGCTCGCGTTCCTGGTGCTGTATCTCGACCGCGACGGCCTGCGCGATTCGACCAAGAGCACGCCGATGGGCATCGCCGATCTGGTCTATTTCACGATGGTCACCGTCGCGACGGTCGGCTACGGCGATATCGTGCCCGTGACCGCGCGGGCCCGCCTGCTCGATGCGTTCTTCATCGTCCCGATCCGTATCGGCATCTGGTTCATCTTCCTGGGCACGGCTTACCAGTTCGTGATTCAGCGCGTTATCGAGGAATACCGCATGAAGCGTCTGCAAAAACAATTGTGCGATCACATCGTCGTCTGCGGCTACGGGCTGAGCGGGTCGATCGCGGTGCGCGAACTGCTGGAAAGCGGCGTCGATCCGGCCACGATCATCGTGATCGACGCGCAGGAACAGACGTTGGAAGCGGCCTCGGTGCTGGGCGTCACGGGGCTGTGCGGCGATCCCGCGCAGGAGGATCTCCTGCAGCAGGCGCAGGTGCGCACCGCGAAGGCCGTGATCATCTCGGTGACCGACGATCCCACCGCGATCCTGCTCACGCTGTCGGTGCGCAGCATCGCGCCGGATACGAAGATCGTCGTGCGGATCCAGGAGAACCTGTATCAGCGCCAGTTGCGCCAGGCCGGCGCCGACGTGATCGTGTCGTCGACCAAGATCGGCGCGCTGCTGCTGGCCGATGCGGTCAGCAGCCGCTACATCGTGCCGTTCGTCAACGACATGCTGTCGACCCGGGGCCGCGCGACGCTGGTCGAGCGCCCGGCCACGAAGCAGGAGATCGGCTGCATGTCGAACGCGGTCGCGGGCGCCATCGTGATCGGGCTGGAGCGGACGGGGAAGACCCTGTCCTTCTACGAGGATCCGCCGTGCCGGATCGAGGCAGGGGATACGCTGGTCGTGATCCAGTCGGCGCGGATCATCGATCCGGGCAATCTCGACAAGGCGGACTGAGCGCGCGGCGGGCGCGGGCTGACGGCGGATTGCGATTGCGCCTGCCGCCGGCGAGGGCTTTGGGCGACTCATTTGCTCCCGCCTGAAGCCCTTAGAGCCTTATTCAGCCTGCGATTTGTGGGTGTCGTTGTTCTTGTGGACCGGCTAGCCTTTCGTAGGCATCTTCGAGCCATCATTTACGGCAACCGGGGAGGTCAGCATGAGCGGCAAGCGGCACACGGATGAGTTCAAGATCGCCACGGACGTGAAGGTCTACTTCTGCGACCCGCGAAGTCCTTGGCAACGTGGTACCCACGAAAACACGAACCGACTCCTGCGTCAGTACTTGCCCCACGGTACGCAACTTGATCAATACTCGCAGGCGGAATTGAACAAGATCGCAGCGCAACTCAATGAAAGACCCAGAAAGACATTGGGCTTCATGTCTCCGACCGATAAGCTACGCGAGGCTGTTGCTGCGACTCATTGAACCTACCGCGGCTTTTTCTAGAATGTCGCTCGCGTTCCTCGGTCATGCGCTTGAGCTCGGCCTTCAGTCGCCGAACCTCGGCGCTCTGATCCAGCTCCGCCTGCCGCACGACGTCGGGCCTGCCGAACTTCAGTTTCCGTGCGTAAAGGCTCTGGGTCGCGATACCCAAACGCTGGGCCACCTCTGCCACCGAATGACCCCGTTCGGTTACCTGTTTGACTGCCCCGATCTTGAACTCATCCGTGTACCGCTTGCCAGCTCATGCTGGCCTCGGTTGCCGTAAATGATGGCTCGATGATGTCTACGAAAGGCTGGCCGGTCCACGGTCGACGAGATGACGGCGGGGTATTAGGGGGCATGCCGGCTCAGAATGTCGTGACGACTGATGCTTTTGCCGAATTGTGGGTAGAGTGAAATTCCAAACATGGAATCCTTACCTGTAGCGGCTCCCCGACGAGGTGTTGGAGTCGGCTGCCTGCCGCGCGCGGGCCGGGCGGGGCGCCGGCGCCCCGGCTCAGCCCGCCAGCTTCCTGAACGTCTCCAGCACCGCGTCGCCCTTGAACGGCTTGACGATCCAGCCCTTCACGCCGGCCGCCTTGCCGCGCTCCTTCATCGCCGGGCTGCTTTCCGTCGTCAGCATGATCACGTTGACCGACTGGTTGCCGAGTTCTCCGCGAATCTTCTCGACCATCGTCAGCCCGTCCATGTTCGGCATGTTGACGTCGCTGATCACGAGCCGGATGCCGGCTTGCGCCTTCAGCTTCGCGAGGCCGTCCTTGCCGTCGATCGCGGTGTCGACGTCCAGTCCGTTTTTCTTCAGGAAGCCCGCGACCTCGTCGCGCACCGTGCTCGAATCGTCCACCACCAGGATCTTGCCCATGATTTTTTCCTTGTCGCGCCGCCTCGGGCGCATTCGTCAAAACAATTCCAGTTCGCCCGCGTCCACGAGCGCGTCGACGGCGTTCGCGTCTTCCGCCGCACTTGCCTGAGCACTGGCAGCCGCCTCGAATTCCTCGGGCGACCAGCGCAGGCTGAAAATGAAGCGCTGATCCAGATGCACCGACCGGCCCGTCGCTTCGTCGGTGAGCCGGTACTTGAAGCAGAGCTGCGGATTGTCCGAGCCGAACGAGATGTAGCGGTGCTTGTGGTTGATCAGCAGCGGCACCTGCACCCGGCTCGACGGCGCGGCGCGCCCGTCGCCGAGATAGCGGTCCTTGAACGCGCCCCAGATCAGGTTGGTGAGTTCGCCGAGCACGCTGTTCAGGTCGCGGAAATCCGCCGCGCCGTGCCGGCCCGGCTGCTCGGCGAGCAGCTCGAGCAGCGGCTGCTCCTCGGCCTGCATCATCATGTAGCCGCGACACCACGCGCTTTCGAGCGCCATCAGGCTGAATACCTCGCCGAAGATGATCCGGTCGCGCACGATGCACGGCGTGTCCCAGCTGACGCCGAGATGCCGGAACAGGCTGCCGAGCCGCGCCTCGGTGATCTCGGAGATGCCGCGCACCAGCGCGTTCGGATAGTCGAGGCTGAAGATGTATTCGTCGACGACGGTGCGCAGTGCGGCCATGTCGTGCGCGACGTAGGTCGCGCAGATCACTTGCTGCAGCGCCGCCGGCAAGCCGTCGCGCACCGCTTCGGCGTCGCGCCTGAGAATGATCGGCAGTTCGGGACGCAGCGCGTCGATGCGCGTCGCGATCGCCGCGCAGTCGGCGAGCGATCCGCCGTAGTGTTCGCCGAGCAGGATCGCGCTCAGGTCGATGTTCGAACGCAGCACCGCCATCAGGCGGTTCTTGCGCACCTTCAGCCCGATCAGGTTGTGATCGTCGCAGAACCGCTTGATCGCTTCCGCGTGCGCGGGATGGTCGTCCAGCACCAGTACCTTGCTGACCGGCTTGCTCATGTTCATCGCTGTGGCTCCGCTCGATGCCGACGCATCAGAAAAGTTCGAGTTCGCCGACGTCTTGCCGGACGTCCGACAGGTTCGCGACGAAGTCGAGCGGTGCGTGCGAACACACGCACAGCGTCGCGCCGAGCCGCACCGACGAACCGACCGTCAACCCGTACGCCGACACGTAGCCGGGCCGCAGTTCGTCGAGATGGCGCACGCTGCGGCGGTTCAGCAGATACGGCGTCGACATGCCGAGATCGGGAAAGCATTCGACGAGCAACTGGTTCATCGCGCCGCAGCACAGGTTCGCGACCTCCATCAGCGTGTCCCGCAGCGTGCGTCCGGCGGTGTCGGCGAGGTAGTAGTCGCGGGTCGCGTCGTCGTCGGCGAAATGCAGCGCCAGCAGCAGCCTGAACGTCATCGACGAGATGGTCAGCACGACCACGTCGTCGCCGGGCAGCGCGCTGGCGTCGCGCGGGTCGAGCGGCGCGATGTTGCACGGATCGCCGTCGCGTACCGGCAGGCGCGTGAGCGCGGCTTGCCGGAAGATCCGGTCGAGACTGTCGCGGGCCTGCGCGCTGATCACGCCGGCTCCCGTTCCAGCTGCGCCTGGAATTGGTGGGCGAGCGTTTCGACGCTGCCCAGCGACGCGGTGATCATCTTGCCGCCCGCCTGGATGTCTTGGAACGTCGCGGTGGTGACCAGGTCGTTGCGGTGCAGGCTGTCGCGATAGCTTTTCGACAGTTCCTGCGAGCGCGACGCGAGCGCGCGCACCTCGCCCGCGACGATCGAGAAGCCCCGGCCGGCCGCGCCCGCGCGCGCTGCCTCGATCGACGCGTTGAGCGACACGATCAGCACGTGGCTGACGATCGACGACAGTTCGTGATTCTTCACGTGCATGTCGCGGTTCTGCGACATCAGCGAGATCATCTGCTCGTGCCAGCGTTCGAAGGTGGCCGCGAGCCCCTTCAGCCGGGCCGCTTCCGTCGCGATGCGCTCGGCCTGCTGCCGCCAGTCCGCCCGGCTGCCGCCCGCCGCGTCGAGCGCGGCGCGCAGCGCCCGGGCTTCATTCGCCTGTTGCGCGAGATCCTCGCGCAGGCGGCCGACAAGCGCGTCCAGTTCCAGCCGTTCGTGCGCGAACTGCTCGTGTGCCGCGTGCAGCCGCGCGTCGGCTTCCGCCTGCGCATCCCGTTGCGCCGCGTTCAGCGCCTGGCGTTCGTGCAACGCGCCGGCGCGTGCCGTCCGCGCCGAAACCCAGGCGAGGAGGGCGACCAGCGCCGCGCCCGCCAATGCCGCCAACAGATACCGTTCCACCACAGCCCGTTCCTCCGGTCGTTCAGTCGGACAGCGCGTCGAGCGGCAGCGGCCGCGCGGCCGCTGCGCCGACGCTGTCCACCGCCCAGCTTTCCGGCAGATGGACGATGGTCTGGAAGCGGCGGTACGCCGCGCCGGGCTGATCGTCGGTGAAGCGCAGTTCGATGCGGCCGTGCGCGCGCGCGAGGAAATCGCGCACCGCGTCCATCCCGACGCCCCGGCCCGATACTTCGGTCACCTGTTCGGCGGTCGAAAAGCCCGGCCGGAAAATGAATTCGGCGATCGTCTCGTCGCTGGCGGCGGCGTCCGGCGCGAGCCAGCCGCGTTCGATCGCGACGCCGCGAATCCGTTCGAGTGCGAGCCCGCGGCCGTCGTCGCTCAGCGTGAGCTGCAGCGCGCGATGATCGACGCCGACCTCGATGTCGATCGCGCCGGCGGCCGGCTTGCCCGCCGCGCCGCGCTGCTCGACCGTCTCGATGCCGTGGTCGACCGCGTTGCGCAGCAGATGCATGAAGACGTTCTTCAGCGTGCTCTCCGCGTGGCTGCGCAGCCGGTAGCCGTTGTCGGCGATGCGCACGGCGGGCGGCGCCTTGCCCAGTTCCTGCGCGAGCGAGGGCAGCGAATCGAGCACGCCGGACAGTGCATCGGCGAGCGTCCCGGTATCGAGCAACCGCAGTGTGCGGCGCACGGAGTCGTGCATCGTCAGCAGCGCGCGCGGATCGGCGGGGTCGACCGAATCGAGCAGCGCCAGGCTCTCCTGGATCTGCTTGCGCTCGACCCGCAGATAGCCGTCGGCGTCGCGCTGGCCGGCCGCGCCGCGCCGCCCGAGGCTGCCGGCGCTGATCTGCGCGTAGTGTTCGAGCGCTTCCTTCACGCGCGCGAGATCGGCGATCAGCACCTGCTGATCCCATGCATGCTCGGCGGCCTGGCGGCGCAGCTGATCGTAGCGCTGCTCGGTTTCGTGAACCACGCTGGTCAGATGCTGCAGGCTGTAGGTCCGCGCGTTGCCCTTGATCGTGTGCATGTTGCGGAACAGTTCGTCGACGGCCGCGCGGTCCGCGTGCGTGTACTGGCGGATGATCCGTTCGTTGTCGTGGATGAAACCCGACGCGCTGGCCACGAACTGATGGAATTTCTCCTCGCTGACGGCCAGGATCTCGCCGATCATTTCCAGCCGGCGCTTCTGCTCGCCCGCCTCGGCCGCGAGCTGGCGCAGTTCGGTGACGTCGCGCACGCACAGCATCAGCCGCATCACGACGTCGTGATCATCGGTGATCGCCGACCAGCTCAGGTCGAGCGTCTTGCGGCGGCCGTCGGGCATGGTCTTCACGATTTCGTTCAGCAGCAGGTGCTGGTTGAACGCGAAATTGATGCCGTCCTCGCCGATGCACGCATGGACGGCGGCATCGATCTGCGACAGGGTGTCCGAGCCCAGATCGGTGTGGTCGAACACGAGATCCATCAGCGGCCGCCCGGCGATGTCGCCGGTCTCGAAGATCGCCTCGAGGTAGGTCGAATATTCGGCGTGGACCACCGCGCCGTCCACCACGGTCAGAATGCCTTGCTGCATGTTCTGCAGCATCGCCTGGATGTCGGCGGTCTTCTGCTTCAGCTGCGCGGAACTGTGCTGGATCCGCTCGATCATGCCGTTGAACGCGACGATCGAATGACCGATCTCGTCCATCCGGCCGACCGGCACGCGGCGCGTGAAATCCTGACTCGATGCGATCTCGCTCATCATCGACTGCATGCGGCTCAGCGGCCGCGTGATCTGCCGATACAGCAGCGCGCCGATGACCGTGAGCAGCAGCACGGCCGCGCCGGTCACACTCGCGATGGCTGTGGTGGTGGTCGACAGCATGCCGTTCAGCGTGCTGATCGCGTCGTCCTTCTGGCGATTCTTCTCGACGCGCAGCGTACCGACGATGCCTTCGAGTTCGTCGCGGTACTGCGCGACGTTCGCGAACAGGTAGGCCTGCGCGAGCGCGTCCTTGCCGGCCGCCTTCATCTGCGAGATATCGCCGATCGCGTTGAAGTAGTTCGCGAGGCTGTCGCGCGCCTGCGCGACGAGGCCTTCCTGAGCGTGGCTCGCCGCGGCTTTCGCTTGCACGTCGAGCGCGCCGCGCAGCGTCTGTTCCTTCGCCTTCAGCTCGTTGCGCGCCTGTTCGACCATGTTGCTGTCGGGCGCATAGACGAGCGTCATCGTCGCGAGCTGCACGTCCTTTACCTGGGAGACGAGATCGGCGGAGGCGAGCGCGCTGGGCACGACGCCCTGCGTGACTAGCCTGACGTCCGCGGCGCTGCGGCGGGTTTGGTAGACGGCGTATCCGCCGATCGCCGAGAGGGCGACGAACATCAACACCACGAGCAGGGTGATACGGTGACGAATGGTCATGTTGAAAATTCCCCGGGCCAAGCTGGTCATTCGCGCCTCTGATGCGGCGGCACGCTCTTGCATGTTTTGTCGGATAAAAGAGCGACTGGATTATCGTGGGCGGGATGTGACGAAGCGATGACTCGACGCGGTTTTCCGGCCTTTCTCTGCGGAAATTCCGCACGGAGAAACGAAAGTGAAATGCCGTCGTTCGAATTGATCGGAGGAGCCTAAAGTCGGCTGAAAAAATGCCGTTAACTCCCGTCGCCGGATGGTGTCGGCACGCATTGCGTCGGACCGACGGCAGGCGACGAATCACGCGTCCGGATCGTGTCGCGCGCAACGCTGGAGCGAGCGCGGACGTCGTGTGATTCAGGTGATCTGTCGCTTGCGTTCGGCGAAATTCGGCTTGGCCTGCTTCTCAACCGGCAGCCGGTACGCCGCCGGCCGGACGCGGCGAGTCCGTCGCGGTCGCGCCGCCGCGCATTGCGCGTCGCGCCGGCTGCGACGCGTATTGCATGCGGCATCCGGTGAGCGGCGTGGCGCATGCCGCGTCGTCGGAATGGGGGCCGCCGCGTCTGAGCGCCGGCCTTCCCGTACGGGCTCCGCGGGTATCGAACCCTCGAACCGATCGCCGCCGCGCGGGTCGAATGACGCGTTGCCACTCCGGAAGACACGATGAAACGCTTTACGACGCGGCTGCGAAGCGCCGTCGCCGCGGCCGGCCTGTTGCTCGCCGCGCAGTGCTGCTACGCGGCGGACGCGAGCCCGGCGCCGCAGAATTTTCTCTACACCAGCTCGGACGATCTGCGTGCGCTGGCACCCCTGATCCAGCGGCCCGACATCGCCGGCGTGCAGGTCGTCTACAACTGGAAGATGCTCGAGACGTCGCCCGGCCGCTACGACTTCTCGCGCATCGACCGCGATCTGGCTTACCTGCAGGGCTTGCGCAAGCAGCTGTTCATCCAGATCCAGGACCGCTTCTTCGAACCGCAGGCGCGCTATGTGCCGCAATACCTGCTCGAGGATCGGGTCTACCAGGGCGGTCTCGTGCCGCAGTTCGACCATCCCGGCGAAGGGCGGCCGATCGGCAACGGCTGGGTCGCTCAGCAATGGAATCCGGCGGTCCGGGGCCGCTATCAGCGGCTGCTCGCCGCGCTCGCCGACCGGTTCGACGCTCGGGTGGCCGGCATCAATCTGCCGGAAACCGCGATCGATCTCGACATGAAACGCGACAACCACGGCTTCAGCTGCGACCGCTACTTCGCCGCGACACTCGACAACCTGGGTTTCGCGAAGCGGGCGTTCCGGCGGTCGCAGGTGGTCCAGTACGTCAATTTCTGGCCGTGCGAGTGGAACGACGATCATCGCTACATGTCGCGGCTCTTCGCATTCGCGCAGCAGAACGGGATCGGTCTCGGCGGCCCGGACATCGTGCCCGGCAAGGCGAGCCAGATGAAGAACGCCTACCCGTTCTTCCATCGATACAAGGGCAAGCTTGCGTTGGTCGCGATGGCGGTGCAGGAGCCGACGCTGACCTATATCGATCCCCAGACCGGCAAGCCGTTCACGCGGGAGGCGTTTACCCGCTATGCGCAGGACTATCTGGGCGCGGGCATCATCTTCTGGAGTGCGCAGTCGCCGTGGCTGCGATGATTCGCGCGAGCCGGCGCGCCGCCTGCCGGTCCGGCGGATCGCGTCGGCGGGATCGGCGGATGGCGGGTGCGGAAGAACCCATGCGCATCCGGACGCGCGGCACTCCCGCGCGCCCGGATGGCGGCGTGCTCAGCGCGCGGCGGCGTCGGGCGGTTCTTCGATCGCGTCGACGCGATCCGGATAGAACGCGAGATGTCCGCGAATGGGCTCGACGGCTTCGTACGGATGCTCGTAGGTCCACACCGCGTTGACCGAACGCTCGCCGCCCGCCGGAATCGAGTAGTACGCGCAGTCGCCCTTGTACGGGCAATAGGTCGCGTGGTGGGTGCGCTCGAACAGCGTCATGTCCGCGTCGGATCTCGGGATATAGAGCACGGGCGGGTAGTTCGCTTCGCGCAGCGACAGCGCGGCGCGCGTATCGGCGACCACCTTGCCGGCGACCGTCACCACGACGCGCGCCGGGTGGCGTTCGATCGTGATCGGATGATCGGGACCGGGAATGCGGACCGGCCGGGGGGCGTTGCGTGCATCGTTGGACATGACGGCGCTCCTTGCGAGGATCTCGCGGATACGGTGTTGTACACCGTCGGCCGGTTTTCTGTATGTCCCCGTTTCGAAGGCCGCGGCGGGCGAGGCGACCGCCCGAAGGGCGCGCAGGAAGGCGACGCGGGACACGAGCGCCTGCCCGAGCAGGAGGACGAGCGAGGCCGCGACCCGGGTTCCGAAGGTATCGATATGCATGGGCAGGCCCGGGGCGCGTTGAAGAAAGCGGCGGCGGGCGAAGACCGGGGACGGCCGGGCGGACAGATCCGCAATCGCGCGCCGCGTGTCGCGCGATTGTGCCCGAACCCGGCCCCCCTCGGGCGCAACCTTCAACGCAGGCGCCGGCCGGCGCACGGCCCTCGACCGGGACGAACCGGCCGCCTCGACGAAAGAGGTTGCCGTGGCGGACCGGCTCGCTTAATTTGTACGCGATCGAAGCGGCACCCCATGAGAATCGAACCCAGGAGGCGCGATGGCGATGGCAGTGTTGGATGCGACGCAGACGGCGGCCCTGACGCCGTTTGCCGCGCTGGTCGAGGCGCTGGCCGCGGCGGCCCAGGAGGCCGCGCAGGGCGGGATCGTCAGTCCCGCGCGGCGCTCGGTGCCGCTGAACGAGGGCGGCGTGATGCTGTCGATGCCCGCGTCGGCGAGCGATATCGCGATTCACAAGCTGGTCACGGTCTGCCCGCGCAACCGCGCGCACGGACAGCCGACGATCCAGGGGCAGGTGAGCGTGCACGACCCCGCGAGCGGCGCGACGCTGTTCGCGCTCGACGGTCCGACCGTTACCGGGCGGCGCACCGCGGCCGTTACGCTGCTCGCGATCCGCACGCTGCTGCCCGCCGCGCCGCGCGACGTGCTGCTGTACGGCGCCGGCACGCAGGCGGCGCATCACGTGGCGGCGCTGGGCGCGCTGTTTCCGGGCGTCCGGGTGTGGGTCGGCGCGCATTCGGCTGCGCAGGCCGCCGCGTTCTGCGCGGCGCGCCGCAGTGTCCCGGCGCTGCTTGCACCGTTCGATCCGGCGAAGCCGCCCGCCGCGCTCGACGTCGTCATCGCGGCCACCACCAGCAAGACGCCCGTGTATGACGAAGCCGGGCGCGCCGGCCGTCTCGTGATCGGCGTGGGCGCGTTCACGCCCGACGCCGCCGAGATCGGTGCGCGCACGGTGGCGGACAGCGCGCTGTTCGTCGACGACCCGCAAGGCGCGCGCCATGAGGCGGGCGACCTCATTCAGGCCGAGGTCGATTGGGGCCGCGTGGGTTCGCTGGCCGAGGCGTTGCGGGACGGCCGGGGGCGCGCGGCGGACGAGCCGGTGCTGTTCAAGAGCGTCGGCTGCGCGGCCTGGGATCTCGCCGCGGGCCGGGTCGCGCTTACTTCACGCACTCGAGGGTGTACTTGAGGCCGGGGCCGATCAGGCGGCGCCACACGTCCCACGTATGGGCGCCGTCGATGATGCGCAGCGCGGCCGGGTTCTGCGCGCGCCGCAGGTGCGTATAGAGGGAACCGGCTTCCGCCTGGATCGTCAGGTCGTCGTCGCCGGCGGCGATGAACATCGGCAGGCGCCACCCCTGTGCGAAGTAGCCGCGCCACAGCGCCGGATAGTTCAGTTCGTGCCACACCTTCGGATCGAACTGCCGCTCGCCGAACACGCCGACATAGCGGGCGGCCGACGTGGGCGGCGGCTCGTTCGCGTACACCGCCGGGCTGAGCAGCATCGCACCGCAGAACAGGCCGGGTTCGAGCAGCGCGAAGCGCAGCGCCCCGTAGCCGCCCATCGACACGCCGCCGATCGCGCGGCCGGCACGCTGGTTCGAGACCGCGTAATGCGCCTCGACGTCGGGCAGCAGTTCGTCGAAGAACGCGGTCTGCATCTTCTCCTTGCGGTCGACGTACCAGTCGGTGCCGCCCTGCGGCATCACGATCACGACGGGCGGGATCTCCCGGCGCTCGATCAGCGCGTCGGCCGTGATCTGCAGGTGACCCTGGGTGATCCAGTCGTTCGCGTTGCCCGCGTTGCCGTGCAGCAGGTACAGCACCGGGTAGCGCGCGCCCTCGGGGTTGTAGCCGGGCGGCAGATAGACGGTATAGGACCAGTCGCGGTGCAGCGCGGCGGAGCGGAACGTGCGGGTGACGATGCTGCCGGGCGCGGCCAGCGCGCTGAGGGGGATGGCCGCGAGCAGCGCGGCGGCGACGGCGACGGCGAGAAGGAATCGGCGCATGAACAGGGTGTCGGAATAATGCCCGACATAGGCTAGCAGCAGCCGATGACGGGCACAGCGCGTTTTCAGCGCCGGGATTTCGTGAACGGCAGGCGGGCCATCAGCGGCTCGTAGACTTTCGCGACCAGATACAGCAGACCGATCGCGGCGACGTCGGCGACGAGACCGAGCGGCACGTTCAGATAGCCGTCGGTCGCCGCGTACAGCAGCGAGTCGACCGCGAGCGAGATGCCGGTGCCGGCGACGAAGCACAGCAGCCCCTGCCGGCCGATCGTGCCGATCCACGGCATCGCGTGCGCGATCTTGTGCATCCAGCCGAGATGCACGAGTTTCGCGGCGAGCCAGGCGATCGCGAGGAAGTTCAGCAGCCGGAGCGCGCCGAGATTCTGCTTGATCGACGGATCGGTCGGGAAGGGCTCGACCCGCAGCCGGTAATACGCGCCGGCGGCGACCATCGCGATTGCCGCCGCCGTGACGATCCATCCCACGGGCCGCTTCGACAGTATCGGGTACACCGGCTGGCAGCGCGACACGACGCCGATCACGAACAGCAGTTGCCACGCGAACGGATTGAAATCCCAGGGGATGTCGTCGACGGTCGGCAGATAGCCCGCGATGCGGCGGGCGGACACCCACAGCAGCACGCTGACCGCGAGCAGCAGCCACGGCTTGCTGCGCGCCAGCGGCAGCGCGAGCGGCACCAGCAGCGCGAAGAACGCGTACATCGGCAGCACCGACGCGAGATACGGCTGCCGGCGGAACAGCAGGATGTCGCGCAGCGCGATCAGCGGCGCGTGCAGCAGGCCTTCGAGATCGTTGGTCGGCAGGTTCGGGCCGTCGATCGCGAGCGCGCTCAGCACCGCCGTGATCAGCAGCATCAGTCCGGCGGTCACGAGGAACGCGCGATAGATCTCGAACGAGCGTTTGATGAAGCGTTGCCGCGCGGCGGCCTCGGTCCGGCGTTCGGCGAGCGAGTTGTAGGCGATCGCGGTCGCGAAGCCGCCGAGAAACACGAATACCTCGGCGGCGTCGCACAGCGCGTACGCGTGCAGCGTGACCCGCGACAGGATGCTGCCGCCGATGTGATCGACCACGATGACGAGCAAGACGAGACCGCGAAAGAAATCGAGTTCCGCGTACCGCTGAGGTGGGGGTGCCGCCGCGTTCATGCGCGGCCGTCTCCGCGCATCGGACAGGCAGCCGGATCAGCGGCGGCGGGAGCGGGCGTGGCCGCGTCGGGCAGAGGGCGCATGGCGGGGACCGGGTTGCGTGACGAAATGATGATGGTCGCGCATTGTGCCATCGAAGGCGCGGGTGCCGGGTTTACTCGAATAGCAACTGCTCCGGCCCCATCACGTAAGGCCGGCACGGAATGATTGTTTACAAGCCAGTTGGCAATACGCAACAAATTGTAAAAAAAGCGCTGCACCAACATGGACGTTTCATTTTATGCATGACAGTATTGCGCCCAATGCACGAATCCCGTGGGGGTACGGGACGTGTAGCTCGAAAGGGCGGCAATACCAAGAAAACGCGTCAAAGGCCTCGCCAGAGGCTTCTAACTATTAGGTCTGGAGATTTTCATAATGAAAAAACACGTCATTTCCGCAGCGGCTTTGCTCGCATTCGCTGCGCCGGTGTTCGCCCAAAGCAGCGTCACGCTGTACGGCGTGATCGACGAAGGCTTCAACTACACGAACAACGTCAGCGTCAACGGCCTGGGCAAGACCAGCTACAAGCTGGCCAGCGGGTTCGCGCAAGGCAGCCGCTGGGGCCTGCGCGGTTCGGAAGATCTGGGCGGCGGTCTGAAGGCGATCTTCACGCTGGAAAACGGATTTGACGTGAACAACGGCGGCCTGGGTCAAGGCAGCCGCATGTTCGGCCGCCAGGCATTCGTCGGCCTGTCGCATGCGCAGTACGGTACGCTGACGCTCGGCCGCCAGTACGACTCGCTGGTCGACTACCTCGCGCCGCTGACCGCGAACGGCAACTGGGGCGGCACGCTGTTCTCGCACCCGTTCGACAACGACAACACGGACAACTCGTTCCGCGTGAACAACACCGTGAAGTACGCGAGCCCGGACTGGAACGGCCTGTCGTTCGGCGGCACGTACAGCTTCAGCAACAACACCGGCTTCTCGAACAACCGTCAGTACAGCCTCGGCGGCCAGTACCAGATGGGCGGCCTGCAACTCGCGGCAGCCTTCCTGCAGGCGAACAACCCGGGCAAGACGACGGACGGCGCGATCGCGACCAACGATGCGAACTTCACGGCTGATCGCCTGCGCATCTTCGGCGGCGGCATCAACTACACGTTCGGCCCGGCAACCGTCGGCTTCGTGTACACCAAGACGGACCTGAAGAACCCGACCTCGACGGTCTATCTGCCGGGCCTGAACTTCGCGGGCCTCGGCGTCACGGCGACCAAGTTCCAGAACTTCGAAATCAACGGCAAGTATCAGCTGACGCCGGCGTTCTTCGTCGGTGCGCAGTACGTGTACACGGACGGCAAGTTCGATGCGACGGGCGGCAGCGTGAAGCCGAAGTACCACACCGTCGGCCTGATGGCGGATTACAACCTGTCGAAGCGCACCGACGTGTACCTGCAAGGCGCATGGCAGAAGGTCGCGGGCGACAAGACCAACACGATCGCCGACGGCGGCTACGTGGTCGGCACGGACGGCCCGTCGGCTTCGTCGAACCAGTTCGCGGTTCGCGCGGCTATCCGCCACAAGTTCTAAATCGGCGCCTGCGTGCGATGCGCGATGCATCGCACGCCGCAAAAACCGATGCCGTTCCGCTCAGCCGGCCCGCGAAGGCCGGCTGAGCACATCCGCCACCCAGTCGATGAAGATCCGCACGCGCGGCGCCAGATGCCGGCCATGCGGAAAGACCACCGACATGGGCAGCGGCGCCGCATTCCATTCGGGCAGCACTTCGATCAGCTGTCCCGCCGCGAGCGCATCCTCCATGCTGTCGCGCGGCGCCTGGATCATCCCCAGCCCCGCCTCGCAGCACGCCAGATAAGCCTGCGAACTGTTGACCGACACCACGTTGCGCATTTTCACCGCGCGCACCTCGCCGGTATCCATATCCGCATATTCCCAGTCCAGCTCGCGCCCGGTGCGGCTCGAGAAATAGCCGACGGCGACGTGGTCGGGCAGATCGTCCGGCGAGCGCGGCATCCCGTATCGGGCGAGATAGTCGGGCGACGCGCAATTGACCTGGGTCATTTCGCCGATCCGCCGGGCGACCAGCGACGTATCGCTCAGCATGCCGATGCGGACCGCGCAGTCGATGCCGTCCGAAATCAGGTCGACATAGCGGTCGCTCGCGCTCAGCACGACCCGGACGTCCGGGTAACGCGCATTGAACGCCGGCAGCGCCGGAATCACCTTATATAGCGCGAGCCGTTCCGGCAGATCGACCCGGATCACGCCGCGCGGCGCGGCGCCGGCGTCGGCGAACAGCGTCTCGGCATCTTCCAGATCGGCCAGCAGCCGCATGCAGCGTTCGTAGTAGGCCGCGCCTTCCGGCGTCAGCGCGACTCGCCGGGTCGTGCGTTGCAGCAGACGGATACGGAGGTGTTTCTCGAGGTACTGCACGGCGTTGCTGACGGTCGGACGCGGTAGCTGCATCTGCTCGGCGGCTTTCGTGAAGCTGCCGAGATGCGCGACCCGCGCGAAGATTCGCATCGATTGGAGATGGTCCATGCGTAATGGCATTCAGCCGGTGACGAAGAGCCTCCATTGTTAACCGATGTCGAATTATTTGGTTGGGCAACGTGCGTTTATCCGTGTGCGCAATCTCACCAAAATGCGATTCATCACCTCCATCGGAACAGGATCGCCTCATGAATACTCGACAACTCGGCCGGACCGGCCCGCGCGTCTCCGCCGTCGGCCTAGGCTGCATGGGCATGTCGGACCTCTACGGCCCGGCTGATCGCGACGAAAGCATCGCGACGCTGCATGCGGCGCTCGACGCCGGCATCACGCTGCTCGACACCGGCGACTTCTACGGCATGGGCGCGAACGAGATGCTGATCCGCGACGCGCTGCGGGGCCGGCAGCGCGAAAACGTCAGGATCAGCGTGAAATTCGGCGCGCTGCGCGATCCGGCGGGCGGTTTCGCCGGCTACGACGCGCGCCCGGCGGCGTTGCGCAATTTCCTTGCCTATACGCTGAAGCGGCTGGGAACGGATTACGTGGACGTGTACCGTCCCGCCCGCGTCGATCCGGCGGTGCCGATCGAGGAGACGGTCGGCGCGATCGCGGATCTGGTGAAGGCGGGCTACGTGCGCCACGTCGGCTTGTCTGAAGCGAGCGCGGAGACCGTGCGCCGCGCGGCGGCCGTCGCGCCGATCAGCGATCTGCAGATCGAGTACTCGCTGCTGTCGCGGGGCATCGAGGCCGACATCCTGCCGGCGTGCCGCGCGGCCGGGATCGGCGTGACCGCGTACGGCGTTCTGTCGCGCGGCCTGCTGAGCGGACAGTGGTCGCAGGCGCGCGGGGGCGAACGGGATTTCCGCGCTGCGAGCCCGCGCTTTTCCGGCGCGAATCTCGAACACAACCTGCAACTGGTGGAGGCGCTGCGGGCGATCGCCGCCGAAAAGGGCAGCAACCCCGCGCAGGTGTCGATCGCGTGGGCGCTGTCGCGCGGCGACGACGTCGTGCCGCTGGTCGGCGCGCGGCGCCGCTCGCATCTCGTCGATCTGTTCGCGGCGCTCGACCTGGCGCTGACGGACGGCGACCGCGCCCGCATCGAAGCGGCGATTCCCGCCGGCGCGGCGGCGGGCGAGCGCTATCCGAGCGCGCAGATGGCGCATCTCGACAGCGAGCGCTCAGCGCATCGAGCGGGGCCCGAAGGCGCTTGACGGGAGGGCGGGCGGCGGCTTGCGGCGGCGTCCGGTTGCACGCGCATTCGGGGGCGCCTCACCCGGGATCAGGCAAAGACAGAGGGTCCGTCCGCGCGAAGCTTGGCACTATCGGGGCATTCATGACCGGTGGAGGTGCGCATGCACGGTGACCTGACGGCGATCGTCGCGGGGGTGTTCCTGTTGGCGGGCGTCGTGAAGGGACTGATCGGCCTCGGACTGCCGACCATCGCGATGGGGCTGCTCACCTTCGCGATGCCGCCGTCGGCCGCGGCGAGCGTGCTGCTCGTGCCGTCGTTCGTCACCAACGTCTGGCAGCTGCTGCTCGGCCCGTCGGTGCGGGCGCTGGCCCGGCGACTGTGGACGCTGATCGCCGGGCTCGTCGCGGGCACGCTGATCGGCGGCCTGCCCACGCTGGCATCGGCGGCGTCCTGGACTCACGCCGCGCTCGGCTGGGTGCTGGTCGCATACGGCGGATGGGGGCTCGCGGCGGCCCGGCTGCCCGCGCCGGGGCGTCACGAGGCATGGCTGTCGCCCGTGATCGGCTACTTGACGGGCGCCGTCACGGCCGCGACCGGCGTATTCGTGATTCCGGCCGTGCCGTACCTGCAGTCGCTGCAGCTTGGCCAGGAGGAGCTGATCCAGGCGCTCGGTTTGTCGTTTACCGCGTCGACGCTCGCGCTGGCCCTGCAGCTCGGTCTCACGTCGAACCTGCAGCCGGTGGATCTCGGCGTGTCGGCGCTCGCGCTCGCGCCCGCGCTGCTCGGCATGTACGCCGGGGAGTATCTGCGGCGCGTGATCAGCGAGCGCGCGTTTCGCCGCTGCTTCTTCGCGGGGATCGCCGCGCTGGGCCTGTACATGGCGCTCGCGGCACACGCATGAGCGAGGCCGCCGCGGCTACGCGGCCTCGTCGCGCGGCGCGCTGTCCGACAGGAACGCGATGAAGTCGCGCGTGTATTTCGGCAGCGTATCGAAGCGGCGGGCGCAGATCGTGAGCTTGCGGTGCGCCCAGTCGTCGGCTATTTCGATCAGGCGGATGTCCATGGTCTTGAGCGCGCGCAGCGCGGCGTGGCGCGACACCACGCCGATCCCGACGCCGCTCTCGATCAGCCGGCAGATCGCATCGAAACTCTTCAACTGCACCCGGTAGCGGAGCCGCTTGCCGAGCGCCTTCGCCTGTTCGGCGAGATGCACCTGCAACGCGCTGCCGTCCGTCATGCCGATGAAGTCGGCGTCGACGATCTCCGCGAACGCGACCTGGCCGCGCGCCGCGAGCGGATGGCCGCTGGCCGTAACGGCGATCAGCCAGTCCTCGCGAAACGGAATCTGTTCGAGTCCGTCGAGCCCGACCGAGTCGGCGACGATGCCGAATTCGGCCGTTCTGCTGCGGATCGCGTGGACGATCTCCTGGCTCGAACGCTCCTCGACGCTGATCGACAGTGTCGGATGACGGGGCAGATAGGCGGCGAGCGCATCGGGCAGGTACTCGCTGAGGGCGGCGGTATTGCACAGCAACCGGATGTGCCCGCGCAGCCCCGCGCCGTATTGCTGCAGCTCGCCGCGCATGTGGTCGATCTGCTGCAGCACGGTGCGCGCATGATGTTCGAGCGAACGCCCCGCCTCGGTGGCCTGCGTGCCGTTCTTGGTGCGATGCAGCAGCGGGACGCCCAGTTCTTCCTCCATCCCGCGGATCCGCTCGCTCGCGGACTGCAGCGTGATGTGGGTGCGCTCCGCGCCGCCCGTGATGCTGCCTGCCTCGCAGACGTGCAGGAACAGGCGCAGGTCGGTCAGATCGAATCGCATGATGGGGCGGCCGGGCAGTCTCGTTGTAATGGGCGATACGGTAGCAGGAATGCGGCGAGTCAAGCTCAGTCTCTGCCTGAGCGTCGCTTCGAGGTTTCCGCATTGGCCGCGCGGCCGCCGGTGCGCATCATGGCGATTCGTCTGTCGGCTTGGGGAGACCACTATGCGTGACGATCCGTCCTGGTTCGCGTCGTTCAAGATCGCGCTGCACCTGTTCTTTCTGTGCGTGGGCGTCGTCTTTGCCTATTCTGTGTTGATCGCCCCTTATCTTTGAACGGCGGCGCGCGGCGGCGGTTCGCCGCCGCGCGCGTGAGCACTATAAGCAAACCGGTAAGCCCGGGATGCGGAAAAAGACATAGCCGTCCGGCAGTGTGCCACGCGATAATGCGCCGCTTTGCGAGCCGGCCCACAACGGCTCGTGTTTCTGACAGACGGCCGCCCGGACCAGGCGGACGCGGCGCGCGTCGCGCGCCGCACTAGGAGGACTCCATGAGAAAACACGGCCTGTCACGGCGTGGTTTTCTGAAAGCCAGCGTGCTGGCGGGCGTGACGGTCTACGTCGCGCCGATCGGCAGCCGCGCGTTCGCGGCGCTGTTCGAAGACAAGATCCTGACGCCGGTGCAATGGGACAGCGCGACCGGCGAGCCCAAATTCCGTATCGATGGCATCGCCAAGGTCACCGGCTCGAAGGTCTTCGCGCGCGATATCCGCGCGTCCGACATGCCGCACTGGCCGCAGCAGCAGGCACATGCGCTGGTGCTGCGCGCGACGCAGGCCGACCGCGTGTACGAGGGGGTCGACCTCTCGATGCTCGGCGATGATCTTCAGCCCGACCGGATCGTCACGGCGGACGACCTCGTGCGCGACGGCCTCGTGTTTCCCGCTTTCTACGGCGACGACATGCTGCTGCCCGCGGGCAAGACGCCCGCGTATCTCGGCCACGCGGTCGCGATCCTGATCTATCACGATTTCGCGCGCTTTCGCTTCGCGAAGAACCTGCTCAAGTTCCGCGACGACGTGATCCGCTACGGCGCGGTGACGGGGCCGCTCGAACGGGATCCGTGGGGCACGTTCCGCTTCGTGCGGGTCGGCGGCAAGACGCCTTACGACGACGACGTGTTCTCGAGCCTTAAGGATGCGCCGGTGTTTCCGAGCATGATGCGCAAGCACGAGCCGGTCTGGCCGGACGGCAAGGAGCACGGCAAGCTCGACGAGCAAGGCATGTTCCATGCCGACCGGATCGCGCAGGAGCTGGCAAATCCCGACGCGGACTGGCTGGTGTTCGACCGCGAGTACAACACGCAGTCGATCGATACCGCCGCGCTCGAGCCGGACAACGCGAACGGCTGGTACGACGCCGCGACCCAGTCGCTGCATCTCGTCGTGCCGACCCAGTCGCCGCTCGAAGTGGCGGAGAGCGCGGCGGGGATGGCGGCGAAATGCCGGTTCCCGGTGAAGCAGCTGTTCGTGCATCCGTGCTACACGGTCGGCTACGGCTCGAAGGACCATTTCAACGTGCCGTTCTACGGGCTGGTCGCCGCGATGTACGGCGACGGCCGCCCGGTGCGCCTCGCGAACGATCGCTACGAGCAGTTCCAGACCTCGCTCAAGCGGCATGCGTTCAAGATGCGCTACCGCATCGCGGTCGATCGCAAGACGGGGCTTCTGCAGTCGTTCAAGGGCGACTTCGAGGCGAACGGCGGCGGCCGCTGCAATTTCTCGCCGTCGGTCGCGATGGTGGGAGCGACGGCGGCGCAGTCGATCTATTACTTTCCGAAGAACGATTTCGCGTCGGTGGCGATCGCGTCGCGCGCGATCGATGCGGGTTCTGCGCGCGGCTACGGCACGCTGCAGAGCATGGCCGCGACCGAGATGGCGATCGACGAGATCGCCGCGCAGCTGCAGCTCGATCCGATCGAGTTCCGGCTCAGGAACGCGCTGCGCTCCGGGATGAAGAACACGCAGGGCGCGATTCCCGCCGGCGCGGTGCGGGTGGACGAAGTGCTCGCGCGGGCTCAGGCGCACCCGCTGTGGACGCAGCGCACGAAGAAGAAGGCCGATTACGAAGCCGCGCATCCGGGCAAGCGCTACGGTGTGGGCTTCGCGTGCGTGCAGAAGGACTTCGGCACCGGCGCCGAGGCGTCCCTCGCGAAAGTCGAGTTCGACGAGAACGGGGCGATCACGCTGCACCACACGGCTGCCGAGATCGGCACCGGGATGTCGACGTCGCAGGCGGTCGCCGTCGCGAAATGGCTCGGCAAGCCCGCGTCGGAGGTGCGGGTCGCGGTAACCGAATGGCCCGATCTGCCGGTCGTGACGAGCGGCGATCCCTACTTGATGTCGCAGGCCGACCAGGACCGGTTGAGCGCGAACCCGCGCTGGACGCCGAACGATGCGTCGCCGTCCAGCGCGACGAATTCCGCGTTCTACTTCACGCACAGTACGCAGGAGGCCGCGCGCGCGGTGTTCCGCTACGGCCTGTGGCCCGCCGCGCTCGCGATCTGGGGGCAAGGCATCGGCGGCGGGCAGGCCGCGCCGCTCGTCGTGCGCTTCGACGATGCGCGCTGGGTCGACGGCAAGCTGACGGCTGCCGGGCTGGAAGCGCTGCCGTTCCAGCAGCTGGTGAAGAAGGCTTATGAGCTGGGCCTGCCGACGGGCGCCGTCGTGCACGTGTTCAACCGCTGGCAATGGGCCGAAGCCGAGTTCGAGATCGGCGGCGCGCTGGAGCGGCTGCCGGTGGACGGCCTGTCGCTGCGCTACGGTGCCGGCAACGGCGCGGCGCCGGTCGTACCGGCGCCGCCCGCGTCGCGCAAGCCCGCGCCCGCCGCCGCTACCGCGAAAGCCACGCTGCCGCCGACCGCGAACGGCTATCGCGTGCTCGACCGCAAGCGCGTGTTCATCCCGCCGGTGCAGCGCAATAATGCCGCGGTGACGTACTACAGCGCGGTCGGCACGCTGGTCGAGCTGGCCGTGCACGAGGCGAGCGGGGAAGTCGAACTGCTCACCCATCACTCGATCATGGAGTGCGGCAACCAGATCTCGCCGCAACTCGTGTCGGGACAACTGCAGGGCGGGCTGGCGATGGGCATCGGCCATGCGCTGCACGAATACCTGCCGCTCTACGAAGACGGCCCGGGCAACGGCACGTGGAACTTCAATCGCTATCGGCTGCCGCGCGCGACGGACGTCGCGGTGTGGTCGCAGACAGGCGAAGTGCTGCCGCCGCTGTCCGAAACCGATCCGCCGAAGGGCATCGCCGAAGTGGTGATGATTCCGGTCGTCGGCGCGATCGTCAACGGCATCGCGCACGCGATCGGCCACCGCTTCACCGATCTGCCGGTGACCCCGCAACACATCCAGGAGGTACTCGCATGACGGCCGCCCAGTCAGCCGCATCGGCGGCCAGCGCATCGGCGGCGAGCCCGAGCGCCGCCGCGTCCAATCCCGTGGCGGGCGCCGCCGCGCCCGCGAGCGCGGCCGCCGTGGAACGGCCGCTCGTTCAGTACCGGCCGCAGCCGATTGCGCTGACGGTGAACGGTAAATCGGTCGGCCCGATCCCGGTGCCGGTCGGTCTGATGATGATCGATTTCCTGCATGAGTATCTCGACCTGACCGGCTCGCGGCTCGGCTGCGGGCAGGGCATCTGCCATGCGTGCGTCGTGATCCTCGATCAGCCGGACGGCAGCAGCGAAGAGGTCCGCACCTGCATCACCGGCGCGCACTTCTTCGACGGCAGGAAGATCCGTACCGTCGAAGGCCATGCGAAGCGCAACGACGCGGGTCAGGTGGTCGAACTGTCGCCGGTCCAGCAGAAATTCCTCGAGCATTTCAGCTTCCAGTGCGGCTACTGCACACCCGGCTTCGTCAACGCGGCGACGATCCTGATCGAACGCCTCAAGCTCCAGCCGGTCGCGAAGGCGGATGTCGAAACCGCGATCACCGCCGCGCTGAATCCGCACATCTGCCGCTGCACGGGCTACGTGCGCTATTACGAAGCCGTGAAGGACGTGGTGCTGAACACGCCCGGGCTCGTGAAGGACGCCGGATGATGGCTACGCGCATTTTTCAGCTCGCGCGCAACGGTGCGCTGCTCGCGTTGTGCGCGGCCGCGCTGGCGGCATGCGGCGGCCACGATGCGCCGACGATCGCCGCGGCGCCGACGCCGGAGCAGATCGCCCGGGGCCGCTACCTCGTCAAGGCCGCCGACTGCGCGGCGTGCCACACGGCGAAGGACGGCGCGCCGTTCGCGGGCGGCGTGAAGCTCGAATCGCCGTACGGCGCGTTCTACGGATCGAACATCACGCCAGACAAGGATTACGGGATCGGCAAGTGGAGCGCGGGCGAATTCTACGATGCGCTGCACGACGGCAATGCGCCCGACAAGCGGCTGTATCCGTCGATGCCGTACACGTCGTATCGCCAGCTGACGCGCGCGGATACCGACGCGATGTACGCGTACCTGATGTCGGTGAAGCCGGCGGCCGTCGCCAATCGCGCGCACGAACTGAAGTTTCCGTACAACCTGCGCTTCGGCATGGCGGTGTGGGATGGGCTGTTCCTGAAGGACACGCTGCCCGACGCGTCGCAGGGCCGCTCCGCCGACTGGCAGCGCGGGCGCTATCTGGCGAACGCGCTCGGCCATTGCGCGGAATGCCATACGCCGCGCGGCCTGTTCGGCCAGCTCGACGGCGCGAAGCCGTTGCGCGGCGCGGCGCTCGGCCGGGTGGTCGCGCCCGACATCACGCCCGCCGGGCTGGCCGCGCGCGGCTGGACCGGGCCGGACCTGCAGGCGCTGTTCGGCGTCGGCATCGCTGCGCAAGGCTCCGCGTTCGGCGAGATGTACCCGGTCGTGCATCTGAGCACGCAGTACCTGACGAAGGACGATCTGCGCGCGCTGTCGGTCTACCTGCTCGGCGATGCGCCGCCCGCGCCGCAACCGCTGAAGCCGGTGTCCGCGGACGCGGCCCAGCTCGCCGCCGGCCGCTCGGCGTACGTCGCCGTATGCGCGGGCTGCCACGGGCTGGCGGGCGAGGGCAAGCCGCACGTCGCGGTGCCGATGAACGGCAACTCCATGCTGCGTCAGGCCGATCCGCGCAACCTGCTGGTCGCGATGCTCGACGGGATCGACGAGCAGCGCTTCGCCGGCCTCGAGAACATGCAGGCGATGCCGGGCTTCGCGGGCACGCTGAGCGACCAGGAACTGGCGCAGCTGGCGAATTACCTGCGCTCGGGCTGGGGCGGTCAGCCGGCGGACGTCACGGCGGCCGACGTGAAGGCGCTGCGTTGAGCGTCTGAGTCTCGGCTGCGGCCACCTTCGCCGGACGGATCACACGGCGGCGTTCCTCGCGGGACGCCGCCGTTTTCGTTGGCGCGGCCGATCCGACGCGGCGGCGTTCGGCGCAGCGACGAGTCAGACTTACCGGGGATCGCTAAAGTTTTTGCCGATTCGGCCGTATTCATGGAGATCAGGCGTCCGATCCGGCGCGCATGTACGGAATTGTCATCAACGCTTGCATCCGGTTACATGTGCGCCGCCTTATTTTTGAGATGCTTGACGGGTTGAACGTCGGGAGTCGGATCGAGCATGAGGAAGAGCGAGATCAACCGGAGCGTCGCATGGCTGTCGAGTATGGCGGCGGCGCTCATCATCGCGGGCTGTGCCGGCCCGCAGACAGTACCGCCGAGCGACACGCTCGCGGGTTCCACCCCGCCCGCCGCGCCCGCGCCGATGGCCGGCGCCCCGGCGGCGGATGCCGCGCCGGACCGTGACGCGGCCCCCGCCGCGCCTGCGACCGCACCCGCCGTGTCGCGTTACGTGGTGAAGCGCGGCGATACGCTATCGAGCATCGCCAGTGCGAACGGTTGCACCGTCAACGACTTGCGCGGATGGAATCGGCTGGGCCGGCGCGGCAAGCTCGCGATCGGGCAGGTGTTGAGGATCGCGCCGCGGGCCGCCGCGCAGGCCGGCGCCGCGCCGGCCGCCGCGAATCCGCCGTCGGAATCGGCCGTGCCGGCCGCGCAGACGCAAGCCGACAGCACGTCGGACCGTCAGGTGGCGAAGGAGACGAAGCGTCATGCGCAGCGCGTGGTGCTGGCGTGGCCCGCGAAGGGCGCGATCGTCGAAATGTTCGAACCCGGACGCAATCGGGGCATCCAGATCGCCGGCCGGGCGGGCGACCCGGTGCGCGCCGCCGCGTCGGGCCGCGTGATGTACGCGGGCGCCGGCTTGAACGGCTACGGTACGTTGATCCTGGTCCAGCACAACGCCGATTTCCTGACCGCGTACGCGCACAACCGCAAGCTGCTGGTCAAGACCGGCGATATCGTCCAGCAGGGCGACGCGATCGCGGAGATGGGCGACGTCGACAATGCGCGCGTCGCGGTGCTGTTCGAGGTCCGGCGCGACGGCAAGCCGGTCAATCCGCTGCCTTATCTGCCGAACCGGCAAGGCTGACGCGGCCGGGCGCGGCCGTCTCGCACAATCTCGCGGTTTGGCTTATCGTGACAGTCCCTGCGTGCGCCGCGGATGCGGCGCGCGACTCGATTCACGACGTGCCGACCCACCGCCATGCGCCGCCTCCCACCGCTGAACGCCCTGCAGATCTTCGTCATGGCGGCCCGCCATCGCAGCTTCACGCGCGCCGCCGATGCGCTCTGCATCACGCAGGGCGCGGTCAGCCGCCAGATCCAGTCGCTCGAGGCGCATTACGGATTTCCGCTGTTCAGGCGGCGCGCGAAAGGCCTCGCGCTGACGCCGGAGGGCGAGCAGCTGCTGCCGGTCGTGACCGAGAGCTTCGCGCGGATCGAGGAGATCTCGCTGAAGCTCACGCGGCAGCGCACCGGGCTGGCGTTGAAGGTGCCGACCTGCCTGATGCGCTGGGTGCTGCCGAGGATCATGCAGTTCCAGGGCGAACATCCCGATCTGCACGTGCAGATGACCACCAGCTGGCAGCACGACATCGATTTTCACAGCGAGCCGTTCGACGCGGCCATCATCTATGCGACGTCCGCCGGCGCGGGCCTGCACGCCGTGCCGCTGTTCGACGAACGGCTCACGCCGGTGTGCTCGCCGGAGTTGCTCGACGCGAAGCCGCTGGCGAGTGCGGCCGACCTGGCCGCGCAGACGCTGCTGCACCCGACGCGCGACCATCGCGACTGGCGAATGTGGCTCGACCATGCCGGATTCGAGGGCGTCGATCCGGAGCGGGGGCCGAGCTTCGAGACGCTCGACCTCGCGACCAACGCGGCGATGCAGGGTTTCGGCGTGGCGATCAGCGACGTGACGCTGATCGTCGACGACGTCGCCGCGCGGCGCCTCGCGACGCCATTCGATATCGTGCTGAAAACCGGCGCGCGTTATTACTTCGTCTATCCGGAAAGTGCCGCGCAACAGCAAAAAATCGAATTGCTCAGCGACTGGATTTCCGCGCACCGGGATTAACGCTGTTATTTCACGCCGTTACTGGTAAGTGACGATCGCGATCATCGCGGAGGGCGAACCGCCCTTGCCGGCCGGCAGGCCGATCGACTTGGTGAGCTGGGTGAAGCGCACGGTGCGCAAGGTCGTCCGGCTGCCGGGGTCGACGAGCGAGACGTCGCCGGTCGCCGGGCGCGGGCAATCGGAGCGCAGCTGCGGCCGGCCCGGCTGATCGGCATCGAGGCTGAAACTGCAGGGCGGCTCGACGATCATGCCGCTGAAACGGATGATCCCGCTTTGCGCGCCGGCCGCGCAGCAGAGGGTCAGCAGCGAGGCGGCGAGGACAGCGTGCGCGAGAATCGGGCGGCGTGGCATGAGAAGCTCCAGTTGAGTGAGCGCTGCGCGGCGTGGCCGATCCCGCAAACGGCGTCAGATACGCTGCGAAGCTCAATGCGTAAACGACAGTCCATGTGAAAACTTAAATCCGGATCGAATGGAATGGCGATCGATCAAATTCACCGGCATTCCTATTGGGAAGATAGAAATGCGAATGATCGAAAGCAAGTGAGGAGAATACGTACTCGTTTAATCTGGGCGGCGGTTCGTCATTACGCGGAAAGAAAAGCGTAAAAAAAGCCGGCCTTCGAGATTCGAAGGCCGGCTGTCCGGTTGCCCCTTCCGCGAGGGGCGATGCGCGGGTCAGCTTGCGCGCTTGCGGAGCATGCCGTAGACGAACAGCAGCACGATCGCGCCCACGATCGACGCGATCCAGCCCGCGCCCTGGCCGGGCTGGTACCAGCCGGCGACGCGGCCGACGTAGCCGGCCACCAGCGAGCCCGCGACGCCGAGGACGATCGTCATCAGGAAGCCCATCTTGTCGTCGCCCGGCTTGATCGCGCGGGCCAGCAGGCCGACCACGAGTCCGACGATCAGCGTTTCGATAAATTGCATCATAAAAGCCCCCTTGATTGACAGAATGCGAATGGTCATAGACCCGCGCGGCCGCGCATGGTTCAGCGGCGCTTGGTTCGGATGCCTTGATACCCGGCCGTTCCGGCCGGCCCGAACCGCGCGCCGCCGTCATTCATACCATGAACCGGCTTCGCCGCGATGTCACGCGGGCGACACGGCGGCCGGATCGGGGCGCCGATAGCCCTGCGTCGCGCGCAGCAGGCCGCGCGTATAGTCGCTCGCGACGCGCTCGGCGCGGATCTCGTCGATGCCGAGCTGTTCGACGATTTCGCCGTTGCGCATCACCGCGACACGCTGGCAGAGGAATCCGACCACCGCGAGATTGTGGCTGACCAGCAGCATCGTCAGCGCGCGCTCGCGATGCAGGCGGCGCAGCAGGTTGAGAATTTCCGCCTGTACCGACACGTCGAGCGCGGAGGTCGGCTCGTCGAGCAGCAGGACGCGCGGCTCGACGATCAGCGCCCGGGCGATCGCGACGCGCTGCCGTTGCCCGCCCGACAGCTGGTGCGGGTAGCGGAACCGGAAGGCGAGGTCCAGGCCGACCTCGGCGAGCGCACGCGCGATGCGCGCGTCGGCGTCCGCGATCCGGTGGATCGCGAGCGGCTCGCGCAAGGTTTCGTCGACCGTGAAGCGCGGGTGCAGCGACGCGTACGGATCCTGGAACACCATCTGCACGTCGCGGCGGAACGCGCGGTCGAGCTTGCCCTCGAGCGGGCGCGCGTCGATCGACATCGTGCCCGCCGCGAGCGGCACGAGGCCGGTGAGCGCCCGCAGCAGCGTCGACTTGCCGGAGCCGGACTCGCCGACGAGGCCGAACGCTTCGCCCCGCGCGACGGCGAGACTGGCGTCGCGCACGGCGTCGACGTGGCCGGTGCGGGTGGGGAAACGGATCGATGCATGGCGAATGTCGATCATCGCGCGGCCTCCGTCAGCCAGGCCGGATCGCGCCGCAGCACCGGCAGCTCGTCGGGCGGGTTCGCGAGCGGCGGATTGGCGGCCAGCAGGCCGCGCGTGTACGGATGGCTCGCCCGCATCAGGTCGCGCGCCGAGCAGGTCTCGACGACGCGTCCGGCGTACATCACCGCGACGCGGTCGCAGAACGACATCACGAGCGGCAGGTCGTGGCTGATGAACATCAGGCCGGTGCCGTGGCGGGCGATCATCGCGTCGAGCACCGCGAGCACCTGCATCGACACGGCGACGTCGAGCGCCGAGGTCGGTTCGTCCGCGATCAGCAGGCGTGGCCCCGTGGATACCATCATCGCGATCATCACCCGCTGGCCCATGCCGCCCGACAGCTCGTGCGGATAGGCGCCGGCGACGCGGCGCGGATCGCGGATCTCGACCGCGGCGAGCGCCTCGACGATCCGCTCGCGCAGCGCGGCGCCCCGCAGGCCCGGCTCCTGCAGCCGGAACGCTTCGCTCATCTGCGCGCCCACCGTCATCACCGGATTCAGCGAGTATTTCGGGTCTTGCAGGATCATGCCCATCTGGCTGCCGCACAGCCGGCGCCGTTCGCGCGCCGGGAGCGCGAGCAGATCGCGGCCCGCGAAGCGCATCCGGCGCGCCCGCCATTGCGCGGCGTCGGGCAGCAGGCCGAGCAGCGCGCGGCCGGTCAGCGACTTGCCGGAGCCGGATTCGCCGACGATGCCGAGCCGTTCGCCCGGTTCGAGCGTGAGCGACAGGTCGCGCACGGCGTCGACGACGCGGCCGTCGTGGCCGCGAAAGCCGATCTGGAGCCCGTCGATCTCGCAGAGCGGGGCCGGGGTGGAAAGGGTGGCGCACATGTCAGGCTCCGTGACGCGGGTCGAAGACGTCGCGCAGACCGTCGCCGAGCAGGTTGAAGGCGAGGCTCACGAGCAGGATCGCGCAGCCGGGCAGCGTGGCGACCCACCACGCATCGAGCAGCACGTTGCGGCCCGACGCGACCATGAACCCCCATTCGGGGCTCGGCGGCTGCGCGCCCAGGCCGAGGAAACCGAGGCCCGCGACGGTCAGGATGATGCCCGCCATGTCGAGCGTCGCGCGCACGATCACCGACGACATGCAGAGCGGCATGATGTAGCGCAGCAGGATGCGAGGCCCCGACGCGCCCTGCAGCCGGGCGGCGTGGATGAAGTCGGCCTGCACGATGCGCAGCGTCTCGGCGCGGGCAAGGCGCGCGTAGGCGGGCCACGCGGTGATCGAGATCGCGATCACCGCGTTGAGCACGCCCGGCCCGAGCGCGGCGGCGAACGCGAGCGCCAGCACGATCTTCGGGAACGCGAGCGCGACGTCGGTGATGCGCATCAGCACGCTGTCGACGAGGCCGCCGCAATAGCCGGCGGTGGTGCCGATCAGCAGCCCGATCGGCACCACGATCACGACGACCAGGATCGCGATGCCGAGCGTGATCCGCGAGCCGGCGATCACGCGCGACAGAAGATCGCGGCCGAGCTGATCGGTGCCGAGCCAGTGAGACGGCGAACCGGGCGGCAGCAGGCGGTCGGACAGCACCTGCTGCAACGGATCGTGCGGCATGATGAACGGGCCGACGATCGCGACCGCGACGAGCGTCGCGAGGATCGCGAGGCCGAACAGGTTCAGCGGATTGGCGCCGAAGCGCCGCCAGCGCCGGTACGCGAGGCCGAGCGACGCCTGCGGGCGCGAGCGCGGCGCGTCGCTCAGCAGCCACGCGCGCAGCCCGGCGCGCGCCGCGTTCGAGGTGGGGTGGTCGGGGGAGGAAGCCATGTCGGGAAGCCGTGGAAAGGAGTCGGGTGCCGGCGCGCGGCCGGATCAGCGGGCGCGCGGATCGAACACGCGGTACAGCGCGTCGGTCAGCAGGTTGAGCGTGATGAACATGATCCCGATCACGAGCGTGCAGCCGAGCACCGCATTCATGTCGGCGTTCAGCAGCGCGCCCGTGAGGTACGAGCCGATGCCGGGCCACGCGAACACGATTTCGGTCAGCACGGAGCCTTCGAGCAGGTTGCTGTAGGTCAGCGCGATCACGGTGAGCAGCGGCACCGCGATGTTGCCGAACGCGTGCCGCCAGATCACGCGGCGCTCGGACAGGCCCTTCGCGCGCGCCGTGACGATGTACTCCTGGCTCAACTGGTCGAGCATGAACGAACGCGTCATCCGGCTCAGGTAGGCGACCGAGTAGTAGCCGAGGATCGCGGCGGGCAGCGCGATGTGCGACAGCGCGTTGCGGAATACGTCCCACTCGCCGGCGAACGCGGCGTCGATCAGCAGGCTGCCGGTGCGCGGCTCGACCATGCCGTCGTACAGCGGGTCGAGCCGGCCCGGCCCCGCGACCCAGTGCAGCTTCGCGTAGAACAGCAGCAGGCCCATCAGGCCGAGCCAGAAGATCGGCACCGAGTTGCCGATCAGGCCGACGAAGCGCGCGAGGTGATCGACCGGACGGTTGTGCCTGACGGCCGCCGCGACGCCGAGCGGCACGCCGATCGCGATGCCGATCAGCGTCGCTAGCGTCGCGAGTTCGAGCGTCGCGGGAAACACGCGCTTGATGTCGTCGAGCACCGGATTCGCGGTCAGCAGCGAGATGCCCAGGTTGCCGCGCAGCACGTCGCGCACGTAGATCAGGAACTGCGTCGCGAGCGGCTTGTCGAGTCCGAGCGCGAGCCGCTGGGCGGCATACGCTTGCGCCGACGCGCGGTCGCCGAGGATCGCGAGCACGGGATCGATCGGCACCTTGCGGCCGATGAAGAAGGTGAGCGCCAGCAGGCCGGCGAAGGTGACCGCGAGCGTGACGACCCAGCGCAGGATGCGCAGCGCCCAGCGCACGCCCGGGCGCCGGGCGGGCAAGGTGCGCAGGGCTTCGACGGAAAGGGCTGGCGTGGACATGATGCGCTCCGGTGTCCGGGTCATTGCTTCTTCAGGTTCCGGTACGACACGAGGTCGTTGATCGGACCCACTTCGAGGCCGCTCACGCCCGGCCGGGTCGCGACCTGCGCGACCTTCTCGAACAGGATGACGAACGGCGAGCGCGCGAGCACCGCTTTCTGCATCGCCTGGTACAGCTGCGCGCGCTTTTCCGCCGACGGCTCGGCCAGCGCCGCCTGGGTCTGCGCGGTGAGCTGCGGAATATCCCACGCGTTGCGCCAGGCGAGCATCTTGTAGGTTGACTGATCGGCGTTGTCGGGGTTCCACGCGAAGCCCTGCGCGTTGCTGTGCGGGTCGATGTAGTCGGCCGACCATTCGCCGATATAGATGTCATGCTGGCGCGCGCGGTACTTGGCCAGGGTCTGCTTGTTGTCGCCGGGGATCAGCCGCACCTTGATGCCCGCCTGCGCGAAGTTCGCCTGCACGGCCTGCGCGATGTCGGTGTACGGATAGTCGTTGCGCACGTCCATCGAGACCGTGAAGCCGTTCGGCACGCCGGCCTTCGCGAGCAGCGCCTTCGCCTTCGCGATGTCGAGGCGGTACGGGTTGCTGTCGAGCGTGCCGAGGAAGCCCTCCGGCAGGAAGGTCTGATGCACCTTGTAGGTCGTCTTGACCACATGGCTCTGGATGCCGCTGTAGTCGACCAGCCACTTCAGCGCTTCCTGTACTTCGGGTTTCGCGAGCGTCGGGTTCTTCGTGTTCAGGCCCAGATAGAGCAGCGTCGCCTGCGGCGACTGCGTGACCTTCGCCTTGCCGCTTTTCACGACGGCCGCGAGATCGTCGGGGCTCAGGTCGCGCGCGGCGTCCACGTCGCCGTTTTCGAGCAGCAGGCGCTGGCTGGCCGCCTCGGGCACGTGGCGCAGCACGATGCGCTTCATCGCGAGCGGCAGCCGGTAGCCGTCGAAGCGCTGCAGCACCAGGCTGTCGCTCGCGGTCCACTTGACGAGCCGGTACGCGCCGGAGCCGGCCTCGTTGGTTCTGAGCCAGCCGTTGCCGAAATCGCCGCCCTGCTGGTGCGACAGCAGCAGCTTCCGGTCGAGCACCGACGCGGGCCACGAGCCGAGCACGTTCAGCACGAAGGTCGGCGCGTATTTCCGGTCGGTTTCGATCGATACGGTCTGATCGTCGAGCTTCCTCACCCGCTGCAGCACGTTCGCGCGGGTGAGCCCCAGGCCCGCGAGCACCGCCGCCGGGCCTTTGTCGAGCAGCACGGTGCGCTGGATCGACCATGCGACGTCGTCCGCCGTCAGCGGGTTGCCGGAGTGGAACTTGAGGCCGGGCCGCAGCTTGAACGTGTAGGTGACGCCGTCGGGGCTCACGGTCCAGGATTGCGCGATATCGCCGTTGAATGTCGACGGATCGCTCAGATCGACGCGGATCAGCCGGTCGTAGGTGTTCGCGACGTATTCCTCGGGCACCAGCTCGTAGATCTCGCCCGGATCGAGCGTCGTGAATTCGTCGAGCAGCGTGGCCATCACGAACATGTCCTTCGGCGTGGCGGCCCGCGCATCGAACGCCGGCACGGCGGCACAGACGGAGGCGGCGGCGAGCGCGGCGACGAGCTTGGGCAACAGGGGTTTCATACGGGCTCCAGGGATCGGTGGAATCGTCGGGAAGAGGGCAGTCCGGTGCGTCACATCAGCCGCCGCGGGCCGCTGTCGGCGTTGTCGATCTGCGGCAGCGCGCGCGAGCCGGGCAGCTCGTAGTGCCACCATTCGCCGGCGATGTGCATGAAGCCCGCCGCGTGCATCACGCCGAGCAGCAGCAGGCGGTTGCGTTGCACGGCTTCGGGCAACCCGTCGTGGAAGTGCCGCGACGCGCGAACCATCTCGTCGAAGCCGGTGCCCATGTCGAGCGCGCGTCCGTCGGCGCCGACCAGCGTCAGGTCGAGCGCGGTGCCGCGGCTGTGGTTCGAGCCGCGCCCCGGATCGGCGATGAAGTCGGGGTCCGGCAGGAAGTCCCACAGCACCTGCTGCGCTTGCGGCGGCCGGTATGCGTCGTAGAGGCGCAGCCGCGCGCCGGTCTGCGCGGCGATCCGCACCGCGCGGCGCAGCGCCGCCTCGGCGGGTTCGAGCAGCAGGCAGTGCGCGCGCCGGTAGATCGGCTTGCCGGTCAGATTGCGTTCGGTCGCATAGACGAGATCGAGCTCGACATCGTGCGTGTCCGGCGTGATTTCGACGAGGCGCGGCGTGGTCATGGGGCGGGGCATCAGGGTTCGAATTGATCGAGCGCGTGCTGCAGGGCGCGATTGCGGGCGACGCGTTCGTCGATGGCGGGACCGAGCCGGTTCACCACGGCGGTGATCAGCAGGTTGAAGAGGCAGGTGAGCGGCGCGAGCGAATCCCAGAACTGGCCGACGTCGGTCTTGACCTGCAGCAGATCGCAGCGCAGCTCGCGCGCCCACGGGCAATAGAGATCGGTGACAAGCGCGAAGCGCACGTCGCGCTCGGCGGCGGCCGCGCAATAGCGGCGCGCGATTCGGGAGTACGCGCGGGTGTCGGTCACGATGCAGTAAGGGTTCGCGAATTCGGAATTCAGCGAGTCGACGTACGAGCCGGACATTCCGTCCGAGTAGAACACGCGCGGGCGCAGATATTCGAGGTAGCTGTGAAACGCGTTGCTGACGCCGCGCGTCGACTGGATGCCGAGAATGAACACCGCGTCGGCCTGGGCGATCCGGTCGGCGACCTGCGCGAACGCGGCGCTTTCCGCGAGCCGGTACACGTGACGGATCGCGTCCAGTTCGCGGTCGAGCGCGTCGCCGAGCGGGCGGCCGGCGCGGGGCGCGGTACGGCGGTATTCGTCGAGCCGGTCGGTGATCATCCACGGGCGGTCCGCCGCGCCGCGCAACTCGCGCTTCAGGTCGTCGAGATTGCGGTAGCCGACGCTGCGCAGAAAGCGGCCGACCGAAATGCCGCTGGTGCCGGTCTGCTGCGCGATCTGATCCGCCGTTTCCAGTCCCAGGCGATCGAGGTTCGCGAGCATGTAGCTCGCGATGCGCTTCGCCGTGGGCGTCAATTCGGCAAAGCGGATTTCGACGGTCTGGACGAAGGCGGGGGACATGGACGCGTGTGTTAGATCGTTGTCGTTTGGTGGTCGATTGTCATCTATCTAACAAAATCAAAATAACGAACGCTATCTTAAAAAAACTATCGACTCCCTCCGTCAATAGTGTCGAGACGCTCCGGTGATGAGCGCAGGGCGGGCCGTTTGGCCGTGCGAGGTATTGCGCGGATGATTTTGTTCATGTCTTATTCGGCTCTACATTACGCGGGATTACAGAAAAATGAATAAATCCAATCTGTTTAATGACGAGATGTAAACAATAAACGAGGCGGAGTACCGATCCGAATCCGAGGGCCGTCAGCCGCGTGCGCCGGATGCCCGGCGTCACGGCGGCGTGGCGAGCCGCGCGCGTATCGCGTGGGCGAAACGGAAGGAGGGGGCCGCCGATAACGGAGAGACAGCGATGCGTGGCATTAGGACTTCTAATAATCTGAATAACGAGGAGCGACGCGATGTCCAGGCGTAAATATTCAGGAACGATGCCCGGCGCGGGCTCGAAGCTGCTGTTCCCGCTGATGGTCGCGGCGGCGGTCGCGGCCCGGCCCGGCTGGGCCCAGACCGCGCCGCCCGCGCCTTATCAGGATCCGGGCCGGCGCGGCGATCCGGCCAGCTGGCGGACGCCGGAATTCGTGAAGGAATGGGGGCTCGGCGCGATGCATGCGGAGTATGCATACGCGGCGGGCTTCACCGGTGCCAATATCACGATCGGCGTGCTGGATTCCGGCTATTACGCGCAGCATCCCGAACTGCCCGCCGGACGCTTCATCCCGGTGTCGTCGGACGGCGTATCGGGCATGCTGAATTCGCGCAACAACAATCACGGCACGCTCGTGGCCGGCGTCGTCGGCGGGGCGCGCGACGGTGTCGGCATGCAAGGCGTCGCGCCGGACGCGAAGGTGTTCTTCGGCAATACGAACGCGACCGACGGTTTTCTGTTCGGCGTGTCCGATCCGAAATTTCCGACCTCGGATGCGAAGTATTTTTCCGATGTCTACGATGCGCTGGCCGCGAAGGGCGTGAAGATCATCAGCAACAGCTGGGGCTCGCAGCCGTCGAACGAAAACTACAGCACCGCCGAGAAAGTGATCGACGCGTACAAATTGCACGAAGGCGTACGCAGCAAAACCGGCCAGGGCACCTGGCTCGATGCGGCGGCCAAGGTGTCGCGCGACGGCGTGATCAACAATTTCAGCTCGGGCAATTCCGGCTACGACAACGCCAGCCTGCGCGGCTCGTATGCGTATTTCCATCCGGAACTGGAAGGGCACTGGATGACGACGACCGGCTACGATCAGCTGAGCGGGCAGGTCTACAACCGGTGCGGCATCGCGAAATGGTGGTGCGTGATGGCGCCGACGGGCGTGCCGTCGACGTCGTATTCCGGTCCGTCATCGGCGCCGACCGGTGCGACCTACGCGAACTTCAACGGCACGTCGGCCGCCGCGCCGCACGCATCGGCGGCGCTCGCGCTGATCATGGAGCGGTTCCCGTACATGACGAGCGAGCAAGCGCTGTCCGTGATGTTCACGACGGCGCAGAACATGGTGCCGGACCCGAGCCGCCAGGATTACACCAACAATTCGCTGTATTCGACGATCCATCCGGCGAAGCCGGGCGACAGCGGCGTGCCGAACACGTTCGGCGGCTGGGGGCTCGTCGACTTGAGAAAGGCGATGAACGGCCCGGGGCAACTGCTCGGCACGTTCAACGCGGCGTTGCCCGCGGGCGTCGCCGACGTCTGGTCGAACGACATCTCCGACGTGGCGCTCGCCGCGCGCAAGCAGGAGGACGACGCCGAACACCGGGCCTGGCTCGGCACGCTGAAGGCGAAGGGCTGGGAGCGCGGGCTGCCCGCGGGCGCGAGCGACGGCGATCGGGTCGACTATGCGGTCGGCGCCGCGCGCGAAGCCGCTTATCAGGCACGCGAATACCAGGGCAGCCTCGTCAAGTCGGGCGACGGCGCGCTGACGCTGTCCGGCGCGAATACCTATCGCGGCCTGACGACGGTCGACGGCGGCGAACTGAGAATCGACGGCTCGATCGCGGCGGGCGCGGTCGTCAACGCGGCGGGCCGGCTCACGGTGAACGGCCGCGCGGCCGACATCGCGGTCAACGGCGGCGTCGCGACGATCGCGGGCACCAGCGCGAACCTGTCGGTCGACCGGCAGGGCAAGGCGGCCGTGACCGGCACCACCGGGGACGTGCGGGTCGCGAGCGGCTTCGCGTCGCTTGGTGGCACGAGCGGCAACGTGGCGGTTCAGTCGCTCGGCATCGCGGCGATCACGGGCAGGACCGGCGACGTGACGGTCGACGGCGGGCGTGCGTCGCTCGACGGCACGAGCGGCGGCGTGTCGGTCGGCAACGGCGGTCTCGTGAACGGCAACGGATCGATGCGGACGCTGAATGCGGCGGCCGGCGGCACGGTCGCGCCGGGCCATTCGATCGGCACGCTGACGGTCTCCGGCGACGTGCGTTTCGCGGCGGGGTCGACCTATGCGGTCGAGCTGTCGCCGGGCGGCGCGAGCGACCGGATCGACGCGGGCGGCCGCGCCCAACTCGCGGGCGGGGCGGTGACGCTGGCGCTCGAGAATACGCCGCCTCCGCTCAGCCCCGATCAGTCGCGCTCCGTGCTGGGCCGGCGCTTCCAGATCCTCAACGCGGCGGGCGGCGTGCAAGGCCAGTTCGTCGCGCCGGGCGGCTATCTGTTCGTCAGCCCGGTGCTGGCCTACGGCGCGACGGACGTGAGCCTGACCGTGAATCGCAACGCGACGCCGTTCGCGAGCGTCGCGCGGACCGACAACGAGCGCGGCGCCGCGCGTGCGCTGGAAACGCTGAATCCGGGCAGCGCGCTCTACAACAGCGTACTGTTCGCCGCCTCGCCGCAAGCGCCTCAGGCCACGCTCGCCCAACTGACGGGCGAGATCTACCCGGCCGCCTACGCCACGCTGATCAACGAGAGCCGCCAGGTGCGCGACGCGGTGCTGGAGCGCTTGTCGGCGGCGCGCGACGCGCCCGGCCGGCCCGGGGCATGGGCGCGGCTGCTCGGCTCGTGGGGCAGCGCGAGCGGCGACGGCGTCAACGGCTATACGAGTTCGACCGGCGGCTTGCTCGCGGGCGCGGACGCGGCCGTAGCGGGAGACTTCCGCGCGGGCGGGCTCGCCGGCTACAGCCACAGCGGCGTGACCTTGAAGAATCAGCCGTCGTCCGCATCGTTCGACAGCTTTCATCTCGGCGCGTATGCGGGCTGGCAGCCTGGCGCGCTCGGCGTGCGCGTGGGCGCGGTGCACGCCTGGCATCGCGGCGGCATCGACCGGTCGGTTCAATACGGCGGGACGGCGGAAAACGAGACGACCACGCTCAATGCGGAGTCGACCCAGGTGTTCGGCGAAGCCGGCTATCGTTTCGCGCTGGGCGGCGACGCGACGGTCGAACCGTTCGGCCGCCTCGCGTACGTGCACTTGAAGAACCACGGCGCGACCGAGACCGGCGGTGCGGCGGCGCTGCGCGTGCAGGAAGGCAATCACGACGTCACGTTCTCGACGCTCGGGGTACGCGGCGCCACGGGGCTCGCGCTCACGTCCGCGCTGCAACTGACGCTGGAGGGCAGCGCGGGTTGGCAGCACGCGCTGACGAGCGGGCGCCCCGTCGGTTCGCTCGCGTTCGCGACCGGGAGCAGCGTGTTCACGGTGTCGAGCGTGCCGGTCGCGAAGGACGCGGCCGTCGTGAGCCTGAACGCGGGGCTGGCGCTCGGCAGGAACGGGCGCCTGAGCGTCGGTTACTCGGGATCGCTCGCGAGCCGCCAGTCGGATCACGCGGTGCAGGGCAGCCTGAACTGGAAGTTCTGACGCGGGCGCGGCGTGCGGCTCGGAACTCGGGCCGCGCTCCGCGCGCCGGAGGCGGTATCCTCGCGTCAAGCGGGCGGCGCGTCGGTGGCCGCCCGCATCAATTTCGGGAATGAGATGGACACTTTATCGCAGCCGGGCGCCGCCCGCGCGTGGCAGGACATCACGATCGTCGACGATCTGCTGCCGCCGGCCGAACAGGCGGAGATCGCGCAATGGCTGTCGTCCGGCCCGTGGCACCACGGCTGGCGTTCGCACAACGGCGCGGGCGCGCAGCCGTTCTGGAACCGGCATTTCGCCGGGTCGCGGGACCCCGCGCAGCCTCCCGGCCCGGGCGCGGAAGATGCGCTGGCGAGCGCCGCGCCGCTGTTGTACGGCTGCTGGCGGCGTCTGGCGCAAACCTATCTGCAGCGGCACGCGCTGCAAAGCTGCTATGCGAACGCGCTCCCGTACGGCACCGACGGCGCCGTGCATACCGATTCGCTGGCGGTCGGCGCCTGCACGGCGGTGTATTACCCGCATGCGCACTGGGACGCCGACTGGGGCGGCGAGACGCTGCTCTTCAACAAGGACAAGAGCGACATCCTGGCGGCGGTCTATCCGAAGCCGAATCGGCTGCTGATTTTTCCGGGTTTCGTCCATCACGTCGCGCGCGGCGTGTCGCGCGCGTGCCCGACGATGCGAATCACGCTGATGTTCAAGACGCAGTTGCCCGCGTGACGCGGGCGGCGCCGGACCGGCGGCCCGGCGCCGAAACCGGTCCGCTCGAATCGATCCCGCCTATTGCTTCTTCAACGTCTCATACGAGACCAGGTCGTTGATCGGCCCGATCTCCGGTCCCGTCACGCCCGGCCGGGTCGCCACCTGCACGACCTTCTCGAACATGATGATGAACGGCGAGTGGTCGAGCACCGCCTGCTGCAGCGACTGGTACAGCTTCGCGCGCTTGGCCGGCGCCGGCTCGACGAGCGCCGCCTCGGTCTGCGCGGTCAGCTGCGGGATGTCCCAGCTGTTGCGCCACGCGAGCATTTTCGATGTCGACTGCTCCGAATTGTCCGGATTCCACGCGAAGCCGCGCGCGTTGCTGTTCGGGTCCATGTAATCCGGCGACCATTCGCCGATGAAGATGTCGTGCTGGCGCGCGCGGTACTTGCCGATCGCCTGCTTCGCGTCGCCGGGCAGCAGCTTCACCTTGATGCCGGCCTGCGCGAAGTTCGCCTGCAGCGCCTGTGCGATCTCGACGTACGGATAGTCGTTCGGCATGTCCATCGTGACCGCGAAGCCGTTCGGCACGCCGGCCTTCGCGAGCAGCGCTTTCGCCTTCGCGACGTTCTGCTGGTACGGGTTGGCGTTCAGCACGCCGAGGAAGCCGTCGGGGAGGAAGGTCTGGTGCACCTTGTAGGTCGTGCTGATGATGTTGCGCTGGATGCCGTTGTAGTCGACGAGCCACTTCATCGCTTCCTGCACTTCGGGTTTCGCCAGGTTCGGGTTCTTCGTGTTGAGGCTCAGGTAGAGCAGCGCCGAGACGGGCCACGACGCCACCTTGATCTTGCCGGCCTTCGTCAGCGCATCGAGGCTGTCGGGGCTCAGGTTGCGCGCGGCGTCGACGTCGCCGTTCTCGAGCAGCAGCCGCTGCGCCGAGGCCTCGGGCACGTGACGCAACACGATGCGCTTCATCGGATACGGCGTGCGGTACGCGTCGAAGCGCTGCAGCACGATGCTCTCGTTCGGCGTCCACTTGACGAGCCTGTACGGCCCCGAACCCGCGTCGTTGTTCTTCAGCCACGCGTTGCCGAAGTCGCCGTTCTGTTCGTGCGAGCGCAGCAGCTTCCGGTCGAGGACCGAGGCGGGCCCCGCGCTCAGCACGTTCAGCACGAAGCTCGGTGCGTACTTGCGGTCGGTTTCGAGCGACACGGTCTGGTCGTCGATCTTCCTTACCTTGCGCATCACGTTGTCTTTCGTCAGGCCGAGATCGGCGAGCACGCCCGCCGGCCCCTTGTCGAGCAGCACCGTGCGCTGCAGCGACCATGCGACGTCGTCGGCGGTCACCGGATTGCCGGAATGGAACGTCAGGCCGGGGCGCAGCTTGAACGTATAGGTGACGCCGTCGGCGCCGACGCTCCACGATTGCGCGATCTTGCCGTTGAACTTGGCCGGATCGCGCAGATCGACGCGCACGAGGCGCTCGTAGGTGTTCGCGACGTACTCGGACGGCACCAGCTCGTAGATCTCGCTCGGGTCGAGCGTCGTGAATTCGCCGATCTGCGTGGCGATCACGAAGATGCCGGGCGGAGTGGCGGCCCGGGCGGGGAAGGCGGGCGTCAGCGCGGCAACCGCGGCGATGACGACGAGCAGGGACAGCAAACGCTTCATGCAGGCTCCGACGGGAAAAGAGGACACCCCGCGATTCTCTCATCGCCGCTCCGGTTTCAGAAAACGGTGCGTCGCGCGGCCGCACACCGCCGGCGGCGTCGCTGCGCCGCAATAGATTACAGAGTTAAAGCGAATCAGATTAACTCATCGCTTCATCTGAACAAGTCATTTAATTTTCAGGCGAATCTGTATTTAACTGAGCGGGTGGATCGGACGATTTCAGGAAAATCGCCCCGGTATTCCGCAAAGCGCATGAATTTCATTAATCGACAAAGAGGCGTTCATGACGAATCTATCCAGGCGAAAAATGCTGGCGGGCACGGCGGGCGCGATCGCCGCGGCCGGGATCGCGGTATCCGCGAAGGCTGCATCGTTCGGCAATCCCGATAGCCCGCCCGAAGGCGCGGTCAATGCCCGCAATCCCCAAAGCCTGACCGATCCCGGCCCGCAAAACCGGGCCTTGATGAATCAGTTTCCTTCGTTTCAAAATCCGCCGGCCACCGATATTAACGGGATGCCGTTATTCTGGGCGTCGTTCAATAATGCGCATAAACGCATTCAGAACGGCGGCTGGGCGCGCGAGGTCACGCAGGACGACTTCGCGATTTCCGAAACCATCTCGGGCGTCAATATGCGGCTGACGCGCGGCGGGATTCGTGAAATGCATTGGCATCAGCAGGCGGAGTGGGCGTTCATGCTGGACGGACGCTGCCGGATCACCGTGCTCGACGAGGCGGGCCGGCCTTCGGTGCAGGACGTGAAGCAGGGCGACCTGTGGTATTTCCCGCCCGGCCTGCCGCATTCGCTGCAGGGAATCGGCACCGACGGCGCGGAGTTCATGCTGGCGTTCGACAACGGCCGCGCATCGGAATTCAACACGCTGCTGCTGACCGACTGGATCGCGCATACGCCGCCGGACGTGCTGGCGCTGAACTTCGGCGTGCCCGCCGACGCGTTCCAGCGGATTCCGCTCGACAATCTATGGATCTTCCAGGGCGGCGACCCGGGGCCGCTCGCCGAAGCGCAGCGCGCGTCGGCATCGTCGCGCGGCGCGCCGAAGCAACCGTTCATCTTTTCGATGGGCGACATGGCGCCGAACGTCAAGACGCGCGGCGGCGAGGTGCGGATCGTCGACAGCGGCAACTTCAACGTGTCGAAGACGGTGGCGGCGGCGCTCGTTACCGTGAAGCCGGGCGGGATGCGCGAGTTGCACTGGCATCCGAATGCCGACGAGTGGCAATACTACATTCGGGGCGAAGCGCGAATGACCGTGTTCGACACCGGTCCGAAGGCGACCACCGCGGATTTTCGCGCGGGCGACGTCGGCTATGTGAAGAAGAGCCTCGGCCACTACGTGCAGAACACCGGCAGCACGGATCTGCAGTTTCTCGAGATCTTCAAGTCGGACCACTACGCGGAGGTGTCGCTGTCCGACTGGCTCGCGCATACCCCGCCGCGACTCGTCGCCGAGCATCTGAATCTGGCGCCCGAGATCATCCAGCAGATTCCGCGCAATCGGCCGGACGTGGTGCCGGTTTGACGGGCCGGCCCGGTACGCCGGGCCGTTTCAGACGCGGCGCACCCGCCGCCGCGCATCGCTATCGAACGGAACTTCATCATGCTTTCCACGTTGAGCAAATCTTTTGGCAGTGCGTCGTCCGCAGGCACGGCCACCCTGCGCACCGCCGACGCGGCGCGCGCCGCGCTCGAAGGACGCCGCACCGGCTGGGCGGCGATGCTGCCGTTCGTCGGACCGGCCGTCATCGCGTCGATCGGCTACATGGACCCCGGCAATTTCGCGACCAATATCCAGGCGGGCGCCGCGTACGGCTACCAGCTGTTGTGGGTCGTGCTGATCGCGAACGTGATCGCGATGCTGTTCCAGGCGATGTCGGCCAAGCTCGGCATCGTGACAGGCCGCAACCTCGCCGAACTGTGCCGCGAGCATTTTCCGCCGGCAGTCGTCTGGGGCATGTGGGTGGCGTCCGAAGTGGCGGCGATGGCGACCGATCTCGCCGAATTCCTCGGCGGCGCGCTCGCGTTCGGATTGCTGCTGCACGTGCCGCTCATCGTCGGAATGGTCGCGACGGCGGTGGTCACGTGCGCGATCCTGATGCTCGAGAAGCGCGGCTTCCGGCCGCTCGAAGCGGTGATCGCGGCGCTGGTCGGCGTGATCGGCGCGAGCTATCTGGGCGAACTGCTGATCGCGCCGCAGGACTGGCACGCGGCGGCGTTCCACCTGGTCGTGCCGCAGATCAGGGATCACGCGGCGCTGACGCTCGCGGTGGGCATCATCGGCGCGACCATCATGCCGCACACGCTCTATCTGCATTCGGGGCTCACGCAGGGCCGCACGGTGCCGCGCAACGACGGCGAGCGGCGACGCCTGCTGCGCTTCTCGAATCGCGAGGTGGCGGTTGCGCTCGGTCTCGCGGGCCTCGTGAATCTGGCGATGGTGATGATGGCGTCGTCGGCGTTTCATCGCGCCGCGCCGGGCATGACCGATATCGGCGACGCGTATCACACGCTGATCCCGGTGCTCGGGCCGGCGGCGGCGGCCTTGTTCCTGATCGCGCTGATGACCTCGGGCATTTCCAGTTCGGTGGTCGGCACGATGGCGGGGCAGGTCGTGATGCAGGGCTTCATTCGTCGCCGCGTGCCGATCTGGGTACGGCGGGCCGTGACGATTGTGCCGGCGTTCGTGGTGGTCGCGCTCGGCTGCAACGTGACGAATGCGATGGTGCTGAGCCAGGTCGTGCTGAGCCTCGTCCTGCCGCTGCCGATGGTCGCGTTGCTGCTGCTGTCGAGCCGCACGGACCTGCTGGGCGGCTATGCGATGCGCTGGCCGATGCGGGCGGTCGCGGGAGCGGCCACGGTGGTGATCGTCGCGTTGAACGGGTATCTGGTCTGGGCGACGTTCAATTGAGGCGGGCGATATCGAACCGGGTGCGCGGCGCAGGCGCGGATGCCCGGCGGCGGATCAGCTCAGTTCGTAGTGGCCGTTGGCCTGAATTTCCTCCGGCAACGCGTCGCCGTTCAGCGCGAGCACCGAGCGCTCGATCTGCCGCGTGATCGCATCGAGCGCGATCAATGTGTAGGACACGAACACGGTGACGAACGGCGTCGCGATGCCGATCGAATCGACGAGGCCGAACGGCAGCATCATGCAGTACGCGTAGATGGTCCGGTGCAACAGCACGTGGTAGGCGAACGGGATCGGCGTCGACTGGATCCGCTCGCAGCCGGCCACCATCGCGCCCAGCTCGTTCAACTGCGCGTCGAGCATCCACAGCCGGGTGTCGGTCAGCGCGCCCGCGCGGTGCTGGACGGCCAGTTCGCCGCGCAGCGCATGAAGCATCGCGATCGGCTGGTAGCGCGCGGCGGCGACGGCCGGCAGCGCGTCGGCCGGCAGGTAGCGGGCGAGGTCCGCCGAAGGATCGGTGCCGCGCAGCTGATGCTTGAGCGCGTAGACGAAGCCCACCGTCGCGCGGACGAACCCGGCGCGGTCGAATTCCGGCGCCTGCGGCGCGACGTAGCACAGCATCTGCGAGGTCAGCGCCCGCGCGGCCTTCAGCACGCCGCCCCACAGCGTGCGCGCTTCCCGATAGCGGTCGTAGCTCGCGTTGTTGCGAAACGCGGCGAAGATCGCGAGCGCGAGGCCCGCGAGCGTGAACGGCGTCGGGTTGAGCGGTACCTTTTCGCCGAGAATCCGGCCGTCGGTCAGCAGTGCGAGCAGGCTGATGCCGAACATCAGCCCGAGCTGAGGCAGGATCGATTGCAGCACCGAACCGTTCCAGATGAACAGCATCCTGAACCAGTGCTCGCGAGGTCTGACGATCATCGGGGTTTCCGCGCGCTCAAGCCGCCGCGCCGAGCGCCGAGCGGTGCAGCAGCACCGGAATCGACTTCGACGTCGGCGTGTTGCAGACATCGCCCACGCTGTCGAGCGGCACGAGCGGATTGGTTTCCGGGTAATACGCGCCCAGGCAGCCGCGCGGAATGTCGTAGGCGACCAGCAGGAAGCCGTTGGCGCGCCGCTCGATGCCGTCGTCCCACACCGTTTCGAGATCCACCCACTCGCCGGCCGCGAAGCCGAGCATCGCGAGATCGTCGGGGTTCGCGAACACCACGCGGCGCTGGCCGTACACGCCGCGGTAGCGATCGTCGAGCGCGTAGATGGTCGTGTTGTACTGGTCGTGCGAGCGGGTCGTCATCAGCGTCATCAGGCGCTCGCCGTGCAGCGCGCGGGCGCGCTGGATCGGCGTGTCGGCGGGCAGCGCGTGCGCGATGAAGTTGGCCTTGCCGGTCGGCGTGAGCCAGACCCGCTCGCGCGACGCCACGCCCAGGTGGAAGCCGCCCGGCCGGGCGATCCGCGCGTTGTAGTCGGCGAAGCCGTCGAAGGTCCGCTCGATCGCGTCGCGTATATGCGCGTAGTCGTTCATGTAGCCGAGCCAGTCGATCTTGTCGCCGCCGAACACGGCGTGCGCCATCCGCGCGACGATCGCGGGTTCCGACAGCAGGTTCGGCGATGCCGGCTGGTTCATCCCGTACGACACGTGCACCATGCTCATCGAATCCTCGACCGTCACGCCCTGCGCGACGCCGTTCTGCAGGTCGATCTCGGTGCGGCCGAGCGTCGGCAGGATCAGCGCCTCGCGGCCGTGGATCAGGTGGCTGCGGTTCAGCTTGGTCGTGATGTGCACGGTCAGGTCGCAGTTGCGCAGACCTTCCCAGGTGCGCGGCGTGTCGGGCGTCGCCATCGCGAAGTTGCCGCCGAGCCCGACGAACACCTTGATACGGCCTTCGAGCATCGCCTCGATCGTTTCGACGACGTCGTAGCCGTGGCGGCGCGGCGGCTCGAAGCCGAACACGCGCCCGAGCCGGTCGAGGAACGCCTGGGTGGGCTTCTCCTCGATGCCCACCGTGCGGTTGCCCTGTACGTTCGAATGGCCGCGCACCGGACAGAGTCCCGCGCCGGGCCGGCCGATGTTGCCGCGCATCAGCATCAGGTTCGACAGCATGTGCACGGTCGCGACCGAATGCTTGTGCTGCGTGATGCCCATGCCCCACGTGACGATGGTGCGCCGGCCGCGCGCATAGATCTGCGCGAGCGTGTCGATCTGCTCGAAGGATACGCCGCTCTCGGCGCTCAGCGCTGCCCAGCTTTCGGCGCGCAGGTCGGCGGCGAACGCGTCGAAGCCGCTCGTGTGCTCGGCGATGAACGCGAGATCGAGCACGCGCTCCGCGCCTTGCTCGCGCGCGGCGTCGTCGAATTCGAGCACGCGTTTCGCGACGCCCTTGATCAGCGCGAAATCGCCGCCGATGACCGGCTGGATGAAGGTGGTCGCGATCGGCGTGCTCGACATCGTCAGCATTTCCACCGGGTGCTGCGGACTCGCGAAGCGTTCGAGGCCGCGCTCCTTGAGCGGATTGATCGACACGATGGTCGCGCCGCGCTTCGCGCATTCGCGCAGTTCGCCGAGCATCCGCGGGTGATTGGTCGCGGGATTCTGGCCGAAGATCAGGATCGTGTCGGCTTCCTCGAAGTCGCCGAGCGTGACCGTACCCTTGCCGACGCCGACGGTCGCGGGCAGGCCCCGGCTGGTCGCCTCGTGGCACATGTTCGAGCAGTCGGGGAAGTTGTTGGTGCCGTAGAGGCGCACGAACAGCTGGTAGAGAAACGCGGCCTCGTTGCTCGCGCGGCCCGACGTGTAGAACGACGCCTGGTCCGGATCGCCGAGCGCGCGCAGATGCCGCGCGATCAGCTCGAATGCGGCGTCCCACGAGATCGGCTCGTAGCGGTCGGTGAGCGGGTCGTACGCCATCGGGTCGGTGAGGCGGCCGTGCTGTTCGAGGTCGTAGTCCGACTGGTCGAGCAGCGACGTCACGGTGTGTTCGGCGAAGAACCTCGGTGTGACCCGCTTCGTGGTGGCCTCCGCCGCCACGGCCTTCACGCCGTTCTCGCAGAACTCGAAGGTCGACGCGTGCTGGCGGTCGGGCCACGCGCAACCCGGGCAGTCGAAGCCGTCGGGCTGGTTCTGGCGCAGCAGCGCGCGGTAGTTGCCGCCCGACACCTTCTCCTTGATCAGGTTGATCGCGACGTACTTGAGCGCGCCCCAGCCGGCGGCCGGGTGGGTGTACGGTTCGATGCGTGCGGCGGAAGCTTTCTTTTTCATGGTGCGGCGATGGTCGGGGTGCCGCTCGGGACGGCGATGCATCGAGCGTAAACGCCCGTGGGCGCGGGCTGTACGCACACCTCCCGATCTGGAAAAAGAGTACAGTTTTGAATTCTGGTGCAACGCATCAGTAAACTGTACTTTCGAAAGATATTTGAAAGGGTTCGACGTGAAGCTCTACGAGAAACTGGCGGACGACATCGACGGCATGATCCGGCGCGGCGTGTACCGGCCGGGCGAGCGGATTCCGTCGGTGCGGCACACCAGCCGCCAGCAACAGGTCAGCATCACGACCGTGGTGCGCGCGTACCTGGTGCTGGAAAGCCGGGGCGCGATCGAAAGCCGGCCGCAGTCCGGCTACTTCGTGCGGGCGCGCGCGCGCGATGCGGCGGCGCCCGAGCTGCATGCATCGGCGCCCGTCGCGGTGTCCGCGCAGGTCGACGTGAGCCGCCTCGTGCTGTCGACGCTGCGCTCGATCGCGCGGGACGACGCGGTACCGCTCGGCTCGCCGTATCCCGATTCCACGGTGTTTCCGTCGCAGCGGATCGCCCGGCACGCGCAGGCGATCGCGCGGCGGCGCACGCGCTGGGGCGTGATCGACGATCTGCCGCCGGGCAATCCGGACCTGATCCGCCAGATCGCGCGCCGCTACCTGGAAAACGGCGTGCCGGTCGAGCCGGACGAGATCGTCGTCACGATCGGGGCGACCGAGGCGATTAATCTGTGCGTGCAGGCGGTCGCGAAGCCGGGCGACACGATCGCGGTGGAATCGCCGACCTTCTACGCGATGCTCCACGCGATCGAGCGGCTCGGCATGCGCGCGATCGAGGTCGCGACGCACCCGGGCGAGGGCATCGATCTCGGCGCGCTCGAGCAGATCCTCGCGCGCGAGCGGATCGCCGCATGCATGGTGATGCCGAATTTCCAGAATCCGCTCGGTTTCCAGATGCCGGACGACCGCAAGCGCGCACTCGTCGAGCTGCTGGCGCGTCACGACGTGCCGGTCATCGAGAACGACGTGTATCACGAGCTGTATTACGGCGACGGCCGGCCGAGCGCGCTGAAGACGTTCGACCGGCGCGGGCTGGTGTTGCACTGCGCGTCGTTTTCGAAGAGCCTGTCGCCCGCGTACCGGGTCGGCTGGGCGATGCCGGGGCGGTACCGCGACCGGGTCGAGAAGCTCAAATTCCTCAACACGCTCGCGACTCCCGCGATCGACCAGCTCGCGATCGCCGAATATCTGCGCCATGACGGCTACGATCATCATCTGCGCAAGATCCGCCGGATCTATGCGCAGCAGGCGAGCCTGATGAGCGCGATGGTGCGGCGCTTCTTTCCCGACGGCACGCGGCTGTCGCAGCCGATGGGCGGCTACGTGCTGTGGGTCGAACTGCCGGCGCAGGTGGATTCGATGCAACTGTACCAGCTGGCGCTCGCGCAGCGGATCACGATCGGCCCCGGGCAGATGTTTTCGACGACGGACGGCTACCGGCATTTCATCCGGCTCAATTACAGTTATCCGTGGTCGCCGCAGATCGAGCAGGCGATCAAGACGCTCGGCAAGCTGGCCGCGCGCTGCGCGCGCGGATGAGCGGCCGCGCATCGCCCCCCGGGACAAAAGAGGAGAGACACGATGAACCCAGCAACGGAGCCGAACGGCGGCGAGGAGGCGGCGCTCGATCCGGCGCTGTCCGCGCTGCTGGCCTGCCTGCACGAAGCGGCGGCGGAGCCGGCCGGCAAACCCTGGTCGCTCGCCAAGCTCAGCAAGCGTGCGCAAACGCCGATGAGCAGCCTGCGCCGCACGCTGACGCAGCTCGACGCGGCCGGGCTGACCGTTACCGTGGTCCGGGACGACGGCACCGGCAGCGCGACGCTGACGGAGGAAGGGCGCGCGCTGTGCGGCGCGCTGTTCGACGGCGCGCCGCCGCCCTGAAACGTAGCGGGCGGCCCGCGGGCCGCCCGATCGTTGCCGCTCCGTGGCGTGCGCTACCAGCGCGCGGTCAGGCCCGCCATCAACGAATGATCGTAGGTCTGATTGTTCAGCCCGCGCCGGTAGCCGATGTCCAGGTCGAGCCAGTTGCGCGGCGAGTAGATCGCGCCCGCGATCAGGAAGGCCGGGTTCGCGTGATGCGAGCGGTCCGGGTTGCGCGACGTGCCGATGTCGACCGTTAGATGGAGCGTGTCGGTCACGTGATAGAGCGCCGCGCCGGACACCTGCCAGAGCGACGTCATGTCGTCGTGGCTGTTCGGCTGATAGTTGACCCCGGCATTCGCGAGGAACGTGAACGATCCGGCGTCGTACTGCGCGAGCAGGGTCGCGCCCGCATTGACGCGGCCGTTGCCGAGCCCGTGGTGATCGTCGCCCGTCGGCACGTTGATGCGCGGTTTCAGCGCGAGGCTGAACGGGCCGCGCTCGAGAAAGCGCCACTTCGCGCCGATCTCGATGTCCCCGAAGCCGGAACCGGCTTCGTCGGAGCGGGTTTGCACGTGCGTGTAGGGCGCATTCACATACAGGTCGACCGATGGGCCGAAGCCGCGTGTCAGCGTGGTGTTCCACAGTTGCTGGCGGCCGGTTCCTTCTTCCTTCGAGGTTTGTTCCATGTTGAGTTCGTACTGCCAGTTGCCGTCGCCCTGGGTGCCGGTGTCGTCGGAGACGAGCGGATGGGCGGCATGGGCGCCGAACGGTGCGATCAGCGAGCACGCGGTCGCGAAAGGGAGAATCTTTTTCATGTCGATGACGTCGGTGCGAGTCGGCAAGACCGGCCCGCGCATCGCGCGGGCCGGAAGCGCATCAGGAGGAGGGCGTCAGAACCACTGCCGGTAACGCTTCACGTAGACCGTCTTCACGATCTGCGCGAGCGCGATGTAGCCGACCATGGTCGCGATCAGCCAGAACCAGTAGCTGCCCGGCAGATGGATGAAACCGAGCGCCTCGGCGAACGGAGAGAACGGCAGCCAGCAGCCGATCCCGATCGCCACCGCCGTGGACAGCAGCACCGGCAGCGCGGCCGTGCTTTGCAGAAACGGTATCTTCTGCGTGCGCAGCAGGTGCACCACGAGCGTCTGCGACACCAGCCCTTCGATGAACCAGCCGGAGTT